>JAJUGS010000248.1 GCA_029265875.1 Prolixibacteraceae bacterium
AACTTTTCCTGAAACACGTGGTAAAAGACGAACCTTTCCGCTGGAATTTACTCGAAGGCGCCAAAGGTGTTCAACTGGCCGAAAAAGGACTGGAAAGCTGGGCAAAAAGGACGTGGGTGGAAATTGGCCCTTTGAGCAGATAGTGGCAGAGAATTAAAAAGTATTTAGCGGCAGTACTAAGTAGGCAGTATAATATGAGTATAAGAAAAACAGCATTAATAACCGGTGGTTCGCGCGGAATCGGGCTGGGAATTGCCATCGAATTGGCAAAAGCTGGGTTCAACCTGGCCATCAATGGCGTGAGGGAACAAAAATCGGTGCAGCCTGTGCTCGACGGACTGAAAATGTTTGGTGCACGGGTAATTTATGCACAGGTTAGTGTTGCCGACAAAACCGACCGACAGCGGATTTTCAACACGGTGATTTCGGAATTTGGCGCTTTGAATGTGCTCGTGAACAACGCCGGAATCGCGCCCCGCGAACGAAAGGATATACTGGAGGCTACTGAAGATATTTTCGATGAAGTACTTTCCACCAACCTGAAAGGGCCGTATTTTCTAACCCAGCTTTTTGCCAGCCACATGGTGCAGCAAAAAAAAGAGAACCCGGATTTTTGGAGTTGTATTATCAATGTTTCTTCGGTTTCGGCCAGCGTCGCATCAGTCAATCGTGGTGAATATTGTATTTCGAAAGCCGGAATTGCCATGGCCACCAAATTATGGGCGGCACGGCTGGGCGAATTCGGGATTCCGGTGTACGAAATTCAGCCTGGGGTGATAAAAACCGATATGACTGCCGGTGTAACCGAAAAATACGACAAACTGTTTGAACAGGGACTCAGCATCCAGCAACGCTGGGGAACACCCGAAGATGTTGGGAAAGTAGCGGCTGCCATGGCCACCGGAATGCTTCCCTACTCCACCGGACAGGTGGTTCTGGTAGATGGCGGAATGACGGTGCAAAGATTATAGCCGACCGCAACCCCTCTATCAATCCCAGATTCAATTTGCTGTCACCTCGACGATAGGAGAGGTCTGCCTGTTGAAAGAGATTTAGCTCCGCTGATTTTCAATTCTCCTCGCATACTCGTCGAAATGACATCATTAATGTAGCTTTCTGCTTTTTTGCATTGTATCAATGAAGATTGTGTTGCGACTCAGGTTTACAGCCAAACTGCGTGATCCCGAAGCTTCAGGAGAAGTCTGATTTCAGATTAAAACTTAAACCACCGGAATTTTAAAAATCGTGTCGGTTTTTAGTTTGAAAACCTCGGGTGTTTCGGCAAAAAACTGTTTTAGTTTGGGAAACAGTTTCAACCGGGTCATTTCGCGCAGGTGTTGTACCTGGTTCTCGATAATTTCAAGCTCTTCGTTACTGAACCCGTATCCGCCGGTTTGCAATTCGGTCAGAAAAACAAAAAGGTCGTGGTCTTCGCCCAACTGCTCGGTAATATTGTTCAGGTGATAGGTTTTCAGCCTGAAAAAACGGGGGTGGATGTAGCGGATAAAATCAGACTGATAATACAACTGTTTCAGCTTTTTGCGCAACTCGTGCACCAGTTCGGGGTCCGACTGCACCGTGAGAAACTGGTAAATGGCATACGACTGGTTGTATGATTCCTGAATCTGAGCGGCAAACTGCTGATGTGAAGGAGTTTCCAAAGTGATTGTTTCCATTTGTTCCACGAGCGAAACCACAAACTTCTGAATGGGCAGATAACCTTCTGCCGCAAGAAATCCCTGTTCAATCACTACCCTGTTTTTTTCGTTGAACTTCTCGCGGGCAGCCTTGATCTTTCTGTCCGGAATCAGATTCCCCGATGCAGAAATCCGGTCGAAAATCTGACAGTTCACAAACGTTTCGCGCATGTGGGTAAGCGAACGGCCAAAAAATTTAATCTGCTGTGCAAAATCTGGGGTAAACTCATCCGTAAAACCGGTGTAAAATTTCAACAAAGCACGAAGCCGTTTGAAGTTTTTACGCATTTCGTGCACCGCCACATTGGGCGAAATATTTTCTGCAGCGCTGAAATACTCAACCCTTTCAAGCTGTTTGACGATGGTTTCGATTAAACGTTTTCCGGCAGTGTGCGGCATTTTCTTCCCCTCATTTTTCGCAACAAATGTAATAAAATATTATAAAACAGTGATTTTAAGCCGACCCGTCAAACCCCGGCAGGACGGGTCATCCGGTTATCTGACCGGGTCAACTGGCGATCTGACTGGGTCAACTGGTTATCCGGCAGGGTCAGCAACCTATCTGGTCAGGTCAACTCCCTATCCAGGAGCCGGGATTTTTAATCCGACCGGGTGAAAACCCTATCTGGTTCACCGGAAACTTAATCCGGTTGGCAAAAAAAGTCAATCCGACCGGGGTTGCAGGTCGATCTGGCCGGGGTAATATCCTATCCGGTTGGGGTCGCGATGGTATCCGGGCAGGTGGAATACCTATCCGGCCTGGTTGCGGGATTATCTGCCTCGGGAAAACGAACATCAGAAGTAAAAAAAAATGCAGTTTCAGCAACCGTAATTCAGTTTTTTTTTTTTTAGATTAGTAACCTCATTATCAACAAAAAAACCGAATTATGGCCACCAGATTATCCAAACGCAGTTTCTCCCCAATCAGAAAAGCCGTTTTCATCGTTATCTTTTGCCTGTTTTCAATTAGTATGTTTGCACAACTTATTGTTGATTCCGGAAAATTTCAGTTTCACGATTATCAAACAGTTTATTCCAACCGAATTGCACTTTTTGAGAATTCAGAAAAACAGATCAAAGCGCTGCGAATCGATTCTGTAAAGGCGGTTAGTGATACTGTTTTTTATCCGTTTGCCACCATTCAGAGGATTTCTGAAAGTTGTATATCACCTTATAAAGCCTCGTGGATGGGCGAAAAAGTTGTGATAAAACCCGAAGGAACCAACCTTTTCTTTAACCGCGATGGCGACACTATCACAATGAAATCCCGCGCCCGGGTGAATGAAACATGGATTGCCTTTCAACGTGGCGATGATTTCAGGGTAAAAGCAACGGTGCAATCTGTCGGATTGGAAACCTTTCTGGGTTTAACTGATTCGGTAAAAACAATTACACTGACAGTTATCAACCAAAACAGAAACACGCTGGAACATCCACTGAACAGCCTGAAGTTAAAAATCAGTAAAAACTATGGTTTTATTCAAACGCTCAATTTTTATCTTTTCCCCGACATCACTGTACGTTATCCGGCAGACCGGCTTGAAACCTTTTCGTTAGTGGGACTTACTAATCCAAACGCTGGTGTCCAGAATCTGACCTGGTTTGAAGTGAACGACTTTCAGCCCGGCGATGAATTACATGTACTGGAACATAAAACAGGCGATGCTTATTTATATCTTCCTTACCGGGAATATGATAACCGTTGTATTTATAAATATCTCGAACGCACCGATTTTGCCGATTCCATTGTTTACCGTTGCGCCCGAAAGCAAAGCATAGAAACAGTTTATACTGATAGTACCTCTTTAGAATTATTTAACGACACAATAATTTCGGTGGTAAAAGCCAATCCTGACTTCGATAAATTGCCCGGAGAACCTGTAATAGATAAATTTACTGCATACTCAATAAATATGATAAACGATGAATTCAGAACGAGAACCATTCCAGGTAACCTGCTTATTTATGGCTTACGAGACAGTTGTTTGTCCCCAGTAACGGGAGAAGGTTGTGTGTATAATGAAAAGTACATTGATGGTCTGGGAGGACCGTACTATTATTGCAGCGGTTATGTTGGAGATACGGAAGAACGCAAACTGGTTTATTACAAAAAAGGTGAAACCGAATGGGGCGAAAAGCTGGTAATTAAGGGTATTCCAGAACCAAATGGCAATAAACCAGAGTTTGCACCAATTGGTGCCGAATGGTATTACAATTATGATCCTGATGTTACATTGGATGATGGTTATCAGAAAATCAGCGTTCTGAGAGATACGATTATTGATAATCACAATTGCCGGTTATTGCAGATCAGAAACATTGGGTATAGTTATTTCTATCAGAAGACTTATAACTATAAGGCAGGAAATATTATTCTTTATGAAAGTGGCGATACAGTTCGTTATTACAAAAACGGGCAATTCTATATACTGTACGATTTTTCAGCAGAAGCTGGCAATACTTTTTATTCAATCAGCTATTTGCCAAATTGTACACAAGCATTTAAAGTCAGGGTCGACAGCATCACCAATATTGAGATTAATGATCAATTATTGAAAAAATTTCATGTCACATTAAACGATTCACTTCAGGCAAATTTTATTGAAAAAATTGGATACAATAATTATTTATTGCCACAGTTTGGGCTTGGTTGTGAGATTTTAACTGGTCCACATTATCCCGGCCCTTTAAGATGCTATTATGACAATGAAATTGGAGTTTACAGCACAAATATTGTATCGGCCTGTGATTATATTACGAGTTCAGATGAAATTAAAATGCTAAATCAAGGGATTCGGGTATTTCCCAACCCGGCGAATGGTTTTGTTACCATTTCAAATCCTTCCAATATCCCCATCAAAACTATTGAGTTAACCGATTTTTCGGGCAGGGTTGTTCAAACATGGATAGCGCAGGAACTGGTTGAGAACACACTGAATATTCAACATATTCCACCCGGAATTTATCTGCTGAAAGCTACAACTGAATTAGGAATTAAAACGGGGAAGCTGGTTGTCAAATAATTTTTTGTGGATACGAAAAGAAAAAAGCCGGATTGCTCCGGCTTTTCTGTTTATCTAAAAATTCTTTTCAATAAATCATCTCAAACCCGCAATACGGTACCAAAACTTTCGGGATTTTTATTCCTTCGGGTGTCTGGTTGTTTTCGAGCAGGGCGGCAACAATGCGTGGCAATGCCAGCGCGCTGCCGTTGAGTGTGTGCGCCAATTGCGGTTTTTTGGTGGCTTCGTCGCGGTAACGCAGTTTCAGGCGGTTGGCCTGGAACGACTCAAAATTGGAAACCGAACTTACTTCGAGCCACATTTTCTGGGCTGCCGAGAACACCTCAAAGTCGTAGGTCAGCGCCGATGTAAAACTCATGTCGCCGCCACACAAACGCAGAATACGGTAGGGCAGTTCCAGCTTTTCGACCAGGCTGGCCACGTGGTTTACCATTCCATCCAGCGCTTCGTATGATTTGTCGGGGTGGGCAATCTGCACAATTTCCACTTTGTCGAACTGGTGCAGGCGGTTCAGTCCGCGCACATCCTTGCCATATGAACCGGCTTCGCGGCGGAAACAGGCGCTGTAAGCCGTATTTTTGTACGGCAGGTCTTTGGCTTCCAGAATCACATCGCGATAAATATTGGTTACCGGCACTTCGGCAGTCGGTATCAGGTACAGGTTGTCGAGGGTGGCGTGGTACATCTGGCCTTCCTTGTCGGGCAACTGGCCGGTGCCAAAACCCGAGGCTTCGTTGACCATCAGCGGGGGTTGAATTTCTTCATAACCTGCTTCGCGGGCTTCATCTAAAAAGAAGCTGATAAGCGCTCGCTGCAAACGTGCCCCTTTCCCGCGGTAAACGGGGAAACCGGCGCCGGTAAGTTTTACGCCCAATTCAAAATCGATAAGGTTGTATTTGGCAGCAAGTTCCCAGTGAGGTAATGCATTTTCAGGCAGTTCGGGAATGTCGCCCTGGCGTTTCACCGTGAGGTTGTCGGCTGCGTGACGGCCTTCGGGAACAATATCAGCAGGCAGGTTGGGCAACTGCACCTGCAACTGGTACACCTGTTCTTCGATGGCGGCAAATTCAACATCAAACTGTTTGATGCTCTCTTTGATTTCGGAGGTGCGGGCTTTGGCGATTTCTGCTTCTTCCTTTTTTCCCTGTCGCATCAGCAAACCCACCTCGCCCGAAATTTTGTTCAATTCAGCTTTGGCCTGGTCGGACTGGTTTTGCAACTGGTTTTTGGTGCGGTACAATTCGGTGATTTTCCCCACAATTTCAGTGGCATCAAAATGTTTCTTTTTCAGCTTGGCAATCACCAGTTCGGGGTTTTCCTGTATAAATTTTAAGTTGAGCATAAATTCTGAATTAATAAGTGGTGCAAAGCTAACAAATCAATTTTATTGGTTTTTGCCTGTTGCATTTTTTTTGAA
>JAJUGS010000244.1 GCA_029265875.1 Prolixibacteraceae bacterium
CACCGGCTATCTCACCAAACCCGAAAAACTTTACCTCCATAACCCGTCGCTGGCATGGGCACTTTCTACAAACCGGGAGCCCGAAACCGGTGCTCTTCGTGAAACTTTTTTTCTGAACCAACTCAGTTGTCTGCACCGGGTAACTTTACCCAAAGCTGGCGATTTTCTGGTCAATAACATCTATACCTTCGAAATTGGAGGAGCTGCCAAAACCAGCCGGCAAATTAAGGATACCCCCAACAGCTTCGTGGTTCAGGACAATATTGAAACCGGGTTTGGGCAAACCATCCCGCTTTGGTTATTTGGATTTTTGTATTAAACTTTAAAATGTCTTTCAATGAAAAAAATACTTATTAGCAACATTGGAAACCGTAATTTGAAAATTGATGGCAAGTTCATTTCAAAAATTTTTGACAGTGATGAAAATAGTTCTTTCAGAGAACAAACCAGGTTAATTGCAGAACAACTGAAAGCTGGCACGCTCGTCTCAAAACCTGAACCGGTTATAATAAATGAAGTAATTGAAAAAGAAAAAGATCAGCTTGAAAAAGTATATCTGATTTCGAGCGATATGCCCGATAAATTAAGGAATGACCAGGATACTGTTTTTGAAGGCGAAATTTTGTGTCATATTCTGAAAGAAATCTATCCGGATATCATTTTTGAAAACATACCTTTCAGTGCCAGCGTTTTCGTTCACGACGAACTCTTCCCCAGTTATAGAAACTTTTTATTAAAAATAAAAAAACAGGAATCAGGTAAGCATATTATTTATTGCGATGCAGGTGGTACATCGCAACAAAAATTTGCGGCAAAAATCTCATTGGAATACCTGTTCGAACCCCACCAGTTTACGGTTTACTATGTCGCCCAGGAACAAAAAGGCCAAAGTAAGGTAATCCGTGGTGAAAGTTACGAATACCGTAAAATCATCGATTTGGAGCATGCAATTCAGGCCATACATTCTGCTGCTTACCCATTGGCCAAGAATTTGCTTATTGCCAACGGATATCAGCCCTCTGGGATTGAATGCGGTTTGCTTGAATTTATCGAGTTGAGATCACGGTTTTTGATTAAGGAAACCCGTAAAAAAGCAGACGCCTTAATTCGTGAAAAACAGTGCACTCCAAGTGTTATTAATTATTTAAAAAATATTTCATTTGGCAAATTTGAAGGTTGGGAAAAATTATTAACTCCAACGGATTTTTTTCAACTTAGCGAAATTCTGGCAATTGTTCAATGGAAATATTCAGTCGGGGTTGTTGAGCAATCTGTCCATTTCTTTTCCATGTTCATCGAAAACTACATTCATTGTGTATTGAAAAACCAATTTCAGTATGATTTTGGCACCCAATACGAAGATGCTTATTCCAATTTTCTTACAGATTACAGTAATGGAAGATTTACTTTCCCTGACTACATTGATCCAAACAAGAGAGGACTACCTCCTTTAATAGAATTAACAAGCCAGATTAAACATTCAAAAAACATTCAGATCTGTGATTGCTTCAAAAAGATTAATTCTCGCAATGCATGCAAAAATGTTGGTATCGATACGCTGCGAAACAATTATGCACACAAAGGATTGGGGGTAAAAGCTCAAAGTTTAAAAGACCGTGGATTTCTTGATGAAATTGAGAAATGCTTCGTTTTATTTAACATGGATTTCCGCCGTAATTATTATGAAGAAATGCATTTGGAAATTACAGAAATGTTAAGAAAATAAAGAATCAGCCATGCCCATCATCGACCACATGCCATACGAGCCCACCACCGGTCAGTGGGTCGCCATCCAGAAACTCAGCGTGTTTTTCGAAAACGATGATGAACAGGTTTTTGTGTTGCAAGGTTACGCCGGTACCGGCAAAACCACCCTGCTAAAAGGTGTACTCGATTATCTCGATTCTTTAAAACGGCCATATCGTTTAATGGCTTCAACAGGCCGTGCCGCCCGTGTGCTCACCAATAAAACAGGGCGCACGGCAACCACAATACACAGCAGTATTTATGTTATCGATGCGCAAAAATGCGAAGTTACCGAACATAAAAAATCGATCGCATTTAAGCTTCGTGTTAACCTCGACGATGCCGAAACCGTGTATTTTATCGATGAAGCCTCAATGATTGCCGACCGCTCGGAAGTTAACCTCAACCTGCTTTTTGACGATGGACGTTTCCTCGACCACATCTTCAGGTTTGTGGGAAAACGCAAAATCATATTTATTGGCGACAATGCCCAGTTGCCACCGGTAAACTGCAGCTTTTCAGCCGCGCTCGACCCGGTTTATCTGAGCAATCAGTACCGAAAAAAAGTAATCGATACAAGCCTTACCGAGGTAAAAAGACAAAACGATTCGGGTGGAATTCTGCACAATGCCACGCAACTTCGCGAAAAACTGTTCTCCGGGGCTATTCCTCCGTTGGGGCTTGGTGCGAGCATGTGGCCCGATATGGTAACTCCCCCCAATATTTGGTCGGCAGTTAGCAAGTACGTAAAACATATCGGTAAAAATGGCGCCGATCAATCGGTTTTCATCACGCTGTCAAATGGCTCGGCCCATTATATTAACAGTCAGGTGCGCAACGGTTTGTATCAACGGGCAGAACCTCCGCTGCAAACAGGCGAATGGCTTATGGTGGTGCAGAATAATTATGCCACGGGGTATAATAATGGGCAACACATTAAACTCAATTCCTTTTCCGACACGGGTGAAAAAGTGGGAAACATATCGTTACTTGATGCCGAAACCGAAGACCCGGAAACCGGAAAAGTACAAAAGGTAAAAATCATTAAAGATTTACTTTACAGTGCCGCTCCCGGATTAAGTTCAGAGCAGGACAAAGCTTTTACCATCGATTTTGCCATTCGTATGAAAAAGAAAAACATAAAACCCAACTCCGATTTGTACTTGCAGTACATGATTTCTGATAAACGTTTTAATGCGTTGCGCGTTAAATTCGGTTATGCCATTACCTGCCACAAAGCACAGGGTGGCGAATGGGGCAGCGTGTTTGTACAGTTAGAGCCCGCTTTCGACAAGTTACCGCGCGAAAACCAGTACCGCTGGATTTATACGGCTATTACCCGTGCATCAGAGCAATTAATTATACCCAATCATCCGGTATTATATTGATTTACTGAATTTGAGATTTGTTGAATTTCTAAACTTTGAACCCGGAACTTTAAACTTTAAACTGAATTTTATGGAACTCATCCTCAATACCTACGGAACCAGCCTCGTGAAAGACAACGACACGTTTATGGTGGTTAACAGCGAGGGCAAACAACGAATCCACCCGCAAGGGCTGAAAAGCATTGTAATTGGCAAAGGCGCCATGATTACCAGTGACGCAGCTTTATTGGCCATCGACCACGAAATTGAAGTGCTGTTTGTCGACCAGGCCGGGAACCCCAAAGGCCGGGTATGGAGCCACAAATACGGCTCGGTTTCCACCATCCGGAAAGGGCAACTCGAATTCACTTTCTCAAAGGCAGCTGTTGAATGGATTAAAAAGGTTATTATTCAAAAAATGGAAAACCAGCAGGCCCTGTTGCTCTCGCTGAAAACAAGCACACCAGCTCAGGAAGAACAGGTTAAAACTGCCATTCGCCGGATTGAAGATTACCGCGACAAAACCAATCGGCTCGAAGGCGAAATTGTGCCCGACATTGCTTCCGGCTTAAGGGGGTGGGAGGGCGCTGCTTCGCGCATTTATTTCGATATCATCAACCTGTTTTTGCCCGACGAATATAAAATGACCGGACGCAAACAACATCCGGCCGAAGATATCACCAATTGCCTCCTCAATTATGCCTATGGAATCCTCTACGGGAAAATTGAAGGTGCCCTCATCAAGGCAGGAATCGACCCCTATGTGGGTGTGTTCCACCGCGACGATTACAACCGCCCCGTGCTGGTTTTCGATGTTATTGAACGTTACCGGGTTTGGGCTGATTATGTGGTATTACAACTGGTCATCCAGCGCGCGATTAATGAAGACTGCTTCAGCAAACGCGAAGATGGCTCCTACTGGCTCGAAGCCCTGGGGAAACGGATACTGATCCAAAGCATGAACGATTATCTCGAAGAACTGATTCGCGAAAACGGCCTCGACCGTTCGCGGATCGTTCATCTATCGCTTTACGCTCAGCAATTGGCACAGGAATTTAAAAAATTCGGATAAAAAGAAAAGTGACTGGCGGAGATTTATGGTGATTTGGAACTTGGAACACTGAACTCCCAAATTTGAACCTTGAACTTTAAACTTTAAACTTTGTACTATGCTAATGGCAGGAAAAAACATCACTCAAACAGCCGACCCGCTGGTAAAAGTTACCCCGGAATACCTTTATCATGCCATTAAAAACCCAAAACCCGAACTCGCTGCAGCCATCAGGCAACTGCGCCTGGTGAAAAACATCGACGAAAAAAGGTACCAATTGCTTAAACGACAATTGCCTTATGTGGTAACATCGGTTTTTCACCCACCCGTGCGACGTTCCGAAAACTTCGCTTATACAGGCTGTTTTATGGCCGATATTGACCATCTCTCGGTGAAAGATACCTCTGTAGAAGCGCTGAAACTTAAATTAATGACCGATAAGCGGGTGCACATGATGTTTGCCTCGCCCGGTAATGATGGGCTAAAAGTATTGTTTTTACTTTCCGGGAAAATGTACGATGCTGCAAAATATACACTATTCTACAAATCATTTCTTTCTTCGTTCTCGAAACAATATGAGCTTCAACAGCTAACCGATACCCGCACGAGTGATGTTACCCGTGCCTGTTTTTTCTCCCACGACCCTGATGCCTGGTATAACGAAACCCCCGAACCCATTAACCCTGATGCATTCGTGCATTTTGAAAACTACACCGAAGTACGCCGGTTAAAGGCCACACTGCGCGAAGAGGAAGAAACGGCCCGGGCACAAAACGAAAACTTATTGCCTGCAAAACAGCCGATCGACACCGATGCCCTGGCAAAAATAAAAGCCACTTTAAACCCCAATTTCAGGGAGAAAAGCAAAAAGCAAATTTATGTGCCGGGAGAAGTGGAGCAAACGGTTGAGAGAGTGATACACCGCATGTTGCAGGCCAATATTGCCACCACCGATGTCAGCAATATCCATTACGGGAAAAAATTCAAATTCAGCTATAACGGGCTACAGGCCGAAATTAATTTATTTTACGGGAAACGCGGTTTTACGGCGGTAATCTCGCCCCGCCATGGAACAAACACCGATTTCAACCAGTTGTGCAGGCAAATATTAACCGAAATGTTTGATTAAATGGGCAGCATAAAAAAAACAGAACTTTCATTTCCCGAGAAACTGCGTAAACTGAAAAATGCCGGTATTGCAGGTTCGCCACAGGTTGGCGCCCATAACGGTGACGACGGGCTAAAACCATTGCCCGAAAGGGTAAACCGGATGCTCGGGATTTTTAATAACCTGGCTAAAACCGATGGAAAAATGATCTACTTTGTAATGTACGACATCGAGAACACCAAAGTACGTACCCAGGTAGTGAAATACCTGATTAAAAAGGGATGTACACGGGTACAAAAATCAATATTCCTGGCCAATACCAACCGCCAGGTTTACGACCAGATACGCGACGACCTGCGTGCAGTTCAGGCATGTTACGAAAACAACGATAGTATTTTTCTGGTGCCGGTATCAACCGACGAGATTAAAGCCATGAGTGTTATTGGGCAAAAAATCGATTTCGACCTTATTTTGCAAAACCGGAACACCCTGTTTTTTTAGATAGCCGCACGCTGAAAAAAATCAGTTCTTTGACATATTGAAAATTCCTTTAAAAGAATACCTTTGCACCGCAAAAATCAGTTACCTTTTTTTTGGATTTTTGAAGCAAAAAACACCGATAATGGCAGCTAATTATTTGTATTTTAGAACCATAAGAAAGATAGTGTCACAGACCAACTTCCAGAATAATAAGGATTAAGACTTCTTTCGATGATTTCAAGATTTTCAATACTGTTGGTCACAGACCAACTTCCAGAATAATAAGGATTAAGACTCTTTTGTTCTCATTTTATTGTTTTTATAAAGTTGCTGTCACAGACCAACTTCCAGAATAATAAGGATTAAGACCGGCACAATCGATGTGATAATACCTTCAATCTTCTGTTCAGTCACAGACCAACTTCCAGAATAATAAGGATTAAGACAGC
>JAJUGS010000263.1 GCA_029265875.1 Prolixibacteraceae bacterium
CAGCTTAATCTCCTCCTGATGAAGGGCAAAAATTCAATGGAACAGAATCAGGAAAGGAAAACACAGCCCAAAGGTCATGATTTGTTGATAACAAACAAGTTAAATGATTACCTGGACCAATTTCTATTTTTTCTTGAAAATGGGTATTTCCCATGGTGGCATGGAAACCGCGATGCAGAAAAATTTTCAGCACAGAGCTTGTCAAAAAATATTTTCAAAGAAATTTTAAATATTGACAGCAGTCTTCTGAAAAACACATTTCTGCCACTTTTAAAAAATCCAGGTGTGAGAAAAAGACTTGTCTTTCAGTACAACCATTCCTATTTATATGAATTGTTGAAAAAACTGAATGCCGGGTTATTGATGAATCTTTCAGCTCAATTCCGCATTTTACGGAGATGTTCCGGGGCTGTTTTTCCTGAAAAAAAACTGTCAGTTTCCTTTTATGAAGCTGCGCTTCAATATTTTGAAAATGAGCAGTTTTTGAATGTCAGTGGTCAGAAGATTGCTTTTATAAAGAAAATTCTGGATTTAAGTTTAGCCGCATATTCCGCAGTTGAGAAAGAAAGCAAACTGGCAGAAATTATTCTGTCATCACAAACATATAAAAATGGATTTCAACATAAAGATGCTGAAAATGTAATAATTGCCGCAATTCAGGTTGCAGCTGAACTGCCTTTTGTAAGCCAGCATCTAAACGAAACAATTTTGAATATTCACACAAAAAGTGGTGTCGCCATCGATTTCTGGATTAATGAATTTGCCCGGATTTCGCAGAAAAAAGTTGCAGGGGAAACAGAGGAAAATCAGGAGTTGACAGGTAATTCAGAGATATTGAGTGCTGAAAAAACTACTGCTCTCGGGAAAGAAAAAGTCAACAAATCATTCAGCCTTTTCCCACAGAAAACGCCTGAAGATGCAGCAACAATCGTGGTTTCAAATGCCGGGCTGGTGATTTTACACCCTTTTTTGAAATTCTTTTTTGAAGGACTGGGATTGCTAAACAGTGAATTGCAGTTCAAAAACACCGATTCGGTTTTCAAAGCCATTCATCTGTTACAGTTTATTGCAACCGCTGAAGAAAAAGCTGAAGAAACGGATCTCGTGCTCAATAAAATATTGTGTGGACTTGAAATTTCAGCGCCGGTTCCAAAATCGGTTCAACTTTCGGAAGAGGAAAAGGAGGAGTGTATTTTTTTAATGAAAACGGTGCTGGAAAGATGGGAAGCGCTGCGTACCGGCAATCCGGCCGCGCTCCGCGAAACGTATCTGTGCCGGGAAGGAATCCTGAAACGCGCCGGGGCATCGTGGAATCTTGTTATCGAAAGGAACACCTTTGACATCATGCTGGAGAGGTTACCTTGGACGTTGAGCCTGGTGAAACTGCCGTGGTGCGAAGAAATTTTGTATGTTGAATGGTAGAAAAAACAAAAATAGCAGCCAATGCAGCCGATATCGACCGGGAAATTGCCTGGTTCAGGGAAATACTGAAAACCCGCTCAATGCTGAATGCCGGTAAAGAAACGGGTGTGAAAAGTGTTTATGAAATTTCACCACCCAATTTAAACGGCAGCAAATCGGCTTTTGCAGTTTTCGTTAAAAATCACCAGCTCGATTTTGAAGAAAGGTTTTTGCTGGCACTGGCACTGGTTCCGCATGTAAAACCCGAATTGCTCGATATGTTTCTGGTAAAAAATGAGCTCACACAACAGATTTACACCGAATTTGGCGGCAAACACGGAAAAAATCACAGCGGTTTTATTCCAACCGGCGAAACCGCCATGTTTATTTTAGCCGGAAATAACCTTGAGCAACGATTTTCATTACAGCGGTGTTTTGATGGTTTTCACAAATTCAGCAGGGAGAACATTCTGAGTCTCGAAGAGATTGACAAAAACGAACCTGTGTTGAGCGGTGCAATCAGTATTTCGCAGGAAGTACTGGATTTGTTTACCATTGGTGAGGCACGAAAACCCAACTTCAGCCCTGATTTTCCGGCCAAACTTTTATCCACAAAAATGGAATGGGAAGATCTCATCCTGAATAACCATGTAATGATTCAGTTAAATGAAATTGAAACCTGGGTTACACATCATCATAAATTAATGAAAGAGTGGGGGATGGAAAAAATCCTGAAACCCGGCTACAAGTCGCTCTTTTACGGGCCACCCGGAACCGGAAAAACCACAACTGCGGCATTGTTGGGGAGAAAAACAAACCGCGATGTTTACCGGATCGATCTTTCGCAAATGGTTTCGAAATATATTGGCGAAACTGAAAAAAACCTGGCAAAGCTTTTCGACCGGGCAGAAAACAAAGAGTGGATACTTTTTTTTGACGAAGCCGATGCGCTTTTTGGTAAAAGGACCAATACACGCGATTCGCACGACCGGTTTGCCAACCAGCAGGTTTCGTACCTCTTACAGCGAATCGAAGATTTTGACGGACTGGTGATTCTGGCCACCAATCTGAAAGGAAACATTGACGACGCCTTTTTACGCAGGTTTCAGTCAACCATTCAATTCCCGGTTCCTTCACCCGATGAACGTCTGAAAATCTGGAAAAACGGTTTTTCTGAATCTGTTGAACTGGAGAAATCCATTGATTTAAATGAAATCGCCGCGAAATACGAAGTTTCAGGCGGGGCAATCATCAATATTATTCAGCATTGCTCGCTCAGGGCATTGGGCAGAAACAGCAACCTGATTACCCAAAATGATTTGATTGAAGGAATCAGGCGGGAATACCACAAAAACAGGAGAACGCTTTAAAACAGAAGATATGTTTCAGACTGAACAACAACTAAAAAGCAGGGTTGCCCGGAATAATATCCAGCCTAAACTGAAAGTGGGCACACCGGGAGATAAATTTGAACAGGAAGCCGATTCGGTTGCAGAGAAAGTATTGGAACTTGATTATAATTCCCAGATGCATCCCGGTGGTAATAACCTTGTTATGAGCAGGATGCATCCGCTGCAAAATCCGCCGATACAGATGAAATGCAAAGAATGTGAGGAGGAGGAAATGCTTCAGACAAAATCTGACGGCAACAAAGTTACATCGGCTGAAAGTATTTCTGAACAGTTGCATTCAACACGCGGAACCGGGATTTCGATGTCTGAAGATGTGAACCGTTTTATGAGTAACGCGATCGGTTCCGATTTCAGCCAGGTTAAACTCCACACCGGGTCAAATGCTGTTCAGATGAACAGACAGTTAGGAGCCCGGGCCTTCACACATGGGAATGACATTTATTTTAATTCAGGCGAATATATGCCTGAAAGCCCGGGCGGGAAACAGTTACTGGCACACGAGTTGACCCACGTGGTTCAGCAAAACGGGAGAAATGGTTTTGTTCAGCGCGACCTGGCAGTAGAACCACCCAACCCGGAAGCCGGTGTAATGGGATTGCTGGAACCGGAAGAAGTATCGGCAGCGCTGCATTACAATCTCGACAGGTTTGCCAATGCCGCCGAATTGCGGATGATGCGCGATGTTTTGGGGCTTTCACCTGAGGCCGAACATTTGATTGATGAAGAGTTTGTTCAGGCGGTCGCAAGCTGGCAGGCAATGCATGATCTGGATGATATTGATGGAAAACTGGGTGTTAATACAGTCAGGACTTTGGTGGCCGAATACAGGGGAGAGGCAGCTTTTGCACCTGAAATGAACACCCATGCCGACAGGCTGGCCATCAGAACACGTGCCGACGAACGGGCCAACAACGTGGATGTGAATGGGCATAATGATTTGTTTGATGCCGTTTTGAGTCATCGAAATGCACAACTTACCCTTTTAATGCGGATTGATTTTCAGTTTCATGCTGGAACAACCGGGGTTGTTCCCACTGCCGATCAGCAACGCCAGTTTATCAGGCGGTTTGAGAACGATGTACGCGGTGTGTGGGCCGAAATGTACGCGCTGGTGCCCGATGGTGCACAACCTGCCAATTATTTAGATACCTATTATGCCAATGTGGATATCGTCAATACCAATGTTAATCCGCATTTTGTGGCTCATATCGGTTCTACAACAGCCGGAGCCGCCACTACCGATCCTCCCGGGCCAATTGCAGCAGGAGGACCTGCTGCCCACAGGGATCAGCGATGGCTCAGAATGGGTACCAGTGATGTAGGATTGTTCAGGGGTACTTCGGTGCAGGTTGATGCTGCCGGAAATAACCGGCCCATGACACAATATACGGCAGCTCATGAATTTGGCCATATGATCGGGTTGCCCCATATTCATTGTGATACAAACAATGCAAATTGTTATGGAACCACCGATGCCGAACGATCAAATATAATGGGACTGGGCAACAACGTCAGCCGCGGAAATTATGCGCCATTTCTGGCAGCCATGAGGGCAATCACCGGCTCAAACTGGAAAGCCAGATAAAGACAATGGGT
The DNA here is from genome assembly GCA_029265875.1 of Prolixibacteraceae bacterium. Lineage (GTDB taxonomy): Bacteria > Bacteroidota > Bacteroidia > Bacteroidales > Prolixibacteraceae > Draconibacterium. Next base: position 4,410 of record JAJUGS010000263.1, read on the forward strand.
GCTTTTTAAATGAAACTTTCGAAATGTACCAGTTCAAAGCAATTCAACAGAACCACGGTTCACGGTTAACTCATAGCCGGAGCCTGTTGATTCAGCCAAAACTGAAGGTTGGTCAGCCTGGCGATAAATACGAACAGGAAGCTGAACGTGTGGCAGAACAGGTGATGAAAATGAGTGAACCAGATTCTTTGCAGATGCAGCCGGAAGAAGAGGAAGAAAAAATACAAATGCAACCGCTGGAGGAAGAGGAAAAACTTCAAATGAAGTGCAGCAATGAAATTCGTGATTTTTCAATACAGAAAATGTCACCGGGAAATGCGGGTTCTGTCCCCGTTTCTGATCATATTTTCAACCAAATCGGCAATACCAAAGGAAACGGGAAATCTTTAGACGTTCAGACTCAATCATTAATGGCTGACCGTTTTGGAGCCGATTTCGGTAAGGTGAAAATTCACACCGATCAAACAGCGGTACATTTAAACCGGCAATTAAATGCGCAGGCATTCACAGTGGGGAATGATATTTATTTTAATAAAGGGAAATACAATCCGTCGGGCGATGCCGGTAGAAAACTGCTGGCACACGAGTTAACCCATACAATCCAGCAAGGAGGTGGAATACACCCGATGATTCAGAAAGATGAGAATGAAAGTTCTTCCGGTGGTGGCACTCCGCTTGCCGACCTTATTTCCGGCCTGGTGAGGGATCAGCTTTCAAATTCAGAAATGAGGGGGCATTTGAGCAGCCTTGGAACCGCGCTCCAGGGACTGGCTGTTGAAAATACAGCGGATGAAAGCGATCAGCCACAACAAAGTGCCGAAAGGCTTGCTGCTTTAGGAATTTCAAGGGCTTTTGAAATTACTTCGGCTGCCATTCTGCGTGACCCTGAATTTGCCACATTGCGACAGCGAATTGTGGAAATAATTGGCAGCAGTGATGAAGTGGCTTTGATTGCTGCATTGGCTGCCGGACTTGCAGCAGTGCTGGCTGATGTTTCGGTAAAAGGTTCACCTTCACGTGATCTGGGCGCCGGATTCAGCGTGGGAGGCTCTTTTGACTTCGGGTCGATCCAGAGTTTACAGTTCAACCACCTGCAATTATATGCCCAATATGCCAACGATTATTTCAGAACACGGATCAGCGGCTCTGTCAGGAGGGATTCTGAGACAGAAGAGTTTTCAGGAACCGGTACCGGCGAAGTGAGGATTGGAAGTGATCTCAGTCATTTGATGGGACGGGTAACTATCAATTCGGATGGTGAGGTTGTTTTGGCTGGCCGCTTGTCGGGCGGATAC
>JAJUGS010000082.1 GCA_029265875.1 Prolixibacteraceae bacterium
AACTGGTAATGGCGGCTCATCGAATCGGTTTTTTCGAGCAGTTTACGTCCGGCAGAGTAGCCTTTTGTGTATTCCACCGGCGAAAGCCAGCTTCCCAGAAAATCGGCACCAAAACTTACAATCACTTTTGCTTTTTCAAAACGGTAAACCGGGATAAAAGGCTTTCCAAAACTCTGCTCGTTGGCGGTCAGAATTCCCGATGCCGGAACCGCATCGTATTGCAGCCATTCCACATTCGGGTATTTTCCCCTGAATTTTCCGATTACTTTTTTGGTGGAAGGAGAAATAATGGTGGATGAAAGCAACACCACTTTTTTATTTTCACTATTCAGTTGTTCCAGCTTTTTGCCGATATAATCTTCGGCTTCGTCCCAGGTTGTGGCAGCACCTCGTTTCAGCGGGGTTTTCAGCCTGGCATCGTCATAGAGATTTAAAACCGAAGCCTGTACACGCGCCGACGTTCCCTGCTGAGAAATGGGAGAAAGATTGTTTCCCTCAATTTTAATAGGCCGGCCATCGCGCACTTTTACCAAAACGCTGCAATATTCGTTTTCCTCGAAATAGGTGGAAGCGTAATAATTGGCCATTCCCGGTTTTACCTCTTCGGGTTTTACCAGATAGGGAATTGCCTTGTTAACCGGCTTTTTACAACTGGCCACCACCGCAGCTGTTGCCACACTGAATCCCATAAATTTCAGAAAATCGCGTCGTGATGAGCCCGCCTGATTTTTATGAAAATCGCGTTTTGCTTCCACTTCCAGTCTGAGCTCGGCCTTTTGAAATGCGGCCGGATCTTTCAATTCCTCAATACTTCTCCAGTATTTTGTCATATCGATATTTCGGTTATTATACTCTTTCGTTTTCCACAAATAATCCGGGTATCCGTAAACTGTTAAAACCTGAACCTGCCATTCCGGTCAGGCAGGCTCTGAACTAATAATGGCATTTCATACAATCGTTCGCACCGATTTTCTCGGCAGTAATCGAATCTACTTTACCACTTTTCAGTTCTTCGTGGAGTTTTATATAAGTTTCGTAATACGGATTTTCAGCAAACTGAACTTTTGTTTCGCGGTGACAATTGATACACCAGCCCATCGAAAGGTCGTTCTGCTGTTTCATGATGTCCATTTTTTCAACTGGCCCATGGCACGAGGCACAATCGATTTTGCCTGAACCCACATGAACGGCATGACTGAAAAACACGTGCTCGGGCAGGTTGTGAATTCTGATCCATTCAATGGGTTTGCCCGATTCGGAAGCATTCACCACTTTGGCGATTTCAAACTTGCCGCTGTTGGTTCCTTCCCTGATGATGACATGGCAATTCATACAAAGATTGGTGGCCGGGATTCCGGCTGATTTTCCCTGTTCAACCGTGGTGTGACAATATTTACAATCGATGCCATTGTCGCCCACGTGCACTTTGTGCGAGAATTTTACAGGCTGATCGGGCGCATAATTTTGCTGCCGCCCCAGTTTGATGGCATCGGTTGCAATCATTTTTGCCTGCCAGCCAAAAGCCCCGAGAAAGATGATTAACGGAACAATTTTCCATTTCACTTTCCGGATAAAAATTAACTCGATGAGTGCCCAGGTAATTAATAAACCCAGGAACAAAAATAAAATCAGGTTGTAAAAACTTGGTTTTTCAGGCTGAACGCCCGTTGTGGCAAGATGATCGAGATAAACCTTTACGGTTTTGAGGTCTTCTTCCGAGAGATTGAAATCAACATGTGAGGCCGACATTTTTATGCCCGAAGGTTGCATAACGGCTGCCTGAAAGCTGGCAAAATCTTTGGAAATATATTTCTGAGCAATATCGATTGCTGAAGGATTCCAGTTTAAAGTATCGGAGTGGTTGAGATTGTGGCACGAAACGCACGATTCTCCCGTTCTGTTAAAAGGAAGTAATCCTTTGAAAAATCTTTCGCCCCGCTTAATGTCGTCTTTTGAATGACCGGTAACAACCGGCTCGTCGCTGGCGACTGCCAACCTGAAAAACATCGAAAAAATAAAAAAGAACAGGAACTGAATAAATCTGCTGATTCTTTTATTTCCCGGTAATTGTTTTCTCATCCCGATCAGTTTAGTTAAATACAAAAAGATACTTTTCTGTTAAACGATATTGTAACAATGTTTGGTTAAAAAAGGTTTCTGATTTTTATGAAAAAAATTGGCATTTATCTATCTGGCTCTTTATCCGGCTGCAACGATTTTAGCAGGTGAACTTTGTGTATCAAACCGGTAATTAACGCCGGATATTTAAAAATCAGGTTTCAAGATTTTCGGTGAGTTTCTTTACAATTTTCAGGTTATCAAAAAACTCTTTGGCAATCACCCTTAAAATCGTATAAACCGGAATAGCCAGAAACATTCCCAAAACACCGGCAATACTCCCGGCTGCCAGAAAAACAAGAAAAATTTCGAGCGGGTGTGCTTTTACACTGCTGGAATAGATCATCGGCTGAAAAAGAATATTGTCGATGAGATGGACTGTCCCGAAAACGATGGTCATTAAGCCAAGTAACGGCACCGTTTGGGTTGTAAAATCGGCATTAATATTCAGTGAAGTAACAATAAGTAAACCCAGCAAGCTGCTTATCCAGGGGCCGAGATAAGGCACAATGTTAAAAGAGCCGCAAATCAATCCGATAATGATGGCATGGTTAATTGCCACACCTACCAGCGAAAGACCCAGTGTAATTAAAGTTCCCACCATAAAAATATCGAACAGCAAACCAATAAAATAACGTCTCAGTAAACGTGCAATTGAACTGAGAATGTGGGCAACCCTGATTTCCAGATCGGTTGGAACGAGCAGCATTATGCCGTCGCGGAATAAATGATCGTCTTTCAGAAAGAAAAAGGTAATAAACGAAACCGAAAAAAAACCGATCAGAAACTCACCCAAAATTCCGGCAATGACTGTAAAAACATTGGTAAGCTTTGACAGATCGACCTCGCCCCCTAATCTTTCAGCAAGAATTTCGATAAAACTCTGGTTTTCGAAGCTCAGCGGACGGGTGTTAAATCTTTGCAGCAGCCTGATTACCGGGTCGCCAATCGTGTTGATTACCTGCCCGAAGTTGATTTGGGAGAAAGTATCGAGTTCACTCAGAATCAGCGGAATCATAAACTTCAGAAAAGTAAAAAACACAAACCAGATGACAAGCAACGTTACAAAAGCAGCCATTCCGCGTGGAATGTAAAACCGTTTGTATTTGAGCGAAGTTAGAAAATGAACCAGCGGTTTGCCTGTAAAAGCAAGCACCACCGAAATAAGAATATAGGTGATGATGGTGCTGAAATACCAGATCAGAAAAAGTATAAACAAAAATCCCAGACCCAATAAAATATTACGTGTCCTGTTTTTGAATTCTATCTTCATTATTGCTGATTTTCTAACAAATATAACTGAATCCGGCGCGATAAACTATGTTTTAAACCATCAAATCAGGAGATTTCAGCTAATTCTTCGAGTTTTAAAATCATGCAAAAACAGGTTCAATTTTTTTAAATTTACAGCCATTTATCAAACAGGTGAAAATTAAACTCAATACCATTTCTGCTTTTCAGTTCAACCAGCTGGCCAGGTACACCACCCTGATTCTGACGGGTATTGTATTTACCAAAACTACACTGAGCCAAACCGAAATCGGGGAATACGAAACTTTTACCTTCCTGGCCGGGGCAGTCAGTTTTTTCTGGCTGAACGGATTGCAAAAGGCTTTGCTTCCGCTTACCGGAAATAACAGCGGAAAAGAAACAGGTATTTTCAGTTCGTTTGTGGTTTTGCAGCTTTTGAGCCTGCTGGCTGCTGCATTTTTGTTTTTGCTCCAACCTGTATTTTCTGATTTTCTTTTAAACGGAAAAGAGATTCCCGTGGCCGGGTTGCTGGTTTTATACATCATTTTCGGGGTTCCGTCGGGGCTGGTGGAATATTACTACCTCATCGAACAAAAGAACAAATCCAGTATAATTTATTCAACAGTTTCATTTTCTGTGCAGTTGCTGCTGGTTGCCCTGCCAGCTGTTTTGGGCTGGGGAATAAAAGCTGTTTTCGGAGGGCTTGTGATTTCTGCCTTGCTGCGCTACCTCTGGCTGTGGATTATTTTTATCACAGCAAAGAAAATAAGCTATTCGCATTCGTTTGTAAAAGAGTTCCTGCAACTGGGAGGCCCCCTTGTTTTGGCAACTTTATTGAGTGGTTCGGCCCAGTTTGTTGACGGGTTTATTGTAACCTCGAATTTCGACGAAGAAACTTTTGCCATTTTCCGTTACGGGGCCCGCGAATTGCCGCTTGCCTTGCTGCTGGCCAATGCTTTAAGCAACGCTATGCTGCCCGGTTTCGCCCATCCTGCCCACCTGAAAGAAAACCTTTTTCAACTGAAGAAAAGCGTTTCAAGATTGATGCACTTTCTTTTTCCGGTTACGATTGTGCTGCTGCTTGTCGCCCACCCGGTCTTCCCAGTAATTTTTAATTCTGCTTTCGCACAAAGTGCCACCATTTTCAACATTTATCTTTTACTGGTCATCAGCAGGTTATTGCTGCCACAAACCATTTTAAACGGTATGAAAATTACCGGGCCGATTATGACCGCAGCGTTGCTTGAATTAACGCTTAACGTGAGTCTCAGTTTGATTTTTGTGCGTTTTTGGGGCATTGCCGGTGTAGCCGCAGCCACTTTTATTGCCTATCTTTTCGAAAAAATTTACCTGTCGGCAGTTACTTACAGAAAATTGAAAATCAGTCCGGCCGATTATATTCCGATAAAACCTTTTCTTGTTTATACCGTTTTAACACTGACAGTTTTTGCCATTACCGAAGGTTACCTGAAATTCTTATTTTAGCCACCTGAAAAATACTGAAAATGGATTTTTTATTGGACAACCAGGAAAGTGAGCAGAAATACCAGCAAATTATTGCGCAGGTAAAATCGCACAAAAACGGCGAAGTTGCCGCCATGTTAAAACAAAAAGGACTGGGGTACAAGCAAATCTGGGGTGCTTCGGTTATCGACCTGCGCGAAATTGCCCGGCGTTTTGACCCCGACCATTTGCTGGCACTCAAACTCTGGAACAAACAGTGGCGCGAAACCATGATCCTGGCTACATTGCTGGATGAGCCGTCAAAAGTTACCGAGGAGCAGATGGATTTCTGGACAAAATCGTTCGACAATACCGAAATTGCAGAACAGGCATCAGCCAATCTGTGGGTAAAAAGCAAATTTGCCTTTGTTAAGTCGCTCGAGTGGTGCCGCGGTAAAAAACACCTCATCCGTTACACCGGCATTCACCTGATGGGGCGGCTTGCCATGAGCAACCAGCAGGTTATCGACGAAATGTTTGAGCCATTTTTCGGTGAAATCCAGACACTGGCAAAAGATCCGCAACTAAACACAGTTTTGTACCGCTCGCTTTTAACACTCGGAACCCGCTCTGAATTATTGAACCGGCAAACCATTGAACTGGCCCGGACGCTGGAAACCGGGGAGTCGGAAAATGCAGCCAGACTGGCAAAGGAACTTCTTGCAGAACTGACCTCGGAATATGTTCAGGATATTTTAAAGACCAGGGCCCAGGGCTGACAATTCCGCACTTTTTCAATGTTTTCAGGTAATTCAGAAAAGAAATTGATTCTGTTTCGTTTATTTTCCATGCTATTTTGGCAGCCTGCAACCTGTCGGCAGAATTTTTGTTTTATTTGCAACGTGAAAAACAATTAACAATGAATTTTAAATTATTGAGCTATGTTTAATATTTCAAGATCATCAAATCCGGTGCTGAAAGAGAATGTGTTCAGCCGGGATTACAGGTCGTCGGCCGAGGTAATGACCATAAACGGCACCATGAATAAAACAGCAATCATGCTTTTGCTCGTGCTTGCTGCCGCCATTTTTACCTGGAACAAATTTTTCCAGGCTGCCGTAACCAGCCCTGAAGCAGCTTCTGCCGCCGTAATGCCGTGGCTTCTAATTGGTGGTATCGGGGGTTTGATTACCGCACTGGTAACTTCTTTCAGACCCAAAAGTGCAGCCATTTCTGCACCAATTTATGCAGTTTTTGAAGGATTGCTGCTGGGCGGATTGTCAGCACTTTTCGAAAGTATGTACGGCGGAATTGTGATGCGTGCCGTGATGTTGACATTGGCCGTTTTCTTTGCCATGCTTTTCCTGTACCGTTCAGGAATTATTAAAGTAACGCAAAAACTGAAAATGGGAATTTTTGCCGCCACTGCCGGTATTGCAGTAGTTTACCTGGTCAGTTTTATTGGCAGTTTCTTTGGAATGGAGTTTTCATTCCTGCACGGGAACAGCAATCTGAGCATCGGAATCAGCCTTTTGATTGTGGCAGTTGCAGCACTTAACCTTGTATTAGACTTTTCGTTTATTGAAGAAGCTGCCGGAACCGGCGCACCGAAATACATGGAATGGTACGGTGCTTTTGGACTGATGGTAACGCTGATCTGGCTGTACATCGAAATACTCCGGCTATTGTCGAAATTCGCCAGCAGGGATTAACTAATTTGAAAAGATATTTCAGAAAAGGGTTTTGGATTTTTCAGAACCCTTTTTTGTTGGGTGTTTATTTATATTTGTCTTTCCAAAAACCGAAAGAAATGAAAATCATCGAAGTTACCGATAAAAAGACCCGACAACTTTTTCACGAAGTCCCGCATCTCATTTATAAAAATGACCCGAATTGGGCTTGCCCGCTGGAAATAATGGTGGAAGAGGTTTTTGACCCCGCTAAAAACAAAGCCTTTAAACACGGAAAAGCAACGCGATGGATTTTGACGGATGATAAGAACCAGCCAATCGGCAGAATCGGGGCTTTTATCAATTTCAACCTGGCAAAAACCTACGAACAGCCCACCGGTGGTTGTGGCTTTTTTGAGTGTATTGATAACCAGGAGGCAGCCAACCTGCTTTTTCGAACTGCTGCCGACTGGAACCAGGCAAACGGGATGGAAGCCATGGACGGCCCCATCAATTTTGGGGAGAATTACATCAACTGGGGTTTGTTGGCCGATGGTTATATGCCGCAGGGTTTTGGAATGCCCTACAACCCACCCTACTATGTGAAGCTTTTTGAAAACTTTGGATTTCAGGTTTATTTTAAGCAATTTAGTTACCACCTCGATATTACAATGCCCGAGTTGCCCGACCGTTTCTGGAAAGTGGCAGAGTGGGTTTCGAAAAAACCACAATACAGTTTCCGCCATTTCGATTGGAAACAATCGGAAAAGTTTGTCGATGATTTTGTCAGGGTTTACGACAATGCCTGGCGTTTTCACGAGCATTACAAACCCATCGACAAAGACGATCTGCGCGACTTTCTGAAAAATTCAAAAATGCTGATCGATGAAGAATTTATCTGGTTTGCTTACCACGAAGAAGAACCAATTGCGTTGTTTGTGATGGTTCCCGACCTGAACCAGATATTAATACATTTGAAAGGGAAGCTCGATATTTTATCAATTATCAAACTCCTCTGGCTGAAAAAACGCAAAACCATGACACGCGCCCGGGCTTTGATTATCGGAATTGCGCCCAAATACCAGAAATCGGGCATTGAATCGGCTATCTTTTACAACCTCCGACCGGTGTTGTACCGCAAACCCTGGTACAAGGAAATGGAACTTTCGTGGGCTGGCGATTTCAACCCGAAAATTATTGCACTCTACGAATCGGTTGGCGGCAAACGCATGAAAACCCATTATACCATGCGCTACCTGTTCGACAGAAACAAACCATTTAAACGGGCACCTGTTATTGGTCAGGCTGAACAGGATACGAAGAAAAATAATTAACAAAACTTGTATTGTTTAATAAAGAACAATTTCTATCTTTGCAGCCCTGATAAAAAATAAGAATATTAATTAAGAATGGATTGCAGGTTTGGTGAAATGCAACCATTCGGCTAAAAACAAAATACAATGAAAAAAGGAATACATCCGAAAGAATACCGTCTGGTGGCTTTCAAAGACATGTCGAACGGAACTACATGGTTTACGAAATCAACGGTTAACACCCGCGAGACCGAGGTAATCGACGGCGTTGAATACCCGGTGTTTAAAGTTGAAATTTCGAGCACATCACATCCATTTTATACTGGCAAGGTGAAACTGGTTGACAGCGCAGGGCGTGTTGACAAGTTTATGAACCGTTATGCCAAACACATGGAAAACAGGAAAAAATAATTTATTTTGTGATATAAAATAAAGCTCCGTATTTCGGGGCTTTTTTTTTGCCAGTTCTGTAAATATGTCAGTTAAAACTTTACTTTCAACTGAACATTTCAGCACAAAAATGTATTTCATGTAATGGCATACCAATTGTTCAGAAAAAGCCTTCTTAAATAAAAAAATCGGAGAGAAACATGGAAAACCAGAAAAACAAAGGAAAACAACATATAATCAGATTAGGTTCGATGAACCAGGAAAATGAATTTATTCCCATCATTGTGGATGGCGACGACCAGGAGCTTAAAAATACCCAGGTTCCTGAAATGCTTCCCATTTTACCATTACGAAACACAGTACTTTTCCCGGGGGTTGTTTTACCTATTACAGTAGGCCGCGAAGCTTCACTGGAACTGGTTCGCGATGTACAAAAAGGGAACAAACTGCTCGGAACCATCGCCCAGAAGGATTACACCATCGATCAACCCGGAATTGCAGATATTTATGCTGTGGGAACAGTGGCCGAAGTGCTGAAAGTACTTGAAATGCCCGATGGTTCCACTTCGGTAATTATTCAGGGAAAACGCAGATACCGCATTTCGGAATTTGTAACCGAAGCACCCTATTTTGTAGCCAAAGTTGAGCCACTTCACGAAATTATCCCGGCAAACGACAAAGAATTTTCTGCCATTGTAGGCACATTGAAAGATCTTTCCCTAAAAATAGCCCAGTTCTCGGCCAATATTCCGCAGGAGGCAACTTTTGCCTTAAAGAATATCGAGAATGCATCGTTCCTGATCAATTTTATCTGTTCAAATACCGATATCAAAGTTGAGGAAAAACAGAAATTGCTTGAAATTGAGAATCTGAAAGACAGGGGAATCCAGGCTGTCAGTTTTCTGGTCCGTGAAGTTCAGATGCTTGAACTGAAACACGACATTCAAAAAAAGGTGAAAGCCGACATGGATCGCCAGCAACGCGAGTTCATGCTCAATATGCAAATGAAAACCATCCAGGATGAACTTGGTGGAAATCCGGTTGAACAGGAAACCAAAGCTTTGAAAGAAAAAGCCAAATCGAAAAAATGGAACGAAGATGTGGCAAAATTCTTTAAAAAAGAGGTTGACAAATTGAGCCGGTTGAATCCGGCAGCCGGTGAATATTCGGTACAGTTTACCTTTTGCCAGACTTTGCTCGACCTGCCCTGGAATGAATACACCACCGACAATTTCGATTTGAAAAATGCTGAAAAGGTGCTTGACGAGGATCATTACGGTTTGGAAAAGGTGAAAGAACGCATCCTGGAACATCTTGCCGTGCTGAAACTGAAAAACGATATGAAGTCGCCCATTTTGTGTTTGTACGGCCCTCCCGGTGTTGGCAAAACTTCGCTTGGAAAATCGGTGGCCCGCGCATTGGGCCGCAGTTACGTCCGTATCAGTTTGGGAGGTTTGAATGATGAATCGGAAATCCGTGGTCACCGGAAAACCTACATTGGTGCCATGCCGGGACGCATAATCCAAAACATCAAAAAGGCAAAATCATCGAACCCGGTTTTTATTCTCGATGAAATCGATAAGGTTTCGAAACATTTCCACGGTGACCCGGCTTCGGCACTGCTCGAAGTGCTTGACCCGGAACAAAATTCAGAGTTTCATGACAATTACCTCGAAGTGGATTACGACCTTTCGAAAGTAATGTTTATTGCCACCGCCAACACACTGAACACCATTGCCCCACCGCTGCGCGACAGGCTCGAACTGATTGAAGTAAGCGGATATCTGGTAGAGGAAAAAATTGAAATCGCCCGTCGCCACCTGATTCCAAAACAACTTGAAAACCACGGGTTAGGAAAAAATTCTATTACTTTTCCGAAAGATGTGATTGAGCTGATAATTGACGGTTACACCCGTGAATCGGGCGTTCGCGAACTGGATAAAAAAATTGCAAAAATAGTACGGAGAACTGCAAAAAAAATTGCCTTCGAAGAAACGTACAACAAAAAACTTACAAAGGCTGATGTCAGGGAATATCTGGGCGTAGTTGAATTTTCAAAAGAAAAATACCAGGGAAATGACTTTGCCGGTGTTGTAACAGGCCTTGCCTGGACAGCCGTTGGTGGTGAAATCCTGTTTGTGGAAACCAGCCTGAGCAAAGGCAAAGGCGCCCTGACCCTGACCGGAAATCTGGGCGATGTCATGAAAGAATCAGCCGTTCTGGCACACGAATACCTGAAATCACACTCCGATAAACTTGAGCTGGATCCGGAGGTTTTTGCCAACTGGAATGTGCACGTTCATGTTCCCGAAGGGGCCATTCCGAAAGACGGGCCTTCTGCCGGGGTAACCATGGTAACCTCCATGGCATCGGCATTTACCCAGCGAAAAGTAAAGAAGAACCTGGCCATGACCGGCGAAATCACACTCCGCGGAAAAGTGCTTCCGGTTGGCGGGATCAAGGAAAAAATACTGGCTGCCAAAAGAGCCGGGATCACCGAAATTATTCTCTCTGCTGAAAACAAAAAACATTTGGAAGAAATCAAGGAAGAATACCTGAAAGGAATCGAATTTCATTTTGTAAACACCATTATGGATGTTCTTGATATTGCACTTTTAAGAACAAAAGTTGATAAACCCCTAAAAATTGCATGATTTTTGCAAAACAACTCACTTTAAATTTTTTTAAACCATAAATTATACAATGAAAAAACTACTTCCAATGATTTTATTTGTGCTGACAGTCACCCTTTTGTCGGCACAAAATGCCAAAGAGTTTTATAATACAGGAAATTCCAAACTCGACAAAGGCCAATACAAAGAAGCCATCAAAGATTACGATCAGGCAATAAACCTCGATAAGACCTTTGCTGCTGCTTATTATAACAGGGCGGTTGCCAAAAACAGCCTGAAAGATTATAAAGGCGCCATTGAGGATTATACAAAAACCCTTGAATTTGATCCTGAAAATGTAAGGGCCTACAACAACCGTGGCTTAATTAAAAAGACGCTCAAAGATTATGATGGTGCTTATGCCGATTATACAAAAGCCATTGAGCTGAAACCCGATTTTGCATCGGCCTATTTTAACCGCGGAAATATCAAAGTTCTTGCAGACCGCCCGCAGGAAGGCTGCGATGATTTTAACAAAGCGCTGGACCTGGGAATGAACAAAGCACTTGAATACATTTCGAAGTATTGTAAAACAAGCCAGCAATAATTCTGGAACCAGCTTTTTATTGCAAAGTTGTTTTTTTTCTGATTTTCATATTGATGATCTCCACCATTACCGAGAAAAACAGGGCAAAATAGATGTATCCTTTAGGTATCTCGAAATGGAATCCATCGATTACCAGCATAAAACCAATCAGGATTAAAAACGAAAGTGCCAGTACCTGTAAGGTTGGATGCTTTTTAATAAACCGGCTGATCATTTCAACAAAATAAATCATCACAATCATGGCCAGTACAACCGCTGTTATCATGATTTCAAGATGTTTTGACAATCCCACTGCGGTAAGAATAGAATCGAAAGAAAAAACAATATCAAGCACAATGATTTGCAGAATTATACTGGCAACCGTATTCTTTTTCTTCGAAACCTTTTGTTCATGGCCACCTTCAATTTTTTCGTGAATTTCGGACACACTTTTGGCAAGCAGGAACAATCCCCCGGCAACCAGAATTAAATCACGAACCGAAAAATTAAACTCAGAAATTGTAAAAAGTGGTTCCTTTAACTGAATAATCACGGTAATAAGCGACAAAAGAATAATTCTCATCACCAGTGCCAGCAACAACCCTATTGTCCTGATCCGTTTCTGATTTTCTTCAGGTAACCGGTCGGTAATAATTGAGATGAAAATGATGTTGTCGATTCCGAGCACAATCTCGAGAAAAGTAAGCGTGATGAGCGAAATATAGGTTTCGGGCTGAAGCAGAAATTCCATAACTTTTTTGTTTTAAAAATCCAAAATTAAACCAAATGAAACGGACATAAAATTTTTTTGCCTTGATTTTAAAATCAGCTTAATTTTAATTAATCTTAAATTTAATTGCAACCGGAAATTTTCCTGCAAACCAAAGTTATGAGAGCCGCTGTTATCGACCTGGGAACCAACACCTGTAACCTGCTAATTGCTGAAACCAGTGAAACGGGCTATCGGATTCTGCACCAAAGCAAACATTTGGTCAGGTTGGGCGACAACAAAATAAAAGATGGTGAAATCAGCCCGGAAGCTACCCAACGAACCATCGAATCCTTCCATCGCCACAAAGAAATCATCGATAAATTTCAGCCTGAAAAAATACGGGTTGTCGCAACGTCGGCTGTGAGAACAGCTTACAACAAAACCGGGTTTCTGGAAGCTGTGAGCGATGCCTGTGGCTGGCTTATAAAAGTAATTTCAGGTGAAAACGAGGCAGAACTTATTTTTGATGGGGTATTGCTCGCATTTCAGAATATTGAAAATCCATCGTTAATTCTGGATATTGGCGGCGGAAGCAACGAACTGATCCTTGCACGGGGCACAAAAATTATCTGGAAAGAAAGTCAGCCAACCGGGATGGCAAGGATTATCAACCAGTTCAACCTTACCGACCCGATCAGTACAGAGGAAGCTGATATACTCAGAGCACATTTTGCCAGGTTTCATGAAACGGCCATTGAACATTGTAAAACATGGAAAGTGGAAACGCTTATTGGTTGTTCCGGGGCATTTGATACCATTGCTGACATGATTGATGGCGTGAATCCGGGGGAAAAACTGCGAAAGACACAGGAAATTTCAATCGATTCGTTTTATCGTGTTTACAATACTTTGCTGCAATCGACCCGCGAAGAAAGGTTGCAAATGAAAGGAATGGATTTCGTGCGGGTTGACCTGATTGTTCCGGCCGTAATTCTTATTGAATTTCTGATTTCAACAAACCAGATAAAACAGATCGTTCAAACCGATTTTGCACTTCGCGAAGGTGTATTTTACGAATTGATAAACCAGGGAAGAATCTAAATATTTGCCATCTGCACAACATTCCGGAGCAGCGAATCGGCAATCAGCAAAAACATCATAAACAGGTACAACATGTTCAGCCTGAAAAAAGCAGGCCGCACCCTGAATTTATTTACCGAAAAAACTGCTACCGAAAGCGAATAAAGCAGGTACAAAGAATACAATAGCAACAGGAACATAATTAACTGGCTTTTCACCACAAAGAAAATCACCAGCATTCCGGCGGCCAGCGTGGTTAAAACCCAGGTAAAAGTGATCCTTTTTATCTGCTCTTCGTTAAAAACCTGGTTCAGGCTGGGCAATCCCGCCAATTTGTACTGATCGCCAAACATGAGCAGCAGCAGCCAGAAATGGGGAATTTGCCCGATAAAAAAGAACAGGCTCACCAATAAAATATCCTGGTTAAATAAATTTCCTCCGGCAGCAGCCCACCCAATAACAGGTGGCAAAGCTCCTACAAGCGAACCCGGTATGACAGCAAATGCAGTCACTTTTTTTAATGGGGTATAAACCAGGTTGTACGAAAAAAGCGTGACCCAGCTTAAAATAGTCGCCATCGGCGGATTTGTCATTACCAGAATAACGGTGCCTGAAAAAGCAAAAGTTGCTGCCACAACAAAAGCTCCCAGTCTGCTGATTTTTCCCGAAGGGATGGGTCTTTTTTGCGTCCGGGGCATTTGTGCGTCAATATTACTTTCCTGCCAGTGGTTGAATGCACCCGAGCTGCACGACATCAGGAAAACCCCCAATGTAAGCCACCAACCCTGCACACCCACTGTGCCCGTAAACAACACATAACCTGTTAAAGCCGACAGCGCCACCGGTAAAGAAATCCGTGCTTTCCCAAGCTCAAGTACTATTTTCAGTGTCTCTTTCATTTTATTTGGCTACGAACTTCCAACTCTATTTCTTTTACTCCGACTCCTGACTTCTGGCTTCCCCTACTTCACCGTTTTCAGGTATTCAATAATTTCAGCAATGTCAGCGTCTTTTAACTGCCCCTGGTACGAAACCATAAGACCCTTCGTGTAACCATCCACTACATCGGCATTCGGGTCGTAAATCGATTTTTTGATGTATTCTTCATCCACAGTAACCGTTCGTTTTTGCCCGCCTGTGATTACTGTAACCTCATGCCCCCAGATGCCTTTAAAACTTGGGCCCACGAGTTTGGTTCCGTCAACTGTGTGACAGGCAAAACAACCAATATTCTGCATAATCTTTTTTCCGGCTGCACCGGGCGCAGTGCTTGTTACAGCAGCCACCTGTGTTGTATCGGTCATCCATTTATCAAACTCGGCACTTTCTATCACTTTCACGGTTGAGTACATGTAGGAATGCTGCAAACCACAATATTCGGCACAAAATATTTCATACGAGCCCACTCTTTGTGGCTGGAACCACATAAAATTGTCCGGCTTGCCGGGAACCATGTCCTGCTTTACCCTGAATGCCGGAATATAAAAGCTGTGCAGCACATCCATGGCTTTCAGGTTCAGTTTCACCGGTTTGTCTTTAGGAACATACAAAGTATCCGTCATCCGGCCATTGGCATATTCATAACTGAAATTCCACATTCGTCCGTAAACCGTAATTTCCATGGCGTCTTTCGGTGCTTTGGTCATTGGCTTCCAACCGGCCCAGCCGTAATAAAACATTACCATGGTAATGATGAATGGCACGACAGTCCAGATGATTTCAAGTTTTGTGCTACCATGAATCTGCGTGGCAACAGGATTTCTTTTCCGGTTATACCGATACAAAAACCAAATCATTACAACGGTCAACCCGATCAGAAACACAAAAGAGATGGCAAGAATGACCAGGAATGCCTGATCAACTCCTTTGACAAAATTCGAGGCCTGAGTTATTTCCGGACTGTACATATCAAGCTCTGTATAAATAGTCTAAAAATGTAATAATTATCACTACAAAAAAGATGGCAAATACAAAACCCACCATTGCCTTTATATAGGGTTTATCATATTTCAGATGCATAAAATAGGTAAGCACAAGGAACGATTTGATGGTGGCAAAAATCAGGGCTGCCGCCACAGTGTATTTTCCAAGTTCGATGCTGACAATACCAATTGATGCAAAAGTTAGAGCCAGTAATGCAACCAGAACCAGTATATAAACCTTGAAAGGTACGATATGATGTTTTTCGTTCGACATAAGTAATTGGTATTAATGGATTAGGTAAAATAAAGGGAAGAGGAAAATCCAGATTAAATCGACAAGGTGCCAGTAAAGACCTGCATTTTCGAGCAAAGCAGCCCTGTTTTCATTTACAGTACCCCTGTAAACCCTGTGAATAGCAAAGAATATAATGATCAGACCAATTATGATATGCAAAGCATGTAATCCGGTCATTACATAATACAATCCAAAGAACAGGATTTCGCCCTGGCTGAATGCAGTTTTCAGGTGCTCGGAGCCCGGCCAGATTCCATGCTCGAATTTAGTACCCCATTCAAAATATTTATTTACAAGAAATACAAGCCCTAAAACCACTGTAACACCAAGCAGGAAAAGGGTTGCCCCTTTTTTCCGCATTTGCAGGGTTGAAGTTGACATGGCTATT
>JAJUGS010000241.1 GCA_029265875.1 Prolixibacteraceae bacterium
ATCTAAAACCAATGAGTTCAGAAAAAAACAAAATAAAATACCTTGAATTGACAGCCACTCATTTTTTGAATGAGCTCAGAAATGTTGTTTCCGACTTTGGTGCGATGCTGATATTAATCGGAGCGGTTTTTATTTATCCCATTGTATATTCGATTGCTTATTACAACGAAACATTAACCGAAATCCGGTTTGGCGTGGTTGACCAGGATCATTCTGAACTCAGCCGGAAATATATCCGGATGCTGGATGCCACGCAGGAGCTGAAAGTTACAGAAGGGTGCAACGATTTAAAGGAAGCGGAAAAACTGTTGTTGGAAAACAAAATCAGTGGGGCAATTTTAATCCCGAAAGGCTTTCAGCAAGACATTCTTTCGGGCAAACAGGCCAATGTTTCGCTGTATGCCGACGCCAGCTATTTTCTGAAATACCGTAACGAATTTCTGGCAACGTCCACTGTGAACGCCTATTTCGGGGCCGGTATTTCGGTTGTGAAATATTTGTACGAAGGAAAATCGTTTACCGAAGCAAAAGCCGCCATCGACCCGGTTTCGGCGCAGGTACATGTATTGTACAATCCATCAACAGGTTATGGTAGTTTTATCATGCCGTCCATCATCCTGATAATCATCCAGCAAACATTGCTCATCGGAATCGGGTTGATGGGTGGTTCGTTTTCCGAATCGAAAAAATCGCCCTTTATGCTGCCACCCGAAAAACGATACCGTGAAGTGCTTCCGCTTTTGCTGGGTAAAACCGGCGTTTACCTGCTTATTTCGGTCATTAATATTTGTTTTGCGGTTATTATGGTACATCACTGGTTTAATTATCCCGACAAAACGAATTTAGTGCAGATTATCATGCTGCTACTCCCCTTTTTGCTGAGTACCATTTTTCTTGGAATCGGCATTTCCACTATTTTCAAACACCGCGAGTCGGCCATCGTTTTTATGGTATTTCTGTCGCCGGTGGCCTTGTTTGTCAGCGGTTTGTCGTGGCCAACAAGCGCCATTCCCGAACTGATAAATACAGTGGCACAAATACTGCCTTCCACAACGGCAGTGCCAGCCTACCTGCGTTTGCGCACGATGGGAGTAGATATTACTGAAGTCAGGGCTGAATTGATTTTCATGTACGTACAGGCGCTGGTTTATTTTATGCTTACATTATTTTATTTCAGGTACCGGATAAAAGCCGGGAAACATCTTTTTAAATCGGGGGCCATTTCACAAACCTGAGGAAATGAAATAATATCATGCAATGAAAATCAAAAAACAAGAAACTATTTTCTTAAAAGAAAGATAATTAAGAGGATATAAAAGGAAGGGCAAAAACTTCAAAACCTAAACATCCCAGTACTAAAAATAATCAGACAACCAGGCACCTTATCTCAAAAACAGATTTTAATTTGCTGAATTCAATTCAATAAACCATGTAAATGCGGCCACGCAGGAAGGGATAATTCCCGTGGTATGACCAGCCCCCGGGATGGGAACAAGTGTAACCTTGCTTTTGTCAACGCCCTGCGCCAGAAAACCATTGTAAAGATTTGCCGTGGTGGTGGGCGGTACATAATTGTCGGCTGATCCATGCAACAACAGGGTCGGAACATTGGTTTTCCAGGCAGTGACACTATTTTTTTCCAACGTTGCAATCACTGTATTGAATTTTGTATTCGTGTTTGCTGATGTTCTGTATTCTTCGGTAAAAAGTAAGTCGATGATGGTGGTAAGCTGGTCATTTATTTCCTCGCCCGATTTGGTTCCGTCGTAAAGTTTCAGGATTTTGTCGCTGTAGGGCAATTTGAATACATCGGACGGACTGTTTTTTATATCGCCCAGATTAATGTAGCTGTTAAAAATATAACCGATAAAATAAGGCATCGGGTATTCGGTTTGCGAAAGAATATAATTATTCACCAGCTTTAAATCGTAAGGCCCTGCTCCGCAGGCACTGGCTTTGAGGTTAAATTCACCGGTGGATTCCAGCTCAATAGTTTTCTGTAATTGAGCGGTTGCCCAGCCTCCCTGTGAATATCCGGTAATGTACAGGTCTTTGCTCGCTTCTTTATCAAGATGATTGCTTAACAATTCACTAACAGCCCTGAGCATGTCAGTGACAGTCTGAACGGTTGATTCTTTATCGAGATAAGGGTGAAACATGGTTTTTGAAGCGCCAAACCCGAGGTAGTCGGGAGCCGAAACAACAAACCCGGCAGAGGCCATAAACTCAAGCAAAGTGTAGAGTTCGTTGCCGGGATTCACCGACGGGGCATTGCTGTTGAGCGTGTTGGTGCCATTCTGGAAACTAAGTAACGGGAATACGCCATCAGATATGGGTATTGAAACAATCCCCGAAGCCATAATATCTTTTCCGTCAAATTTGGTCATGTAAGTTATTTTATAAACATCAACGCCATGGACCATGTGATCCGAAATGTCTTTCAACTGTGGATAATCATCTTCAATTGATGAAAGAATAGATTTGATAAACACAGGCAGATAGGTTTTGTATTTTTCGTAACTCACAAGATATTTGTCAATTGGCTGCTCGTCACCATTGTCGGGGTTACAAGCTGAAAATATGCTGATGATGAGAATGATCAGGGCCGTTTTACAAAAAGGGATTTTCTTCATAATATCTGTTTTTAAGAAGTTCGAAATAATCTAATGGTCATTAAAGATGGTTAAAAGTAGTAAAATTATTTAGTAAACGTTCATGTCAGCTTTTTGGTTTACTTTTTCAGCAGTAACTCTTTATCATTTTTTTTCAGTTTCTTTCAGCACAAAGAATTTGAATAAATAGAATTATTATTTTTAGTCGCATGAAGCTTTGATGGAAAGTATGGTTTTATGCACCTTCATTGGCTTTGATTAACTTAACAAAAGCAAACCTGATGAAACGAATCTGTTTATTGGTTCTGTTAATTTTTATAACGCACTTATTAATAGGGCAACCTGTAAAAATAATGCTAATCACAGGCGGCCACGCGTTTGATACCATCACGTTTTTTGATTTGTTCGATTCGTTAAAAGACATTCAATACGAACATTTTCAGCAGCCAAAAGCCAACAACCAAATCGGCATGGGAAAAACCGATGAATATGATGTACTGGTATTTTACGATATGTGGCAAAGCATCGGCGAACTTGAAAAAGTGGGTTACCTGCGGCTTGCATCGGAAGGGAAACCGATGCTTTTTCTGCATCATTCCCTTGTTTCGTACCAAAACTGGCCTGAATTTGAAAAGATTGTCGGCGGAAAATATGTGGAAAAGGCGAGGGGAGTGCCGGTTGAAGAACAATCAAATTACGAACACGATGTTTGGGTTTACAGTAAGGTTGAAAATATTACGCCTGTGACAAAAGGTTTTCACGAACTCCGTTTTTTTGATGAGATTTATGGAAATGTGAAAATCTCGGATGATGTTTTGCCGCTGCTGAAAACCCGGCACCCCAAAAGCATGGAAATTATTGCCTGGGAAAACCGGTACAAAAACTCGAAGATCGTGTATATTCAACCGGGGCACGATTACCGCACATACGGCGATGAAAGCTACCGGAAACTTTTATCGCAGGCCATTCATTATCTTGCAGGGAAATAACTGAATTCAATAATTTTTTTTTATCAACCAATTAAAAACTAAAACGAATTATGAAAGATGTAAATCAGAAACGGTTATTTGTGGCAGCTTGTCTGGCGCTGCTTGTAACAGCCATCACTTTTGCCATCAGGGCACGGATCGAAAGTGTTTTTATCGACGATTATGGTTTGACTGCCGAACAGGTGGGCCGTGCATTCGGACCGGCTTTCTGGGGATTTGCCGTGGCCATGTTTGCCGGTGGCTATTTTATCGACATTGTAAAAACCAGGTCCATTATCTGGGCGGCTTTTTCGCTGCATCTCGTGGGAATAGTACTGTTGCTTTTTGCCAAAGATTACACTTCGCTATTTATAGCCAACGTGTTTATCGGGCTCGGCAACGGAAGTGTTGAAGCAGCCTGTAACCCGCTTGTGACAGCTCTTTTCCCCGATAAAAAAACCAAAATGCTGAACCGTTTTCATGTGTGGTTCCCCGGGGGGATTGTGATTGGCAGTTTGCTGGCAGCCCTTGTGATGGACTCGCTGCAACTTCGGTGGGAAATTCTTGTCAGCTTACTTTTTATCCCGCTGGCCATTTATGGTTTTCTTTTCTTTAAACAAAATATACCTGAAACAGAACGTGTTTCGACTGGTGTTACTTACAAGGAAATGATGCGTAACGTGGGTGCCCCTGTCACCATCACCCTCGCGGTGATTTTTATGATTCTGGTGGCCACCAACGCAGGCATTTCGGCTGCAGTTACCTCCAGTTACTCTTTGCCGCTGATTATTGTGGGCATTATCGCTGTGGCCATTATTATCGAAGGCCGGTTGATCAACAAAATCAGCCTGTTGTTCCCGTTTATTTTTTTCTGTATGCTGCTCACCGCTTCCACCGAATTGGGAACAACCCAGTGGATCAACGCTTTGCTTGCCAATAATGGCATTCACCCGATGATTATCCTGGCGGTTGTAACCGGATTGATGGCCGTTGGCCGTTTCTTTGCCGGTGGATTGATTCATCGTTTGAATCCTCCGGGAGTTTTGCTGGGATCGGCTATTTTTTCGGTAGCCGGGTTGTTTTTGCTCAGCAAAGCCAACGGCGCTGCCATGACAGTTTTCTCTGCAGCTGTTTTTGCCGTGGGCGTTTGTTATTTCTGGCCTACCATGATTGGTGTTGCTTCTGAATATGTTCCGAAAAGCGGAGCGCTGGGCATGTCGATTCTGGGTGGAGCTGGTTTTGTAGCCACGTCAATGGTTTTGCCGATTATGGGAAAATCCATCGAAACATCAGGTCCGCAGGCTACATTGCTGAATATGACTGTGCTGCCTGTTATCCTGGTGGTGGCATTTGTTATTCTGAATTTGATTGTCAGAAAGAAAAAGGCATAAACAATACGATTTTTAAATTTCTACAAAAAGGACGCTGCTCTGTAGCTAAAGAAATGCAAAATAATGGTAAGCCATTTAAAGCAAATTTTTTATAGCCGCGTAGCGGCGTTCTATTTGTAGAAAAAATGAAAACACGATTATTTTTCAGCCGCGTAGCGGCGGCCTATTTGTAGAAAAAATGAAAACACGATTATTTTTAAGCCGCGTAGCGGCGGCCTATTTGTAGAAAAAATGAAAACACGATTATTTTTAAGCCGCGTAGCGGCGACCTATTTGTAGAAAAAATGAAAACACGATTATTTTTCAGCCGCGTAGCGGCGACCTATTTGTAGAAAAAATAAAAGCGCGATTATTTTGCAGCCGCATCGCGGCGGCCTATTTGTGACAACCAAAATACAACAAAATGGCAAACACCTACAGTCAGGTTTATTTGCAATTTGTTTTTGCGGTTAAAGGCAGACAAAGCCTCATCAACCCAAAATACAACGTTGAATTGCAAAAATACATCACGGGCATTGTTCAAAACAGAAAGCAAAAAATGCTTGCGATTAATAATGTTACCGATCATTTGCATATGTTGGTGGGCTTCGGAACAACCATATCGATGTCTGATTTTATGGAAGAGGTAAAATCAATTTCTTCAAAATTTATCAACGAGAAAGGTTGGGTTCACGGAAAATTTGAATGGCAAAGGGGATATGGTGTTTTTTCCTATTCGCGTTCGCAAATCGATAATGTAATCCACTACATTCAAAATCAGCAGGAGCATCACAAACAAAAATCATTCAAAGAAGAATATCTCGAATTTCTCAGAAAATTTGAAATCGAATTTGATGACCGATATTTGTTTGAATGGATTGAAAACGAATGAGACCATAGAGCGTTTATCAATTAATGTAATCTACAAATAAGCCGCATAGCGGCGGCCTGTCTATTTTCAGGTTGCCGCTACGCGGCTTTTGTTGGGGGTTGTGCGCATCACGTAGCTACAAAGAGGGCGCTGCTGCGCAGCTAATGAAATGCAATAACGCAGTTAATCCAATTACGACAAATTTTTCGACACAGTAACATGGCAATCAATTAAATGCGGTATAAAATTGAAGCGAAGCACAACTATCAATTTGTCGCAATTAAATGTTTTTTGTTTTTAAGCCGCATAGCGGCAACCTATTTGTAGATATAAAAGCAGGCACAGAATTTTAAGCCGCGTAGCGGCGGCCTATTTGTTTTCAGGTCACCGCTACGCGGCTTTGTGGATGGGATGCGCGTCACAGAGCTACAAAGAGGGCGCTGCTGCGC
>JAJUGS010000012.1 GCA_029265875.1 Prolixibacteraceae bacterium
CCGCAACAACAGGCGCAATTGGGGAAGCTGTTCGGGAAGAAACAACATCAGCCTGAACCTGCAAATGATGAAACTGCCCGATGAATTGATTGATTATATTTTGCTGCACGAACTGGTGCACACAAAAGTCAAAAATCACGGCCCCTTGTTTTGGGCTAAAATGGATGAAATAACCGGGGGAAAAGCACGTGAACTGGCGAAAAAGGTACGCAGCTATTCTACTTTTACACTTTAATATCAGCAAGTATGAATTGGGATCAATTATTGTCGGCCAAACGACTGGGAATGGAGGAGTGGATTTCGGCCAATCGTTTTGAAGACCGGTCGCAGTTTCAGCGCGATTACGACCGGATTATTTTTTCGTCGCCTTTTCGCCGGATGCAAAATAAAACACAGGTTTTCCCGCTGCCCGACCATATTTTTGTGCACAACCGGCTCACACACACGCTCGAAGTGGCCAGTGTCGGCCGCTCGCTGGGCAATATTCTTGCCGAAAAACTGGCTGCTGAATTTCCTGAAAATCCACTGATCAGCGAAATCGGGACCATTGTTTCCACGGCCTGCCTGGCGCATGATTTGGGCAATCCGCCTTTCGGGCACTCGGGCGAGGCTGCTATTTCCGACTTCTTTTTAAAAGGGAGTGGCGGTGAATACAAAGATAAAATGTCGCCTGGTGAATGGAAGGATTTCACCCATTTCGACGGAAATGCCAACGCTTTCAGGGTGCTTACCAACCAGTTTCACGGAAAGCGCCCCGGTGGTTTTGCGCTTACTTATTCGGTTTTGGCCAGTATTGTGAAATATCCGTTCGAATCGGTTCTGGCCAAAAAGCAAAAGTTTGGCTTTTTTCAGTCTGAAAAAGAAAATTATCTGAAAATTGCCGGAGAACTCGGAATTGAAAGCAGCCAATTGCTTCCCGGCAGTTTTTGCCGTCATCCGCTGGTTTATTTGGTTGAGGCTGCCGACGATATCTGTTATCAGATTATGGACCTGGAAGATGCTTACAAACTGGGAATCCTGAGTTATGAAAAAGTAAAAGAGCTTTTCATGGCGTTTTACGATCCTGAAACCGATAAAAAACAACTGGCGAGCATTGAAAAGACGCTGAACCGGGTTACCGACAGCAACGAACAGATTGGCTATTTGCGTGCCGGGGTAATTGGCAAACTGATACACAGTGCGACAGATATTTTTATGAATTACCGGTCTGAAATTGAAGCCGGAACCTTTGCAAAAAGCCTGATGGACAATCTTCCAGAACAACAGGCTTCTGCGATGAAAACGGTAAAGGAAATTTCGTATAAACAGGTGTATGCGCACCGCTCGGTGGTGGAAATCGAAATTGCCGGGTATAAAATCATCGGAACCTTACTGGGCGAGTTTGTAAATGCGGTGATGGACCCATCGGGCAAATACAACGGAAAACTCCTTTCTTTGCTTCCGGGGCAGTACAAAACCGAAGGAGATTCGGTGTATGCAAAAATTCAGTCGGTGGTCGATTTTGTTTCGGGAATGACCGATGTTTTTGCACTCGATCTCTACCGGAAAATTACTGGAATCAGCTTGCCGGGAATCAGGTGAATGGGATTAAAATGAAACAGGGATGAATCCGGTAAGATTCATCCCTGTTTTTATTTCAATCGAAATAAAATTATCCTTCCAGAAAATTATTGAGTAACCCTCGTGATTCTTTGCGCGAGTTGGGGCCCCATGCCGAAAGTTGCGCAATGAGTTTGCGGATTGGCATGCTTTGCAACCACACTTTCCCGGTTCCGCGGAGTGTGGCAAGAAATAGGCCTTCGCCGCCAAAAACCATCGAACGCAAACCACCGGCCTGTTGCACATCAAAATCGATGGAAGTTTCGAAGCCCACCACACAACCTGTGTCAACACGCAGCACTTCGTTGTTCAGTTGTCTTTCGATTACAGTTCCACCAGCGTGAATAAAAGCCTTTCCATTGCCCTGCAATTGCTGGAGAATAAATCCTTCGCCACCAAAAAAACCGGCGCCAAGCCGTTTGTTAAATACAATCGAAAGTTTTGTACCGTAGGCAGCACACAAAAATGCATCTTTCTGAACAATCACGGTTCCGCCAAATTGCGGCAGGTTAAGCGGAATAATTGTTCCCGGGTAAGGAGCCGAAAAAGCCACATGTTTTTTGCCCCAGCCCTGGTTGGTAAAATGCGTCAGGAAAAGCGACTCACCGGCAATCAGTCGCGAACCTGCCGACAGTAATTTGTCAAACAACCCGGCACTCGGATTGGAACCGTCGCCCATGCGCGTGGTAAAATCAATGCCATCTTCCATGTAAAGCATGGCGCCGGCTTCGGCAATAACTGTTTCGCCCGGATCGAGTTCAACTTCAACCAATTGCACGTCGTGCCCCATAATTTTGTAATCAATTTCGTGAGATGCATTCATGTTTTCTGTTTTAAAATTTTTAACAGATTAAAGATAAATAAATTGACAGATACGGTCGGGCTCCATTGAACCGGTTTTTTTCCGACCTTTGCCGATATTTTATGATCGAAAATGAGACAGGATTTTAACAAAAGAAAGCCGGAAACACGCACTGGCAAAAGAATTGACAAAAGTTTGCCAACCAAATCAGAAGGAAATCAGAAAAGGAGGGAACCTGCAAAAAGAGGTGCTGCCCCGGCTGATAAGCCATTTACCAGAAGTGAAAATAAGCGTGAGCCTGTGAAAAGGGGTGGGTTTACTGAAAAAAAACTGCAAACCGGTGAAAACAGGAAATTTGTTGTAAAACGCAAAACAACAGCCAATATTCCGAAGAAAGGCAACACCACCGGCGAAATCCGCCTGAACCGGTTCATCGCCAACGCCGGACTTTGTTCGCGCCGCGAAGCCGATACTTACATAACAGCCGGAATGGTGCAAATAAATGGCAAAGTGGTAACCGAACTGGGTACAAAAGTATTGCCGACAGACGAAGTTCGTTTTGACGGAAACCGCATTGTAGCTGAAAAGAAAGTGTATTTGTTGCTCAATAAACCCAAAGATTTTGTGACAACCACCGATGATCCGCATGCCGATAAAATTGTGATGGACCTGGTAAAAAATGCCTGCCCGGAAAGAATTTACCCCGTTGGCCGATTAGACAGAAATACAACGGGTTTGCTTTTATTTACCAACGATGGCGACCTCTCAAAAAGGCTCACACACCCGAGTCACCAGATGAAAAAGATTTACCAGGTTTCGTTGGATAAAGTTGTTTCGGCGCAACACCTTCAGCAGATTGCCGATGGAATTGTTCTGGAAGATGGCCCGATTGCTGCCGATGCGGTTAGTTATATCGATAATGAAGATAAATCGGAGGTGGGGATTGAAATTCATTCAGGCCGCAACCGCATCGTACGCCGTATCTTTGAACACCTGGGTTATCGTGTGAAAAAACTCGACCGTGTTTATTATGCCGGGCTTACCAAAAAAAATCTGCCGCGCGGCAAATACCGTTTCCTGACCGAAAAAGAAATCCAGTTTCTGAAAATGCAGTAGGAAGTGAAAATTCCAAAATTCAATATCCAAATTTCAAACGTTTAAAAGAATCTGGTCAGCCATGAGCAATGAACATTTATCCCCGGTTTATGATTTGGAAGAACGTACATTTCAATTTGCAAAAAGTGTCAGGAAATGGGTGAAAAAATTACCATTAACAACATCAAATATTGAGGATTCAAAGCAACTGATCCGATCATCCGGCTCAGCAGGCGCCAATTATATTGAAGCAAACGAATCTTTAAGTGACAAGGATTTTATTTTCATGACAAAGATTTGCAGAAAAGAGGCCAAAGAATCAGGTTATTGGTTAAGGTTAATTTTAAAATCGAATGACAATTTTGCTGAGGAGGAAGCTGGAAAAATACTTTTACAGGAATCTGTAGAATTAAAAAAGATATTCTCATCCATCATCTCAAAATCTAAACATTGAATAATTTACACATAGTTTGGGATTTGATTTTTGGGATTTGCATTTTGGATTTTGCATTTTGGGATTTGCATTTTGGCGTTTTGTTTTTGTAATTATTTCTTTTGCTGATTACTAATAAATCAGTTTTGGAGAAGGAATTCCTACATATTATTAAAGAAAACCAGGGTATTATTCACAAAGTGTGTAATATCTATTGTAACGATCAGGACGACCGCGACGACCTGTTCCAGGAAATTGTTGCCCAACTCTGGAAATCATTTTCGTCGTTCAGGGAAGAATCAAAGTTTTCGACCTGGATGTACCGTGTGGCGCTGAACACAGCCATCACTTCGTTCAAAAAAACAAAGCGGCGGCCCGATCAAAACAGGTTAACGGTTGAAAATTTCCAACTGAAAGATGAAAGTTACAATACCGAAACTGAAGATGAAATTAGGAACCTGCACAGGGCGGTTGCCCAACTAACCGGGATTGAAAAATCGATAATTCTGCTTTTTCTCGAAGATAAAAAGTACGAAGACATTGCTGAAATTACCGGGATTACGCAAAATTATGTCCGGGTGAAAATGAACCGGATTAAGAAGAAATTAAAAAAGTTCATGGAAACGGAGGAGGACCCAAGATGATGGAACTTGAAAATCTGAAGAAAGCCTGGAATAAAATTCCCGCTGAAAAACAACTGGACGAAAACCAGTTAAAGGAAATGCTTGGAAAACATTCGAAAAGCATGATTGACAGAATTGACCGGAATATTAAAACTGGGTTCGCGATACTTTTTGTTTTGATACTGATATTCGCGCTCGACGATTTTATTTTATCACCGGCACTGCTTGTTGAGGAAAATATTGCAGTTCCTCAGTGGTTGCTGTTTTTGGGTGTTTTCAGTAATGCGCTCATTTTTACAACATTTATCTATTTTGCCATAAAATATTACAGAATCCGGAAAAGCTGCGACATTGATTGCAACCTGAAAGAAACCCTTCGGAAAATTATTGATACCTTAAAAATTTATCAAACACTTTTTTACCTGGCCCTCTTTACTTTGTTGCTGGCGATTGGTACTGGTTTTATAACCGGAATGTTTACCGGATTTGCCAACAAAGCCAGTGAGCAGGGGATAGCTTTTTCGGAAGTGGGAACAGGGCAACTCTTTGTTTTGATTGCAGTTGGGTTGTTTATTCTTTTGTTGCTGGTCGGTGGAGTCTTCCTTTTCCTTCGCTGGGGTTTCCGAAAATTATATGGCAATTACATTGAAAAACTGAATCAGACTTTAAAAGAACTGGAAGAAATTGAAAACTAAATTTCAGTTTGATGGCTGATTATTAAAGTCAGGCTCTTTATATTTGCCCCTGAACTCAAAATAAAATTAACGTGACGCTTATCAAATCAATTTCCGGAATACGCGGAACCATTGGCGGACAGCCCGGCGAAGGCCTCAGCCCCATCGACCTTGTGAAATATGCAGCAGCTTTTGCAACCTGGGTAAAAGAAAGCTCAGGCAAACAAAAACCGACCGTGGTGGTTGGCCGCGACGCCCGCATTTCGGGCCCGATGGTCAGCGCCATCGTGGTTTCAACTTTAACCGGAATGGGTTGCAATGTGGTAAACATCGGTTTGGCCACAACACCTACCACCGAGTTGGCAGTAACCGCCGAAAAAGCCGACGGCGGGATTATTCTCACCGCCAGTCACAACCCGAAACAGTGGAATGCTTTGAAACTGCTCGGAAACAAAGGCGAGTTTCTGAATGCTGAAGAAGGTGAAAAAGTATTGGCCATTGCCGATGCTGGAAATTATTTTTTTGCTGCGGTTGATGATTTGGGAAATGTTACCGAAAAAGATTACACAGAATATCATATTCAACATGTTTTAAATCTTGAACTGGTTGACCGTGCCGCCATCAAAAAAGCAGGCTTTTCGGTGGCTGTTGATGCAGTTAACTCGGTGGGAGGAATTGTAATGCCCCGGCTTTTAAAAGCGCTGGGTGTGAAAAATGTGGTGGAAATCAACTGCGAACCCACCGGATATTTTGCCCACACACCCGAGCCGCTGCCCGAAAATCTTGTCGAAACTTCAGCAATTGTAAAAGAAAGCAAAGTTGATGTTTGTTTTGTGGTTGACCCCGATGTTGACCGCCTGGTGGTGATAAATGAGGATGGTTCGATGTTCAGCGAAGAATACACGCTGGTGGCGGTTTCCGACTATGTTTTAAAGCAAACTCCAGGGAATACAGTCTCCAATCTTTCGTCGAGCCGGGCATTGCGCGATGTAACAGAAATGCATGGTTGCAGTTATTCGCCGGCAGCAGTGGGAGAGGTGAACGTGGTGGAAAAAATGAAGGAAACCGGCGCGGTGATTGGCGGCGAAGGAAACGGCGGCGTTATTTATCCGGCCAGTCATTATGGTCGCGATGCGTTGGTGGGAGCAGCACTGTTTTTGTCTCATCTGGCAAAAACCGGCCTGAAATGTTCGGAGTTACGCAAAACTTACCCTGATTATTTTATGTCGAAAAACAAAATTGAACTCACGCCCAATATTGATGTGGATACATTGCTGGTTGAAGTGCAAAACAAATATTCAAACGAAAAAGTAACCACCATCGACGGGGTAAAAATCGATTTTGCCGAGTCGTGGGTGCATCTTCGCAAATCGAATACAGAGCCGATTATCCGGATTTATTCCGAAGCAAAATCGGAGGAAGAAGCAAAAAATATTGCGCAAAAAGTGGTTCAAACCATCAAAGAAATCATTTAGAAACCTTCTGTTAACGTTTTGTTCTTATTAAAGGCTGTAAATTAAATTTTCGATAAAAAATTAGTTTACAAATAGTTACTTAATATTCATGTAATATTGGCTATTTACTTTTGTGTCGTAAACCGGAATTCATGGGTCCGGGTTTCGCCCCGGCAATGTATTCCAATAAAACAATTTCGACATGAAGAAAAAGAAAAACATAGCCATTGTTGCACACGACAATCGCAAAAAAGATATTATTGAATGGGTTTCGTTTAACTGGCAGGAACTGATACAGCACAACCTGATTTGCACCGGAACAACCGGCAAACTGGTGGAAGAAACGTTACTCGAAAAGTGCAGTAAAAACAACAAAGTCCCGCCAACAATTACCCGTTTAAAATCGGGCCCGTTGGGCGGCGATCAGCAGTTGGGCGCATTAATTGTGGAAGGACAGGTTGATATTCTCATCTTTTTCTGGGACCCCATGCAGCCGCAACCCCACGATGTTGACGTAAAAGCGCTGTTAAGAATTACAGTTTTGTACAATATTCCCACCGCTTCAAACCGCTCAACTGCCGACTTTATTGTATCTTCATCGCTCTTTCACGAAGATTACGAACCTATCCTGAAAGATTACGGGGCGTACATCAAGCGCGATGTGGATATGAATTAAAGGAACTAACTTTTTATGAACCGGCTGAAACTTGTATTTGTACTGACTATTATTTTATCAGGCCTGCAATTGTGTGCGCAGCAGCTTTTTTCAGGGTTTGAACATCTTTTTGCACCGGTTCGCCATTACACGGTTTTTCGTGCTTCTTCCGATATAATAATCGATGGGAAGGCAGGAGAATCAGATTGGGGGAATGCCGCCTGGAGTGAGGATTTTCTGGACATTGAGGGAGAAAAAATGCCTCGTCCGCTTTATCGCACGCGGGTGAAAATGCTTTGGGACAATACAAATCTGTACATGCTGGCTGAGCTGGAAGAACCGCACGTTTGGGGCTATTTTGACGAACACGACGTAATTGTTTTTAACGAAAACGATTTCGAGGTTTTTATCGACCCCGACGGTGATTCGCAAAACTATTTCGAAATAGAAATCAATGCCAATAACACGGTTTTCGATTTGTTTATGCCACGGCCTTACCGCGATGGCGGCATCCCGCTGATTTCGTGGAATTCACCAGGTCTGAAAACGGCAGTTTTTGTTGATGGAACGCTAAATAATCCGAACGACACCGATAAGAAATGGACAGTTGAAATGGCAATTCCTTTCAGCGCATTGCAATTGGGAACCGGCAATCAAAGACCAGCAGATGAACAGGTTTGGCGGATTAATTTTTCGCGGGTGCAATGGCAAACCGAAGTGGTTGACGGAATTTACAAACGAAAAACGGATTCGGCCACCGGGCGCATTTTGAGCGAAGATAACTGGATCTGGAGTCCGCAGGGAGTTATTAATATGCACTTTCCTGAACGCTGGGGAATGATTCAGTTTTCAGAAAAGCCTGCAAACGGCGAAATTGTGGAATTCAAAACAAGAGAGAAAGACGAGCTGGTTCAGTATTTATGGCTGGTTTATTATAAACAGAAAAAATTTCAGGCCGAAAATAAAAGATATGCTGCCACGCTATCAGAAATTTCGGTTCCTGAAACTATCGTTACAAAAAATGCCGGTACCATTCAGCTTGAATTAACGGCAACTCCACACCAATTTCTGATAAAATCAACCACCGGGAACGGAGCTACCATGTCGCTAAACGAAAACGGCATTCTCCGCAAATAATCAAATAAACGATGAACAAACGCGAATTTTTAAAAACTTCTGTGCTTGCCGGAACCGGATTTCTGGCGGCAAAAACGATTTCGGCTAACGAAAATAACTTCAGCAAAAATATTAATCCAGAGAAACGACATTGGGTTTGGGAGAATCCTGACAACCGCGAAAACGATGGGCAACTGAAGCAGAAGTACAGCAGTTATTACGATGCCGGTGTGCGGGGAATCTTTTTTGAAGCCGACAGCGAACGCCATTTCAGGGTTGCGAATAAGGCCGGATTGGAGGCGCACCTCTGGATGTGGACGATGAACCGCGGCGAAAAGGAACTGCTCGAAACCCATCCTGATTGGTACGCCGTGAGCCGCGACGGAAAATCGTGTGCAACCCACCCGCCATATGTAAATTATTACCGATGGCTTTGTCCGTCGAAACCCGAAGTTCAGGATTACCTGAAAAACCAGGTGAAATCGATTCTTGAAAAAGAGTATGTGGATGGAATTCACCTCGATTATATCCGGTTTTGCGATGTCATTCTTCCGGTGAATTTGTGGGATAAATACAAAATTGACCAGACCCGCGAATTGCCCGAATACGATTTTTGTTATTGCGAAACCTGTCGCAGCA
Source organism: Prolixibacteraceae bacterium (assembly GCA_029265875.1). Lineage (GTDB taxonomy): Bacteria > Bacteroidota > Bacteroidia > Bacteroidales > Prolixibacteraceae > Draconibacterium. Next base: position 9,091 of record JAJUGS010000012.1, read on the forward strand.
ACTTTAAGGAAAAACACAATACCGACCCGCTTGAAATTGCGTTTCCCGACCAAAGTTTGTCGTGGCGAAAATACCGGTACGACAGGATTACCCACGTGGTTAATCAGCTTGCAGAAGTGGCCGGCAGTTTTAAGAAGCCCATTACTGCTGCCGTTTTCCCGACTCCTGAAGTTGCGCGCCGTATTGTGAGGCAGGACTGGACCAACTGGAACCTGAACGGCATTTGCCCCATGATTTACCACGGTTTTTACAAAGAGGAAGTAAGTTGGATTGGTGATGCAGTAGCCGAGGGAATCCATTTTCTGTGCGGAAAATTTCCGTTGTATGCAGGTTTGTTTCTGCCCGATTTTAAATCAATCGATGAATTTGAAGCAGGCGTGAAAACCGCGATTGAAAACGGGGCATCGGGCATCTCGGTTTTTGGAAAACCTGACGGGAAAATATTGGGTGTTTTGAAGAAATACAAAGGCTGATAAAGTTTTGGGGGATTTTATTATTTTCGCAGCCTGAAAAAATAATGTCAAACTTTCGCAGGTTCCATCACCCTGCGGCTAAAAATTAAAAAAATGAACAACGAAATCTTGTGGTTTGCCGAGATTCTGGCAAATTTTCTTTTAATCATTCTGGCTTACAGGCTTTTTGGAAAATGGGGACTGGTAATGTGGATTCCGGTTTCGGTGATTGTAGCCAACATACAGGTTGTACAAACCGTCAGTCTCTTTGGTACTGTGGCAACTTTGGGAAATGTGGTGTATGCCACTTCGTTTCTCATTACCGATATTTTATCGGAAAATTACGGAAAGGCCGAAGCGAAAAAGGCCGTTTGGATTGGCTTTTTCAGCCTCATTTCCATGACCTTACTGATGAACCTGACGCTTTTTTACACACCCCTTGCCGGCGACGATTTTGCGGCCAAAGCGCATGAATCGACCAATACCATATTCTCGCTGATGCCGCGGATTGCTGTGGCCAGTTTAATTGCCTACATGTTGTCGCAACATCACGATGTCTGGGCTTTTCATTTCTGGAAAGACAGGTTTCCGGCACATAAACACCTGTGGATCAGGAATAACTTCAGTACATTAATTTCACAGGTTATCGACAGCGCGGTATTTGTACTCATCGCTTTTTATGGTGTATTCGAAACCAGTATTTTGTTTGAAGTTTTTCTTACAACCTATGTACTGAAGTTTTTAGTTGCCATTGCCGACACGCCTTTTGTGTATTGGGGAAAGCGGATTCACCGGAAAAACAACTACTGGCTGAAGGTGGAATAATTTCAAACATTTGCCTGAATTTTTTCTCTCCTGAACAAAAAGAATAGGTTTCTGCTTAGTGTAAAAACCTGTTGCGGATTCGCAATATTTTTTGTTGATTTGGAAGCTTTCTGAAGTTCTTTTTCCTAATAATTTGAATTTGTTAAAAAGCAGATAAACAAGAAAATATGTGATAATTTGGTTTTAAGTGTGATTGCGACGGTCCGAAAATTTTAGCAGTTATTGGTTTCTGTTTTTATCATGGTTTCAGGAAAAAGTGTTCAGGAAAGGAATTTTGCGATTTTAATTAATTAAACCAGGGTTATGAAAGCCAGAATTTTCAGTTTTTCCGGCCTGCTGATGTCGATTTCAGTGATTATTGTTTTTTGGGTCACACTTATTGTTACTGAACCATTTTTATTGTACTACAATCAGCAAATAGGATTTAGTGTTGGTTTTGAATATTTTAAAGGTTTTCTGTCCTATCCCGGCGGAGTTTCGAATTACCTGGCCGATTTTATATCACAGTTTTTTAAGTTCAATACAATTGGAAGTTTGCTTATTGTTACCATATCAGCCATCCAGGGTTTGATGGCCGTTTTTCTTGTTAACAAAATCACCGGAAAAAACAGGTTCAGTTTTTTAGTGTTTGCGCTGATTCTTGTTACGGGGTTTGTTCTGCTCAGCGACTATCGCTATCCATATTATGCAACGGTCAGATTATTAATGGTTTTCTTTTTTGTTTTGGCATTCTGGTTTTTCAAAAACAAATTTCCAAAATACACTTATTACATCTGGCCGGTGTTGGCAGTTTTATTGTTTTATATTGCCAGTGGTGCGGCATCACTGGTTTTTGGTGTTTCGTCGGCACTTTTAATTGCCGGAACAGCAAAAGATAAAAAAGCATGGTTTGCCCTCCCTGTTTTGGTTGTTATTTCCATTTTAATACCCCTCATTTCCTACAAATTTGTATTTCCAACCACTTTGAAAAATCTTTTCAGGCTTACGGAAATAAAACCGCCCGAAATGCTGGCTTACAGCGTTTTTTATTTGCTCTTTGCCTATTATGCTTTATTGCCGGTATTATTGCTGGCAGCAAATTTTTTCAGAAAATTCAGCATCGGAGGTCAGCTTGAACCAACAAAACTTTCAGAAAAGAAAAAAGCGAAAATAACGCTGGTCAAAAGAATTCCATTTGCTGAAATAGCCCAATTTCTGTTGATTGGCGTGTTGGGGTATTTTTTGTTCTGGAAATCGTTTGATCCGTTTAAGAAAAAACTGGTCTATCTCGATTATTATGCACAACAGGAGAATTGGGATGAAATATTGAAAGTGGCCGAAACAGTTCAGGTTTATGATTTCAGGGTTAATTATCATGTTGTCAGGGCGTATGCAAACCTGGGGATATTGCCCGACAAGCTTTTTAATTACCCGCAATTGCTGGGATCGAACGGAATTTTTCTCGATACTTCGTCGCGTAACGGAAGTTTTACCATGCCGATCAGCGATTTGTATTTCGACCTGGGTTTTATGAGTGAGTCGCTGCGATGGGCTTTTGAGGCACAGACACTTTTGCCAAACAGCCCGAGGATTTTGAAAAGGATCATTGAAATTTATGTAATCAATGAGAAATACGATTTGGCGGCAAAGTTCCTGAATGTACTGGAGAAAAACCTACTTTACCGCGATTGGGCGAAAAAGTACAGAGATTTTGTGACAAATCCGGAAACCACCAATAAAGATCAGAAAATTGCTGAAAAACGAAAATTTACACCCCGGAAGGAAGCTGTGAACCTGGATCCGCTCAGTAACCTCAAATTACTGGTTGACACCAATCACAACAACCGGCTGGCCTATGATTACCTGCTGACAGTTTGTATCCTCGACGGCTATCCCAATGAGTTCCTCAATTATGTGAGCCATTACTCTTATTACGGAATCAAAACGCTGCCAAAATCATGGGAAGAAATGCTTTCATTTTTGATTGTGAAAAATAAGTCAGTTCCGGCTTTTGTGACAAACGAAACTGTTTCTGCTGAATGCATAAACCGCTTGAAAGCTTTTAATGCCGAAATGAAAAAATACGGAAATAATATGGAACAGGCAAAAATCGCGACCCGCAAGGACTTTGAAAATTCTTACTGGTATTATCTTTTGTTTCTGAATCCGAAAGTAACCAATGCTTTCAACAATAAAAGCCTGATAAAATGAAGAAGTTAGTTTATTTACTTTCAGTTGTTTTTCTGGTTGCATCGTGCCGGGGCGATATGGGTAATTTTACTGAAGTTGACCGTTTGCCGGTGATTTTTCCTGATTATACTGGCATTGTAATACCTCCGAATATTGCACCGCTGAATTTTAAAATCAACGAACCGGGCGAAGCGTTTGAAGCCAGGATTTATGTGGATAAAGAAAATCCGGTGACAGTCAGAAGCTCCTCTGCTTCTATCATTATCGATCAGGCAAAATGGCGCAAAATGCTGGATGCCGGCAAAGGGAAAAGCATTTATACCGATGTTTTTGTTAAACAGAAAGAGGGTGGCTGGCAGAAATTTAAAACCATTGAAAACAGGATTTCAGAGGAAAAAATCGACAGTCATCTCGCCTATCGTTTGATTAACACCGGCTACGTTTTGTGGACCAACCTGGGTATTTACCAGCGCAACCTCGAAAATTTCGACGAAAAACCAATTCTTGAAAACAAGTCGATTGAATATGGTTGTTTGAATTGCCATTCGTTTGCCAACAACGATCCCAACAAATTTATGCTGCACATCAGGGCTATTCACGGCGGAACCCTGATTTCGAAAGATGGCAAACTGGAGAAGGTAAATACAAAAACAAATTACACACTCAATGCCGGTGCTTATCCCAACTGGCACCCCGACGGCAAACACATTGCCTATTCGGTAAACGACATCGGGCAGTATTTCTGTTCAGGCGAAATCAGGATTGAAGTGGCTGACATGAGTTCAGACCTGATTGTGTATGACGTTGAGAAAAACACAGTTTCCACATCGGCGAAAGTATCGACACCCAACCGCGAGAACCTGCCTGTTTGGTCGCCCGACGGAAAGTATATCTACTATCTGAGTGCTCCGCCGGTGCGTGATCTCGACGACCGGATCAACGATAAATACGATTTGCTGAGAATTGAATACAACACGGCTGACAACAGCTGGGGAAAAATCGATACAGTGCTGATTGCCGATTCAATCGGGAAAAGTATCAGCTTCCCGAAAGTTACACCCAACGGGAAATTCCTGATGTTTTGTACCAGCAACAATGGTTATTTTACCATTCATCATCCGCAAACCGACCTGAATTTGCTCGATCTGCAAACCGGTAAATTCTGGAAAATGGATATTAACAGCGACCAGACCGACAGTTATCACTGCTTTTCGAGTGGCGGTCACTGGTTTGTTTTTACCAGCAAACGGCTCGACGGTTTGTTTTCGCGGCCTTTCTTTTCGTATCTCGATGAAAACGGAAATGCCACGAAACCTTTTGTGTTGCCACAGGAAGATCCGGAGTTTTATAATTCATTCATCAAAAACTACAACATTCCGGAGTTGATTAAAGGTGAAGTTCCGTTTACACCCGTCGAAATTCGTGATAAAGTTTTGGAAGATGCCATTCCGGCCAAAATCGATCCCGGCGTTGACACGCTTTACATGAAACAACACTTGCAAAAGAAAGAAAGCAGCGACTCGCCACATGTGTAAAGATTCAGGAATTCATGTTCCCCACGTTTCCCGGTCCAAACTCCGGTAATGAATCGCTTCTGAAAGGTGGTGCGGCTGTACATTTTCTTCGCCTTCCAAATCGGCAATGGTGCGCGAAACCTTCAGGATGCGGTCGTAGGCACGTGCCGAAAGCCCCAGTTTTTCCATGGCATTTTTAATCAGGTCGTTGCTGGCTTCGTCTAAAACCACATGCTTCTTAATCAATTTCGAAGTCATTTGTGCGTTGGCATAAACACCTTTGCAGTCGGCAAATCGTTCTTCCTGTATTTTTCGGGCATTCATCACGCGGGCCCTCACCGTTGCACTGTTTTCGGTGGCTTCCAGTTCCGATAGTTTTTTAAACGGAACAGGCACCACTTCAAGGTGAATATCAATCCTGTCGAGCAGCGGGCCCGAAATTTTATTCAGGTATTTCTGCACAACCCCTGGACCGCAAACACAATCTTTGGTGGGGTGGTTGTAATAGCCACACGGACAAGGGTTCATGGATGCCACCAGCATAAAACTGGCCGGGTATTCCACCGAAAATTTGGCGCGCGAAATGGTGATGGTCCTGTCTTCCAGTGGCTGACGCATCACTTCCAGCACAGTTCGTTTGAACTCCGGGAGTTCGTCTAAAAACAACACACCGTTGTGTGCCAGCGAAATTTCGCCGGGTTGCGGGTAATTTCCGCCACCCACCAAAGCCACATCGGAAATGGTATGGTGCGGCGACCGGAAAGGCCGCGTTGTCATCAGCGAAGTTTCCTTGTCAATATTCCCCGAAACCGAATGGATTTTGGTGGTTTCAAGCGCTTCTTTCAGTGTGAACGGTGGCAGAATTCCCGGAATTCGTTTGGCCAACATCGTTTTTCCGGCACCGGGCGGGCCAATCAAAAGTATATTATGACTTCCTGCGGCCGCGATTTCCAGGGCACGTTTCACATTTTCCTGTCCTTTTACCTCCGAAAAGTCGAGCGGGTAATTGTTGGCGTGGGCATAAAATTCAGCCCGGGTATCGATAATTGTTTGTTCGATGGCGTCTTTCCCGTTCAGAAAATCAATGACTTCGCGGATGTTTTCGGCACCATAAACTTTTAGTTTGTCAACAACAGCAGCTTCGCGCACATTTTGTTTTGGCAGGATGAAACCTTCAAAACCCTCTTTCCGGGCGTTGATGGCAATGGGCAACGCCCCTTTGATCGGTTGCAGGGTTCCGTCAAGACTCAGTTCGCCCATCAGCACATATTTTTCCAGCAGGTCGGCATTGATTTGCTGCGAGGCAGCCAGTACCCCGGCAGCCAGTGGCAGATCGTATGCCGAACCTTCTTTGCGGATGTCGGCCGGGGCCATGTTGATGATAATCTTGTGTTTTGGCCATTTGTAACCGTTCAGCCGTATTGCCGATTCCATTCGCTGCTGGCTTTCTTTAACCGCGCTGTCGGGCAACCCGACCAACATAAATTTAATCCCGGTGGTAACATCAACTTCACAGGTAATTGTGGTGGCATCGATTCCGAAAACTGCGCTTCCGAAGGTTTTTACTAACATATCTGAACGGGTTTTTATATAGTTAAGTGCTTAAAATTAGGGAATTAAATTGAGAAGTGAAAACGAAAATCACTGCCCTCATTTTCCGAATTCTTTCCACGGAACAACTTCTCCTGCACTTCGCAATTGGCGTTCATTCCCGCCATAAACAAGCTTTTTTACAAGATTTTGATCTCCTGAAATTTTTTCCCAATAAGCAAGATTGTCAAACATTTCGGGCATCACAGTCATCCCTGCTTTTATTTCTGTCAGACAGATTGCCTGTCCGTCATCAATTAAAAGGTCGATTTCGTGGCCTGCCGAATCGCGCCAGAACCAGATGTCTTCAAACTTTGTTGCATGGTGAATTCTTTTCTGGTATTCTGAAATCATCATGTTTTCGAACAAATTTCCTTTCACAGGGTGAGTTAATAACTGGTCGGGTGAACTGATTTTTAACAGATAACACAATAACCCGGTATCATAAAAATATAATTTGGGTGTTTTTACAATCCGTTTATTAAAATTCCGGTGGAAAGGTTGCAGTTGAAAAACAATGTAACTGGTTTCAAGCACCGACAACCATGATTTTGCGGTGGGCTGAGAAATACCACATTCATTGGCCAGCGAGTTCAGATTCAGCAATTGGCCCGCCCTGGCTGCACACAATCCCAGAAAATTCTGAAAAAGCCGGGTATCTTTAATCGCTACCAATTCGCTTATATCGCGTTGAATATAAGTTTGAACATAGTTTGAATAAAAAATTCGTGATGGAATTTCGCGGTCGTAAATTGCCGGGTAAAATCCTTTGACCATCATTTCAAGATAACTATCGGCCAGTAATCCGGCTGAGTTTAATTCCTGAAAATCGAATGGGAAAAGCCTGAAAACCGCCACACGGCCTGCAAGGCTTTGTGTGATGTTTTGCATCAGGTGGAAATTCTGCGACCCTGAAAGTATGTAGCGGCCCATTACCGGTGCTTCGTCAACGCGGGTTTGGATGTACGAAAACAACGCCGGGACACGTTGTATTTCATCAAAAATCACCTTTTCAGAATAGCGCGACAGAAATCCGTTTGGGTCGGTTTTGGCAAAACTGCGTGTGTCCGGGTTTTCGAGACTTACATATTCGTAATCGGAAAATAATGTTTTAAGCAGGGTTGTTTTTCCTGATTGCCGTGGACCTGTAACCGCAATAACCGGATACTTTACTCCATATAAACGAATTGTTTTTTCTATGTCCCTATTTATTATCATAAATAATTGTATAACAGCAACAAATATATAAATAATTTTGAAATTACAAGGTGTTAACTTTGAAATAACATGATATCAACTTTGAAATTGCATAATATCAACTTTGAAATTGCATGAATTTATCAACGGTATTTTATGATGATTTTTCGGAAGGTAAAATTTCAATAAAGTTTTTTCCGCTTAACAAGAAAAGAGAAAAGTACGTCTTTGAAATCCTTGTTGATGTCGGCTTCAGCGAGGTCGATCTGGTATTGCCCGCATTTAACTTTCAGATCATCAAAATACGAACTGACCGTTGAAATATATTGGTTCTTGATTTCCCAGGGATTGAATTTTACCGATTGCCCGGTTTCGAGATCGACAAATTTGTGGGGCCGGTTGCTGAATTTAAATTCACGTTCGAGCAAATGGTCGGTTACATGGAAAAGGATTACCTCGTGTTTGTTGTACCGCAAATGTTGCAGGGCCGAAAAAAGTTCGTCGGTTTTTTCGTTGTCAATCATATCGCTGAAAATAATCACCAGCGAGCGTTTGTGGATGTTCTCGGCTATTTCGTGCAAAACGGCTGAAGTATTGGTGCTTTTTCGCAGGTGTGCGTTTTCAGGTTTAATCAGTTCAGCCAGTTTTCCGTACATTAATTCGGCATTCACCGACGAAATGCGGGGTGTTGTATGAAATTCTATGGAATCGGAAAAAAGTGTAAGCCCCACGGCATCGCGTTGTGTCCGCATCAGATAAATCAATGCGGCTGCTGTGTAAACCGAAAAGGCGAGTTTGTTCCGAAGGTGTTTTTCGCCTTTCGAGAAAGGAAATAACATCGATGAAGAGGTGTCGATCACAATCTGGCAACGCAGGTTGGTTTCTTCCTCGTATTGTTTTACAAACAGTTTATCGGTGCGCGCGAACAGTTTCCAGTCGATGTGTTTGGTCGATTCGCCCTGGTTGTACAACCTGTGTTCGGCAAATTCAACTGAAAAGCCATGAAACGGGCTGCGGTGAAGCCCGGTGATGAAACCTTCCACCACCTGGTGTGCAATCAGCCCGAGATTATCGAACTGGTGAAACTGTTCTATGTCGAAAATGTTTTTCAAGAAGGATAAAATGAAACTGTCATTTCAAAAAAGCAGCAATGAAATCTTTGTTTCAACTGGGAAAAAAATTTCTCATTCGTGACTCAATCGAAATGACAGTATATTGAGCGTATTTTTTACAGCAATGCGTTCAATTTGGCAGTAAATACCTGCTTGGGTGCTGCACCTACCTGTTTGTCAACTACTTCACCGTTTTTAACAAAAAGTACAGTCGGAATGTTTCTGATTCCATATTTCATGGCAATATTCGGGTTTGAATCCACATCTACTTTCCCGATCACAGCTTTTCCACTGTATTCAGTGTGCATTTCTTCCACAATCGGAGCGATCATCCGGCAAGGGCCACACCAGATGGCCCAGAAATCGATCATCACAGGTTTGTCTGATTTTAATACCAATTCTTCAAAATTGGCGTCTGTTATTTCTAATGCCATAATATTTATTGTATTAATTGTTAATATTGAATTTACAAAGCTAATTAATTCTGAAAGACATTTTCAGCTCGTTTCTGAAAAACCCGATCATTTCGTCGGTCAGTTCAATTTTAATATTTCTTGAAAACATCTGAATATTCATGTTACTTTCAGGATCGTAAATGTTAAATTTCAACAATATTCTTCCTTTATTGTTCAGCGACATTTTTTCGATTTGTTCCACCATTTTCTCGGTCAGGTCGTTAACTGACAAGTTCAAAGTAATACTTTTCACATAGTTTTTTCTTACCTCCGAGAGTAATTCGATATTGGTGATTTTGAATTCAAGCTGGTCGTCCCTGAAACCTTTCTGAATAGTTCCCCTGATCAAAACAAACAGCCCCGTTTTGCAGTACCGCGAAAAGTTTACATAATCCTGACCAAAAAACATAAACTCTTTTGAGTCGGTGTAATCCGTCAGTGTTAATGAGCTGAATGGTTTGCCGGTTTTGGTTGTACCTTCGCGCGATGCTGTAACCATGCCTCCAAAAGCCAGATCCTTGCCTTTGTATTTTTCAATCTCATTATTCAGGTCTTTCAGAAAAACATCGCGCGAGCAGAAATTGTCGATTTCAAGCCGGTAATCGTCAAGCGGGTGGGCTGTGAGGTAAATGCCGATGAGGTTTTTTTCCTTTTCGAGTTTTACAAGTGTGGGCCACTCTTCAACCGGCGGAATATCAGGTTTTTTAATCGCCTGCGTGCTGGCTGCCATACCAAACAAACTTTGTTGGGCACTGAGTTTTTCCTGCTGCACGCGGTTTCCATACCGAATGAGTTTCTCAATAAATGTGGTAGGGTCATTCGGATCGTCGCCGGCAAAAAAACAACTTCTTTTCACCCCTTCCAGGTTGTCGAAAGCACCTGCCATTGCCAACGCTTCAAGGTTTTTCTTGTTAACGCTTTGCAGATTAACATTTTCAACAAGCTCGTAAATGTTTTTAAATTCGCCGTGTTTGCTGCGTGCGGTGATGATGTCCTGCGCGGCATTAGCACCCATCCCCTTAATAGCGCCCATTCCGAAACGGATTTTTCCGTTTTTGTTGGCGGTGAATTTGATAAAACTTTCATTAACATCAGGCCCCAATACATTCAGGTTCATCCGCTGGCATTCGGTCATCAGTTTCGTTATATCGGTTATATTACTGAGGTTGCGGCTCATATTGGCAGCCATAAATTCGGCAGGGTAGTGGGCTTTCAGGTAGCCGGTCTGGTAAGCAATGTAAGCATAGCAAACCGAGTGTGACTTATTGAATGCATACGATGCAAATGCTTCCCAGTCTTTCCAGATTTTCTCGATGAGTTCATCTGCTTTTTTACCTTTCAGGTTGCATTCATCCATAAAACGGAAGTTGGCTTTGCACCCCTCATGAAATTTCACTTTCAGTTTGTTCATCACCTCAATTTGCTTTTTTCCCATTGCTTTCCGGAGGTTATCCGAATCACCGCGGGTAAAGTTGGCCAACAAGCGCGAGAGTAACATTACCTGTTCCTGGTAAACCGTAATCCCGTAGGTTTCGCTCAGGTGTTCTTCCATCATTGGAAGGTCGTAGTCCACTTTCTGACGGCCATGTTTCCGGGCAATAAAATCGGGGATGTATTGCATGGGGCCCGGCCTGTACAAGGCATTCATCGCAACCAGGTCTTCGAACCGGTTGGGTTTCAGGTCGCGAAGGTGCTTTTTCATTCCTTCGGACTCAAACTGGAATATGGCAGTGGTTTCGCCATGACTGAACAACTCATACGTTTTTGGGTCGTCCAGCGGAATTTTATCCACATCAATGGTAATTCCTTTTGAAAGTTTGATGTTTTCAATGGCTTCCTTGATAATCGAAAGGGTTTTCAGACCCAGGAAATCCATTTTCAGTAGGCCGATTTCTTCCACAAAACGGCCATCGTATTGCGTGGTAAAAAGTTTTTCTTCGTCTTTGGTTGGCATCAGCGGAATGTGCTCATCAAGCGGGTCGCGGCTGATGAGGATTCCGCAGGCATGAACACCCGACTGCCTGACCGAACCTTCCAGTGTTTCTGCAAACTTCAGGGTTTTGGCAATCAACGGATTGGCCGATTTTGTTTCCTGTTTCAGCTCGGGACTCTCCTTAAAAGCAGTTTCAAAAGTCATTTTCGGAGTGTCGGGGACCAGTTTGGCCAGGCGATCGGCCTCGGGGAGCGGGAGTTTCAGAACACGTGCCACATCGCGGATGGCCAGTTTTGTCGCCATTGTTCCGAATGTGCAAATATGCGCAACCTTTTCGCGGCCATATTTTTCGGTTACATAATCGAGGACCAGCTGGCGGCCATCATCATCAAAATCAATATCCACATCGGGCAGCGAAATACGGTCGGGGTTCAGGAAACGCTCAAAAAGCAGGTTGTAGCGAATGGGATCGATATTGGTGATTCCGGTGCAGAAAGCTACGGCGGAACCGGCTGCCGAACCGCGGCCCGGACCAACAATCACGCCCATTTCGCGGGCTTTGTTAATAAAATCCTGCGTAATCAGGAAATATCCCGGATAACCCATTTGCCGGATCACATCTAATTCAAAATCCAGTCGGGAAATTACCTCTTCGGGCAACGGATCTCCATATCTCATTTTGGCGCCTTTGTACGTGAGATGTCTCAGATAATCAGATTCGAACAAAACCCTGAGGGCATTTTTGTAGCCGCCCAAACGATTAAAATCTTTTTCGCCAAATTGATTAAAAACGTCTTCCTGCGAATATTTCGCGGAGTATTCCTCTTCGGTCCCAAATTCAGCCGGAATGGGGAAAACAGGCATAATGGGAGACGAGTTCAGCTCGAACTCCTCAACTTTTTCCACTATTTCGGAAGTATTTATTAAGGCATCAGGAATGTCGGCAAAAAGATCGTTCATCTCCTGCTGGGTTTTGAACCACTCCTGTTTGGTATATCGCATTCTTGTCGGATCATCGATATCTTTTCCGGTATTCAGGCAGATTAGAAGATCGTGTGCATCGGCATCTTCGGCGTTGGTAAAATGAACATCGTTGGTGGCAATTACTTTTACACCCAATTGTTGCGCCAGTTTAACAATTGCCTTGTTTACAATTACCTGTTTGTCGTAAACTTCTTCGCGTTGCTGGGCAAACTCCGAGGGATGCCTCATCAGCTCGAGATAAAAGTCGGGGCCAAATATTTTTTTGTACCATAGAATGGTTTGCTCGGCTTCTTTTAACTGGTTGTTTGTGATCAATGTCGGAATTTCGCCACCCAGGCAGGACGACGAAACAATCAGCCCCTCTTTGTGTTTTTCGAGCAACGATTTATCGATTCGGGGTTTATAATAAAAACCCTCGTTGTTGGCAATTGAAATCAGTTTTACAAGATTTTTATAACCTGTTTTATTTTTTGCCAGCAGAATGAGGTGAAAACCTGAGCGGTCAACCTTGTCTTTTTTATCATGAATTGATCTTTCCGCCACGTAAGTCTCACAGCCCAGAATGGGTTTAATGCCGTTTTTTTTACAGGTAACATGAAATTCCTTGATGCCAAACATGGTGCCATGATCGGTGAGGGCAAGTGCTGTCATTCCATCTTTTTTGGCTTTTCCAACCAACGCCGGAACACTCGCAGCCCCATCGAGGATGGAATACTGGGAGTGTACATGGAGATGTGTAAACGGAATCATACTGTAAAAACTGTTTTGGTTTATAAAGCTTAAAAATACGGTTTTAAGAGGGCCGATTTGCGGGTGTTGATAAATTTTGGAGAAGAAAAAAGCCCGGTATCAACCAGGCTTTTATGCTATATTTCCTGCAATTAGCTTTGCTGTCTCCTGAAATTCTTCGGGCGAAAATTTAAGTTTTGTGGAGAAATGAAGCAAATCGGCTTCGGTTTGCATGGGCACCAAATGAATGTGGGCATGCGGGACTTCCAGCCCTAAAACCATAACCCCGACCTTCTGGCAGGGTATTGCTTTTTTCAGTCCTTCGGCCACTTTTTTGGCAAAAAGCTGAAGGCCGGTATAAAGTTCGTTATCCAGGTCGAAAAGATAATCGACTTCTTTCTTTGGAATTACAAGTGTATGACCTTTGGCAACCGGAAAAATATCGAGAAAAGCCAGAAAGTTCTCATCTTCTGCAACTTTGTAAGCCGGAATTTCGCCATTGACTATTCTTGTAAAAATGCTTGCCATTGTTTTCAGATTGAAATGTCAACAATTTCAAAAGGAATAATTCCTGACGGAACTTTAATTTCAACCACATCGCCCACTTTTTTCCCCATCAAACCTTTGGCAATGGGTGTGTTTACCGAAATTTTTCCCTGTTTGAGGTCGGCTTCGCTTTCCGGAACCAGGGTATATTTCATGGTCGCATTGTTCTTCTGATTTCTGATGGTTACTATATTCAGAATCTGCACCTTTGAAGTTTTGATCTTTGATTCATCCAAAATACGGGCATTGGCAATTTTCGCCTGAAGCTCAGCAATTTTTGCTTCCAGCATTCCCTGCGCATCTTTCGCTGAATCGTATTCTGCATTTTCAGAAATATCGCCTTTTTCGATAGCTTCGCCAATCATTCGTGAAATCGCCGGTCTTTCGACATTCATTAAATGATCCAGTTCTTTTTTCAGTTTCGCGAGTCCATCTTTTGTCAAATATACCTGGGACATGTTTTTTATCCTCCTTTTTAATCTATTACCTAAAAAAAACAGAAAGAACTCCGGTAAGTACCGGAACTCTTCCCTCGACAAAATTATATAAATTCTTTAACTATTTGTGCAATGTTATAAAAAATGTTCTAAATGAATGGTTTAGATATTGTTAAAAATATTTCCTGTTTAGTATTTCGTTGTAAATAACTGCTTGTTTAAGCGAGAAATTCTTTCTTATCGCATTCTTCCTGACAACCTTTTTCTGTATTTGCGATTCCTTTTCAATCATACTTCCTCCCTCATCAGTAGCCTTAAATGAGTAATTTTGCTCATTCACTGCCGGCCCGGGTTCTTTTACCACAACTTCAGTGTGTCCGTATGTATCTTCCCGGTAGTTTTCGAAACCTGTAACCTTTTCGAACAAACCCCAGATTTCATCCTTTACTTCGTTATTGCTTTCAGGTTCTGCAACAAGCGTTTTCTTTTTTTTCATCTGACCGAAAGCTCCGATGGCGACAAATACCAATGTTAATATGATTGCAACCAGGTCGTCCATTTATTTTACTGAATAAGAGTAATAAAATTCTATTTTTACGGTTTGGAGTAAAAGTAGAAAAAATATGAAGTTGTCGGTCCGCTTATTTGGATTTTTGTTTTTTTTAATGATTTTATACCCGATGCCTTCCTGCAACGATCTTCAGGAATCGGAAGTCCCCGATATTCCTTTTTCTTTTCTTATCAATCTGATTCTCGACAATGAACTCACCATTCCCGGCAATTCAAAATATTATGCTTATGGCGGTTATGGCGGTGTGATTGTTTACTGCGAAACGCCGGAGAGTTATTATGCATACGATGCAACCTGTACCTATGAACTCTCTAAAAATTGCCGCATTGTGAACAACAGCGTTGAAGGCGAATGTCCGTGCTGCAAATCAAAATACATTTTACTGGGTGGAGGATACCCGGCAAAAGGACCGGCTGTAGCCCCATTGCGTCAATACCAGGTTACAATGGTAAATAGCTTTACATTGCGGGTTTATAATTAAAGCACAAAAAAAAAGGGAACCATTCCAGTTCCCCTGATATAATCAATTTTACTGTTTTTAATACCTGTAATGTTCAGGTTTGTAGGGACCTTCCTGCGGAACGCCCAGATACTCGGCCTGTTCTTTTGTTAAAGTGGTGAGTTTAACACCAATCTGTTCGAGGTGCAAACGGGCAACCTCTTCATCCAGTTTTTTGGATAAACGATAAACACCGATTTTGTAATTATTCTGCCATAAATCAATCTGCGCAAGCGATTGGTTGGTAAATGAATTACTCATTACAAATGATGGATGGCCTGTTGCACAACCAAGATTTACCAAACGTCCTTCGGCAAGCAGGAATATTGAATGGCCTTCCGGGAAAACATATTTATCTACCTGTGGTTTGATATTAATTTTCTTAATCCCCTTGTAGGCATTCAGTTTATCGACCTGAATTTCGTTGTCGAAATGGCCAATGTTGCAAACAATTGCCTGATCTTTCATTTTCGACAGATGATCAATGGTAATCACATCTTTATTGCCGGTTGTGGTAACAAAGATATTACCTTCGCTTAAAGCGTCTTCCATTGTAGTTACCTCAAAACCTTCCATGGCTGCCTGAAGTGCACAAATCGGGTCGATTTCAGTCACAATCACACGGGCTCCGTACGAACGCATGGAGTGGGCACATCCTTTGCCAACATCTCCGTAGCCGGCAACCACCACCACTTTCCCGGCAATCATCACATCGGTGGCACGTTTAATACCATCGGCCAGTGATTCGCGACAGCCATATAAATTGTCGAATTTCGATTTGGTAACCGAGTCGTTGACATTGATGGCCGGAACCAGCAACTCGCCTTTTTCCAACATCTGGTACAAACGGTGCACGCCGGTGGTGGTTTCTTCCGAAACGCCTTTCCATCCTTCCACCACTTTGTGCCATTTTCCGGGATTTTCTTTCAGAGTTTTTTTCAGCAGGTCAAGAATAACGCCTTCTTCAACGCTTGAAGGGGTTTTGTCTAATACCGAGGCATCTTTTTCGGCTTTGTAACCGAGGTGAATGAGCAGGGTTGCATCGCCACCATCATCCACAATCAGGTTCGGGCCAAGACCTTCGCCAAAATCAAGTGCCTGTTCGGTACACCACCAATATTCTTCGAGTGTTTCGCCTTTCCAGGCAAAAACAGGAATGCCTGCTTTGGCTATTGCGGCGGCTGCGTGGTCCTGTGTTGAGAAAATATTACAACTGGCCCAGCGGACCGATGCACCCAGTTCAACCAAAGTTTCGATCAAAACCGCAGTTTGAATGGTCATGTGCAAACTTCCGGTGATTCTGGCACCTTTCAAAGGTTTTTGCGGGCCGAATTTTCTGCGGATCGACATCAATCCGGGCATTTCTTTCTCGGCGATTTCTATTTCTTTCCTGCCGAATTCTGCTAAAGAAATGTCGGCTACTTTGTATTTCAGCATTTCTGCCACTGCTACTGTCATTATTTAATGTTTTAATTTTTGTAATGAAAAAACTGTGCAAAATTAACAAATTCTGCCTTAAAAAGTTGTGCAATAATTAATGGAGTAAACTCTGATTTGTCAGTTGCCCATATCGGAGATGAATTTTATCCGCATCAAACGGATGTCGTCTTCAGAATATTCATCTTCGCCAAGTTCGGCCAGCGCATCTTCAATCGAATCGCTTTCTGCCTCGCGGAAATATTCAAAAATCTCTTCCTGGTGTTCTTCGTCCAACACTTCATTTATATAATAATCAATATTGAGGCGGGTACCGGCGTTTACAATAGCTTCCACTTCCGAGATTACTTCCGAAACGGTGATTCCCTTGGCATCGGCAATGTCTTCAAAATCCATTTTGCGGTCGATACTCTGAATAATGAAAACCTTCATTTTCGATTTGTTGGCCACGGTTCTGACCACCATATCTTCAGGGCGTTCGATTTCGTTTTCTTCCACATACTTGGCAATCAGCTTCACAATTTCGGCCCCGTAACGTTTGGCTTTTCCCTGTCCAACTCCCTGGATATTCTGAAGTTCATCGAGTGTAATCGGATATTGAATCGACATTTCAGCCAGCGAAGGTTCCTGAAAAATCACATAGGGTGGCAAATTGTGCTTTTTCGCAATTTTCCGGGTGAGTTCCTTTAACATCGAAAAAAGCTGCGGGTCACCGCTTGAACCTCCCGAAGGTGCTCCGGCTGCTTCATCCGTAGAATCATCGTCCTCGTAAGCATGATTTCTGACAAGCATAAAACTTGTGGGGTTCTTCAGAAACTCATATCCTTTGGGAGTCATTTTCAAAAGGCCATAATTTTCAATATCCTTGTTGATCAGTCCTTTTACCATCGATTGTCTGAAAACGGCATTCCAGAAACGTTCATCGTGGTCGCGGCCTTCGCCAAAACAATTCAGCGTGTAATGTTTGAACGACTTGATGGCAGCTGTTTTATTCCCGATTAATATATTGGCAATATGGTCTGCTTTATATTGTTCATTCACTTCAATAATCGCATCGAGGGCCATTACAATTTCATCCTTGGCTTCAACCTGTTCTTTGGGGTTCAGACAGTTGTCGCAGTTACCGCAGTTTTCGTGCGGGTATTTTTCGCCAAAATAGTGGAGCAAAATAATCCGGCGGCAAATCGCGGCTTCGGCATACGAAACGGTATCAAGCAATAGTTGTTTCCCGATTTCCTGTTCGGCAACCGGTTTCCCGTGCATAAATTTCTCAAGCTTCTGAATATCCTTGTAGCTGTAAAACGTGATGCACTTCCCTTCGCCACCATCGCGTCCGGCGCGCCCGGTTTCCTGGTAATATCCTTCGAGGCTTTTCGGAATATCATAGTGAATTACATAACGGACATCAGGTTTGTCAATTCCCATCCCGAAAGCAATGGTTGCCACCATTACATTTACCTCTTCAAGCAGAAATTTATCCTGGTTTGCTGAGCGGGTGGCAGCATCCATTCCTGCGTGGTACGGAAGCGCTTTTATGCCATTAATGTTCAGCATTTCGGCAATTTCTTCCACTTTCTTCCGGCTCAGACAATAGATGATTCCCGATTTACCTTCGTTTTGTTTGATGAATTTGATAATCTGGTTTTCAGGTTTAATTTTCGGCCTTACTTCGTAGTATAGATTTTCACGGTTAAACGAAGCTTTGAAAACCTCCGCATCCAAAATACCCAGGTTTTTCTGGATATCGTGCTGAACTTTTGCTGTAGCCGTTGCAGTGAGTGCAATAATCGGCGATTTCCCGATTTCCTCAACGATGGGTTTTATCCTGCGGTATTCAGGTCTGAAATCGTGTCCCCATTCCGAAATACAGTGTGCTTCGTCAATCGCATAAAACGAGATCTTAATCTTTTTCAGAAAATCGATATTCTCTTCTTTTGTGAGCGATTCAGGAGCCACATATAACAACTTGGTCCGGCCATTCATTACATCCGATTTTACCTCCTGGATGGCAGTTTTCGAAAGCGATGAATTTAAAAAATGCGCCACATAATCGTCGGTATGCATACCTCTGATGGAATCAACCTGGTTTTTCATCAGTGCAATCAGCGGTGAAATTACAATGGCTGTGCCCTCCATTAACAAGGCTGGCAACTGGTAAATTAACGATTTGCCACCACCCGTGGGCATCAGCACAAATGTGTTTTTGCCTGCTAAAACGCTTTTAATTGCTTCCTCCTGTTGTCCTTTAAAGCGGTCAAAACCGAAATATTGCTGCAGCTTTTCGGTTAATTCAAAATCTCTCTCCATGCTTAAATAATTTTCCCATTCCCCGGACATGGATTTCCATGTCAGCTTAATGTTTTAAAAGTAAAAAAAATGATTATACGATTTTTTAATTCAGGTAAATTAATAAACCGCAATTTAAAAGAATTAAATATTTCAAAAGTTTGGGTTTTCAATAAGTACTTATATTTGTGCAACTTTTTAAAAATGTAACACCGTTAAATAATTATTATGAGTGAAACGGGAAACAGGGAAGAACAATCAACCAAAAAAGGCAGGAGAAAGTCTTCAAACGGAGAAATGTCATTTCTTGAGCATCTTGAAGAATTGAGATGGCACATTATCAGGTCAGTAGCATATGTTTCGATATTTGCCGTTGTGGCATTTATCATGAAGGATTTTCTTTTTAACGAAATTATTTTCAAACCGAAAATGCCGGATTTCTGGTCGAACCGGATGATGGCAAAACTGGGCGATTTGCTGGGGACCGATGTGCTGGATATTAATCAAAAACCACTTAAGTTGATTGCCCTGAAAATGTCAGATCAGTTTATGCTGCATTTTACTGTGGCAATTATTGCCGGCTTAATCGCTGCAGCCCCGATGATTTTCAGGGAAATCTGGCTGTTTATTAAACCAGCTTTGTACGAAAAGGAACGAAAATATGCAGGAGGAGCAGTATTCTATACTTCTTTTCTGTTTTTGCTCGGTATTCTATTCGGATATTTTCTGATCGTTCCGCTTTCCATCGATTTTTTAACTACTTACAGTGTGAGCCCTGAAGTTGAAAATCAGATTAATATGCGGTCGTACATCAGCACCGTTACTTCCATTACATTTGCATCGGGGTTCATTTTTCTGCTTCCTATTTTTTCCTATTTTTTGAGTAAAGTAGGAATTCTGACTCCGGGCTTTATGAAGAGTTATCGCCGTCACGCCTATGTTTTGTTATTGTTGGTTTCGGCAATCATTACGCCTCCCGATGTTTTCAGCCAGATAATGGTGGCAATTCCGCTTGTGGCACTTTATGAAATTAGTATCGTAATTTCGGGAATTGTTGTTAAAAGACGTGAAAAGGAGGCGTTGGAAGCATAATTCCGGCTGAGAAACAGTTTATTTGTAAAGAATGATTCTGAGAGCTGAAAATATTGTAAAAAAGTACCGGAAACGTACTGTCGTAAAAGGCGTCAGTTTCGAGGTAAATCAGGGAGAAATAGTTGGTTTGCTGGGGCCGAACGGAGCCGGGAAAACCACTTCCTTTTATATGATTGTTGGGTTAATACAGCCATTTTCGGGAAAGATTTACCTCGATGAAGAAGAAATTACAAGCCTGCCGGTTTATAAAAGGGCTAAAAAAGGAATCGGTTACCTGGCCCAGGAAGCATCGGTATTCAGAAACCTGAGTATTGAGGATAATCTCAGGGCAGTGCTCGAAATGACAAATTACTCAAAGCAATATCAGAAAGAAAAACTGGAAACACTCATTGCTGAATTCGGGTTACAGCACATTCGGAAAAGCAAGGGAAACCAGCTTTCGGGTGGCGAACGCCGACGGACCGAAATTGCACGCGCACTTGCAATCGATCCGAAGTTTATTTTATTAGACGAACCTTTTGCCGGAGTTGACCCGATTGCCGTGGAAGACATCCAGACAATCGTTTCAAAACTAAAAGAGAAAAATATTGGTGTTTTGATTACCGACCACAATGTCCACGAAACACTTTCCATTACCGACCGCTCGTACCTGCTTTTTGAAGGCTCAATCCTGAAAGCCGGGACTGCCGAAGAACTGGCTGCCGACGAGGTGGTTCGGAGGGTTTATTTGGGCCAGAATTTCGAGCTTCGTTAAATTTATTATTTTTCTGTAAAAATCTTTCGCAGGGTATTGCCAATTTCAAAAAACATCTTTTTCTTTGCACCGCAAAATTTCAGCGGACATTCAGTCAGAAATGATAAAAAAGTTCCTGAAAAATTTGGAAGATTAGTTAATTGAAGTATTTTTGCAGTCCCAAAATTATTGGGAGTAAATAATGGCCCGTTCGTATATCGGTTAGTACTCAAGATTTTCATTCTTGCAAGAGGGGTTCGATTCCCCTACGGGCTACTTTTTTTAGAAACAAAAGATAAAGAAAAAGGCAATGGCAAATCATAAGTCAGCATTAAAAAGAATCAGGCAGAACGAAGCAAAAAGATTGCACAATCGTTATTATGCAAAAACAACGCGTAATGCCATCAAAGCTTTAAGAAATACCACCGACAAGGAAGAAGCAACAAAACTTTATCCTGAAGTGGTTTCTATGATCGACTAGCTGTCAAAAAGAAACATTATCCACAAAAACAAAGCTTCGAACCTCAAATCGAAACTGGCTCTTAAGATTAATCATCTGTAACATAAATTCATAAAAAACAGAGAAACCTCTCCCGACCGGAGGGGTTTTTTTGTGGCCTGTAACCAGTGTTTCAAAAGTCAGGATTTATGGTTATTTTGCGCAATAACTCGCTGACTGATGAACGAATACAAAAAACTCAACATTAAGGACTGGGCCGAAGAAGACCGCCCGCGGGAAAAATTACTGAAAAATGGCGCCCGTTCGCTGACTGATGCCGAATTGATTGCCATTCTTATCGGGTCGGGCAATACAGAAGAAACAGCCGTTGAGCTTTCAAAACGCATTCTTTCAACCACCGGGAATAACCTGAACGAATTGGGAAGAAAGAGTATTGATTATCTCCAGGGTTTTAAAGGAATTGGCGAAGCAAAGGCAATAACCATTATGGCCGCGCTTGAATTGGGAAAACGCAGAAAGGAAGCCGAGGTTTTTACCAAGAAAACCATCACGGTTAGTAAAGATGCTTTTGAATATTTCCTTCCGGTGATGGGCGACCTGAATCACGAGGAATTCTGGGTTCTTTTGCTCGACCGTGGAAACAAAATTCAGGATTCATTCCGCATCAGCCAGGGAGGGATTTCAGGAACTGTAATCGATGTGAGAATTATTCTGAAACCAGCGCTCGAAAAACAATCCAGCAACATCATTCTTTGCCACAACCACCCATCCGGAATTCTTCATCCTTCGCAGGCCGACCGCCAGATTACAACTAAAATTAAAGATGCCGCCAAACTGATGGATATTTCTGTGCTCGACCACATAATTATCGGTCAAAATAAATACTTTAGTTTCGCCGATGAAGGTATTTTGTAAAATCTGAAAAACAGCGAAATGATACTTTTTTATACCGAGAAAATTACACCACGTGTCGATTATACGGTTCGCCTGTTTTTCGAAAATATTCTAAAGGCAAAAATTTCTATTACAAAAAATTACGAAGAGTTTATCCGGTCAGAGCTTCCCAAAATCAATTATTCTGAAAAAGAATCAGCATCGGGGATTTCGGTGAAACCACACGGATTACTTACCTCTGAAAAGATTGAAGAATTTTCTATTCCCAAAGATTGGTTTAACCCCGAAAAAGTATTTTTCAAACCGGGCAAAACACTGCCGTTTGATGTTTTTTCAGCCGCTTTTTATTTGGTCAGCCGGTACGAAGAGTATATCATTGCTGACCCTGATCATTTTGGAAGATTTCAAGCTGAAAAAAG
>JAJUGS010000113.1 GCA_029265875.1 Prolixibacteraceae bacterium
TAACTGCTGACAGTAATTTAGAAACGGTCTGCCTTTTTGATGGTTTCAAGGTACAAATCTTCCACCTCTTTTCGGGCCCAGGGTGTGCGGCGGAGAAAAACAAGGCTCGATTTAATACTCGGGTCTTTTCTGAAACAATTGATCCTGATCCGGTTTCCCAATTTTTCCCAGCCATAATAACTCACAAGATAAACCACGATGGCTTCGAGGGTTTTGCCGTGCAACGGGTTGTTAGGTTGTTCCATGCTTCGGTTCAATGTTTAAAGTTTAAAGTTTAAAGTTCCGGGTTGCTGGTTGCATGTTTCATGTTGCTTATTGCATGTTACCGGTTAGAATCCAGAATTCAGAATCCAGAATTTGATATCCAATATCCAGTATCGTTTTTAAAGAACCAATTCTTCCAGCAGTTCGATATACAATTTGATCCCGTCAAGGATTTCGCTTTTCAGGATAAACTCGTTGGCAGTGTGTGAACGGGCCGAATCGCCGGGCCCCATTTTTACCGAAAGAAACGGAATGATTGCCTGGTCGGAGGTAGTGGGCGAGCCGTAAACCGGAATACCTTTTGATTTTACCAGTTTTACAAACGGGTGGTGCTCCGATATTCCCGACGAGTTCAGTCTGACCGATCTCGGAACAACTTCCGAATCAAGCAATCCGGCAATAATTTCGGCAACTTCTTTGTTTTTGTAATATTCGTTTGTTCGCACATCGGCCACAAAATGACACGTATCCGGTACAACATTGTGCTGTGTCCCGGCGTTGATGACCGTTACCGAGATTTTGACTTCACCCAGTACATCCGAAACTTTCCCGAACCGGTAGTTGCGGAGTTTCTGGATGTCGTCGATGGCTTTGTACAAGGCATTTTCGCCTTCTTCCCGTGCCGTGTGACCTGATTTTCCGCGCGCATAACAATCAAGTACCAAAAGTCCTTTTTCGGCAATGGCCAACTGCATTTTTGTTGGTTCGCCCACGATGGCAAAATCAACATGTCCGAGTTTGGGCAGCACTACTTCCAGTCCGCGCCGCCCCGAGATTTCCTCTTCCGCCGATGCCACAAAAACAAGGTTATACGGCAGGTCGCGCCGTTTGTAAAAATGCACAAACGTTGCCAGTAACGATACCAGCGGTCCCCCGGCATCGTTGCTTCCAAGGCCGAAAAGCTGGTCACCGGTTTCGATGGGTAAAAAGGGATCGTTTGTATAATCGCTCACCGGTTTTACCGTGTCGATGTGCGAATTCAGCATCACGGTTGGCTTTTCTTTTGCAAAATATTTGTTAAAAGCCCATGTGTTGTTGAACTCGGTTTTAAACTGAATCTCCTGGCTGGTGAGGAATTCGCGCAATACAGCAGCTGCTTTTTCTTCTTCCTTGCTGATGGAAGGAACAGCAATGAGTTGCTTCAGCAGATCAATATATTTTTTCATCTAAATAAACTGATTTCAGGCATGAGTTTTAGTGGAAGATTTCCGCACAATTCTCTTTTTTTTATCAGCCTTTATAAAATCACTGATTATTTTTTCTTCTGTTTTTGTTAAAGGTTTCGGATCGACAATAAAATCAATATTTAATGGTTCTTTAATCATTTTTTTCTTCTTTAAAAATACTTGTTAATAAGCTCCATGGCTGAAACACTGTTTATTACCATCAGGTTGCCTGATATTATACGAGCATTCAGCGTTTTAGTATAATGTTCAATTAATTGCGTTTTGGCAGTAAATGCCACATAACCCTCAAAACCACGGTGAAAAGATACTTTACAGGCAAATGCAAATAAGTTACCCGGCACACCAAGGTAAACTTTGTTTTTTCCCGTATTGAAAGGTGCACTTTCAATTAAATGAACATAAACATGATCCTGCTTTTCTGTTAAACTAATCAGTCCCTGAATAATTGATTCATTGCCCGTAATGACCAATTTATAAACATCCCTTTCGGGACTTTTGAATTCTGATTTCCAATTAAAAAGCCACTTGTTTTTTTTTGATATCACTTTCAGGTCAAATTCTGAAATATGAATTATTTCTGTTTTAAAACAATCTCCGGTTATTACATTTTCAATAGAATTTGTAAGTTTATCTATTTCAATTTCAATATTTTGAAGATTTTTTTTCATTTCTTAAAGGTAACAAAAAATCCAGGAATCTCAGAATTTCCACCTCAGTTTTACCCAGAGTTCGTCACCCAATTCCCACCATTTATCGGTTACCGAACGTGTATACGTGTTGGTATAACTGGTAAGATATTGCCTTGCAAGTTGTGTTTCCTTGCCGTTTGCCGCATTTTCCCTGTCAGTTTTCAATAATTCGGCAGCTTGTTTTTCAATAAAATCAATTTCCCCGAAGAGTTTTTCTTCCTCTTTGAGAACTTCAGGTTCCACGGTTTCTTTGCCAATTTTCCAGTTCACCATGGCCAGACGGTTCGTCTGTCGGAAAGCCCACAAAGCTGATTCGCGGCTGAAATGATCCTGCCCGCAGACATCGAAACTCGCCGGAAAACCGAGGTTGCCACAATAAATGGGGAAACGCGGGCTCAGGCGCGGCACATCGAAACTAAAAAACAGGCGGCCACCAATCTCATCGGGCAAATCGGCCCTAAGCTGGGCAACCCACGAGTATGCGCAAAACTGCACCGAAACCGGACGGTAAAACACGGTGGCATCTTTTTTCAGTGAGTTCAGCAAATCACGTTTTTCAACGGCCATCCACGGGTGGGCTGCCGGACTGACAATCGTGTCAATCACTTCATTTCCGTCTTTGTCTTTTGTTTTTGTTGCCACTTTCAGGTCTTTGATCAATTCCCATTCGGTACCGTCGTAAGTGGTCCTGTACAATTCAATTATCTGGCGGATGTTTACCGGTTTTTCAGGTTTTACCGAAAAAGGGAGTTCGGCACTGTCGTATTTCAGGTTGAGCCCGGGCGCCAGTGTGTTAAAAACAAAAAACTCGCGGATGTTAAATGGTTTTGTAACACCACCGTAGGCTTCCCAAAATTTAAATGGTTTTTCGCCATCCCAGAATCCCATTTTTTTGGCCACTTCAAATACATTTTCGGAATACATAAAATAGTCGGGATTTTTTGTATCGATTTCGCCAATGCGCGAAATATTGGCCGAAATTCCCACGTGGTCGTCGGGAATACGCTGTGCTGCCCAAACTCCGCCAATTTTATCGGTTCCTTCGCCAAAAATTTCGAGCTGCCATACTTCTTTTTTATCGGCAATGGTAATACATTCGCCGGCATCGGCATATCCATATTCTTTAATCAGGTTGCCAATCAGCCTGATTGCATCGCGGGCAGTGGTGCAACGCTGCAATGCAATACGCTGCAACTCTTCAATCACGAAAAGGCCTTTTGTATTGATCAGTTCTTTCCGGCCACTGATGGTGGTTTCGCCAATGGCCAGCTGTTTTTCGTTGATACACGGATAGGCTGTATTTAAATAGGCAAAAGTGCTTTTTGCCTCCGGAATTTCACCTTTCAGTTCCACTTTGTCCATGCTCCAGGCAGTGTGGGTGTGCATGGTTCCCCAATAAACCTTGTGGGTGGTGTCGCGCTCAAATTTTTGCGCCGGCACAAAACGCAGCCAGGTTCTGTAATAAGCATCGCAGGTGTGTGCGGTGATTACTGAACCATCGTCGGTGGCTTTGCAGCCAGCCATGATGCTCGTACAGCTTTCGCGGTACATTTCATCATCGGGGCTTTGCGACGAAACAGTTAATGTCTGAATTGAGAAAAGGAAAAATAACACGATGGTGAAAAGTTGATTTTTTGCCATTGTTTGAATTTTTTGAAGATGTCAAAAATAGGATTTTTAGGGAATCGGATTGATTTGCCCCGAAAAAAAGACCGCTCCTCCGGTTAAGCGGAGGAGCGGTCTTTTTTTTCAATACATCCCTGAGGATTTACACATTTCCGAAATTACTTTTTACCAGCTTTCAATGCTTTTTCAGCAGCCAGCCAGTCACCTTCAGGTGTTCCTTCAACACCGGCAGCAACGCGGGCCTGGTAAATTTCTTCAGCTTTAGCGCGGATATCAGCCTCAGTAACGGCTTTTTTTGTTGCGGTTTTAGTCGTTTTGGTTGATTTTACGGCTGCTTTTTCGGTTGTTTTCTTTACCGTTGTTTTTTCAGCAGCGGGTGTAGCTTTTTTTGTTGCCATAATTAATTTTTTTGTGGTTAAAATCAGTGCAAGAATAATAATTTTTATTATGCATATTCCCGGTTTCTAAGTCGTCCCCCGGGTAACTTGCTGAAAATAACGATTAAGTAACATAAAAGGTTGCCTTTTAACTGTAAATTTACATTTGTCGGTTCTTTTTCAACCATTATATTTGCTGTCGAAAAGTTTTTGAAAATGACAAAAACGGCATTTACAGAAAAACAAAAACAACTGGCCCGTTTCTCAAAAGCGCTGGGCCATCCCGTTCGGATTTATATTCTTGAATTGCTTTCGAAACAGGCTTGTTGTTACAGTGGCGACCTTTCAGAAATTCTTCCCATAGCTAAATCAACACTATCGCAGCACTTAAAAGAACTGAAAAAGGCAGGATTGATTCAGGGTGAAATTGAAGCCCCGAAAGTAAAGTATTGTATTAACCATCAAAATTGGGAAGCAGCTAAAATTCTGTATAAAGATTTTCTTGCCAAATAGTTTTTTTTAAAATTATTGTTCGTAGTTTTGCGAACAACGAACAATTAATTTTTTTTTGCTATGGACATAAAAATTTTAGGCACAGGTTGCCCAAAGTGCAAGACACTCGAAAAACTTACCCGCGATGTGGTGGAGCAAAACGGGATTGATGCCAATATCAGCAAAGTGGAAGACATTATGGAAATTATGAATTACGGTGTGATGAGCACACCCGCGCTGGTTGTAAACGGAAAAGTGGAAATCAAAGGGCGCGTGCCTTCTGCAGAAGAAATCAAACAGGTATTAACAAAATAGGATAAGCAAAATGAAAAAGATTCCGTTACTCTGGATAACGATTGTTTTATTGTTTGTCAACTTTATCAGCAATGCACAAAACAATAATCCGGTAAAAGTTCAGGCTTATTATTTCCACAACCAGGTACGTTGCGAAACCTGCCGGACGGTTGAAGCAGAGGCAAAACAGGATTTAAAAGAATTGTATGGCGACAAAGTTTCGTTCCAGGCATTGAACCTCGAAGAAAAAGCCACACAGGAACTTGCCAAAAAACTAAAAGTATCTGGTCAAACCCTTTTGGTGGTGAAAGACGACAAACAAATCAATCTCACCAACGAAGGTTTCTTGTATGCCGTAACCAATCCCGATAAATTCAAATCTATTATCAAAGAAAAGGTTGACCCGCTTGTAAATTAGTAAGATGACAAACAATTTCATCAGTAGAATCAGTTTTCACCCCTTAATCCCCTCAAGGGGAGAATTGCTTCGAAGCAGCAATTAACGATGCTTGCTTCAATTACCCCCTTGAGGGGGCTGGGGGTGAGAAACTCTGCAATATATTAAACTAAATTCAATGGAGTTTTTAACAAATCTTTTGGAGAACAGCACCATGCCGTGGGTAACCGCGCTGGTGCTGGGATTAATGACGGCTATCAGCCCTTGCCCGCTGGCTACCAATATTACAGCAGTAGGTTTTATCAGCAAGGACATTGAAAACCGCAACCGGGTTTTTGTAAATGGTTTGCTTTATACGCTGGGCCGTGCCATTTCGTACACAGGAATTGCCTTAATCATTTTTTTGGGTGCCGACCAGTTTAAATTTTCTGGTTTTTTCCAATTACATGGTGAGAAAATTGTTGGACCGCTGCTGATTGTTATCGGGCTGTTTATGCTCGATGTATTAAAAATAAAGTTTCCCGGACTGAGTGGACTAACCTCGCGGATGGAAAAAAAGTCAAGCTGGGGATTTGTTGATGCCATTTTGCTGGGAATGCTTTTCGCGATGGCCTTTTGTCCATACAGTGGCGTGTTATATTTTGGCATGCTCGTTCCGCTTACTGTTGCCAGCGCATCAGGTTTGTATTTGCCCATTGTTTTTGCCATAGCCACCGGGATTCCGGTAATCATTTTTGCCTGGATTCTGGCTTTCTCAGTAGGGTCAATCGGTGGCGTTTACAACAAAATGAAAACCTTTGAAATCTGGTTCCGCCGTGTAGTTGCCGTTTTATTTATTGTGGTAGGTATCGATTATATAATCAGGGTTTTCTTTTAAAAAAATTTAAACTCGATGTTCGTTTTATTACGAACAAATAAATGGGAAAATATGCATAAATTAAAAAATTCAATCTGGATACCTGTACTTCTGATACCGGTATGGTACATGATTTACAGCAACCTGCAGCCGCTGACCGACTGGCTGATTTTTAATGTATTGGGTATGACAAAGGGCGCTCACCTGGCCGAAGCATTGTGGTTTTTTGTATTCGAGTTTCCCAAAGTGATGTTGCTGCTCACCCTCATAATCTTTTTCGTGGGAATTATCCGCACCTTTTTCACACCTGAGCGCACCCGTAAGACGTTGGAAGGTAAAAAAACATTTACGGGAAATGTGATGGCTGCTTCGCTCGGGATCGTCACTCCGTTTTGTTCGTGTTCAGCCATTCCGCTTTTCCTTGGTTTTGTTGAATCGGGTGTTCCATTGGGTGTTACCTTTTCATTTCTGATTGCCGCGCCCATGATTAACGAAGTCGCCGTAATCCTTTTGTATGGTTTGTTTGGCTGGCAGGTAGCCGCCATTTATGTGGGCACAGGTTTGGTGATTGCCATTCTTGCCGGTTGGGTGATTGGTCTGCTTAAACTCGAAAAATGGGTCGAACCCTGGGTGTATCAAATGCAGATGGGAAGCGGCGAAGCCGACGAAGAAAAACTCAGTTTCCGAAACCGGATAAACCGCGGTTACGAAGCTGTAAAGGAAATTGTTGGCAAAGTTTGGATTTACGTTGCGTTGGGTATTGCAGTTGGCGCCGGCGCTCACGGATATGTTCCCGAAGACTTCATGGCTGCCTTGATGGGAAAATCGGCCTGGTATTCAGTGCCGCTTTCCATTCTGATTGGTATTCCGCTTTACTCGAATGCGGCGGGAATAGTGCCCATCGTTTCGGTTTTAATTGAAAAAGGGGCTTCGTTGGGCACCGCGCTGGCGTTTATGATGTCGGTCATTGGCTTGTCGTTGCCCGAAATGGTGATACTCCGGAAAGTGCTTAAGCTCCCGTTAATATTCACCTTTATTGGGGTGGTGGGTGTTGGGATATTGATAGTTGGATATTTGTTCAATTATATTTTTTAGTATGAAAATGACAGAAAGACCAATAATCCAGGAATTTAATATTCAAGGGATAAAACACATCAGCGTTGCCGATGCTTATGAAGCCCTGCAAAATGGCTTTGCGGTAATGATTGACGTTCGTGAATTGGAAGAGGTGCAAATTGAAAGTTTTCAGCACGAGCGCGTTTTAAACCACCCGATGTCGGTGATTATGGACCGATTGCTGTACATCGCCAAAGACCAGCCAATTATTGTTGCCTGCACAACCGGGGTCAGAAGTACGAAAGTGGCTAACCTGTTGCAATATCAGGGATATCCCGATGTTGCCAATCTCGATGGTGGACTGGTGGCATGGAAAAAAATGAACCTGCCAACCCTCAGTATTTTGCCCGAAACGGGTTGCGGTTGTCATTCGGGCGAAAAGAAACCGGAACCGGTAATAAAAAATCCGGCTTTTAAAACGGCATTTGCCGGAAACATCGATTTTAAAAATGTAACAAGGATTTGAAATGGAAACCAACGACTACCA
This sequence comes from Prolixibacteraceae bacterium, assembly GCA_029265875.1. Taxonomy (GTDB): domain Bacteria; phylum Bacteroidota; class Bacteroidia; order Bacteroidales; family Prolixibacteraceae; genus Draconibacterium. The sequence goes on from JAJUGS010000113.1 coordinate 7,786, forward strand.
GAAAATTACCAAAAATCTTGCACCGATGCTCAACGCGCTATCGCACCCGGCCCGGCTGCAGATTTTGTTGCACCTTGCCAAATACAATGGCTGCCAGGCACGCAGTATTTCAGAGCGGCTGCCTTTGGCAAAATCAACGGTTTCGGAGCACCTCAGCAAATTGAAAGACGCCGGTTTAATTGCCTGCGACCTCGACGGAACCTGTTCAAACTACCGGTTAAACGATGCGGGATTCAAATTACTGAAAGATTTTTTTGCTGAATTTCTCGATATGGTTGAACAGCAGCAGGCCGAACCGAGGAAATGTTTCCCTGTAAAACAGATAAAAAGCAGAAATCATTTACTAATCAATTAAATAAACAATTATGAAAACTACAATCGGTTTTATTGGCGGAGGAAGAATTACGAAAATTTTCCTCCAGGGATTTAAAAATGCAGGCCTCGGATTTGAATCGGTAAAAGTGTTTGACCCAAACGCTGAAACGCTGGCCAATCTCGAAAAGTTGTTTCCTGAAATTGAAAAAGCGGAAACTGCCGAAGCAGCAGCGACTCAGAAAATTGTTTTCCTGGCCGTTCATCCTCCTGTGATGATGGAAACTTTGCAGGCAATAAAAGAAACGGTTACCGAATCAACAACAGTAATTTCGCTGGCGCCAAAAATCACGCTCGAAAAAATGGCTTCCGTATTAAAAACAAAAAAACTGGTTCGGATGATTCCCAATGCCACATCGTTTATCAACGAAGGTTTTAACCCGGTAACTTTTGCGGGGGGCTTTGATGATAACGAAAAAAAGCAAGTGCTGAAAATGCTCAAAAAGCTTGGCAAAACCGTTGAAACAGAAGAACCGAAACTCGAAGCTTATGCAATTGCTTCGGCCATGTTGCCCACCTATTTCTGGTTTCAGTGGAACGAAATGGAGAAAATCGCGATCGAAATGGGATTAACCGCAGGGGAAGCACAAAAAACAGTTTCTTCAACCCTGAAAAAAGCCATGAAATTGTATTTCAAATCGGGCTTAACACCGGCAGAGGTAATGGATTTAATCCCGGTAAAACCCATTGGCGAAAACGAACCGGAAATCAAAAATATCCTGAATACAAAGTTGCTGGGGTTGTTTGCGAAAATTAAACCGTAAGGATTTGAAATTGCCCGTCGTTAAGATTACGATAAGTATTTAAGTCAAAACTTTAATCGAAATTTAATAACGTATTAATACGTCATAGTAATATGTGTCGTATGTTTACGTCGAAATTCAATTCAGAAATTATGGTCACGGCAAAAACAACACTTTTTGACGAAAGTCTGCAGATTAGGGCAAGTTTGTTTAAAGCGCTCGCTCACCCGGCGAGATTGCAGATTCTTCAGTATCTGGCCAAAACAAAAAGCTGTATTTCAGGAGACATTTCTGAGGAATTGCCATTAGGCAGAACAACTGTAAATCAGCATTTAAAAGAACTGAAAAACGCTGGTTTAATTCAGGGACAGGTGGAAGGCGTGAAAACCAACTACTGTCTGGATTATGATAAAATAGAAGAAATGAAGAATCTGCTGTCCGGATTTCTCGATGAATTTGAGACTCCAGAAGGATTTTGCTGTAAATAATCAAAAAACGAAAAAATGAAAGTATTAATTCTTTGCACCGGCAACTCTTGCCGCAGCCAGATGGCACACGGCTTTTTACAATCGTTCGACCCCTCGCTGACCGTTTGTTCAGCCGGAACCGAAGCGTCGGGAAAGCTCAACCCCAAAGCGGTGGAAGTGATGAAAGAGGCGGGAATCGACATCAGCCACCATACTTCCGATTCGGTTGATATGTATTTGGGAGAAGAATGGGACTATGTAATAACCGTTTGCGGCGGTGCCAACGAAAATTGCCCGGCTTTCCTGGGAAAGGTAAAACATCGGTTGCATATTGGTTTCGATGACCCAAGCCACGCAACCGGAACGCCCGAATTTGTTGAAAGTGAATATTACCGGGTGAGGGATGAGATTAAAGAAGCGTTTTGGAAGTTTTACATCGAAAATCTGAAAAAGAACTGATTGACTTCCGATTTGTGGTTTTGCAGTTTCAGTAAAAAAATAACATAGAAACGAAAAATTATGCCATCGCAAAAACGTTTAAAAGTCCTCGACCGTTATCTCACCTTATGGATTTTCCTGGCCATGTTTGCCGGGGTTTTTATGGGGTGGCTCAGTCCGGGTGTTGCCGGTTTCTGGAACAGCCTGTCATCGGGCACCACCAATATTCCCATTGCCATCGGGCTAATTGTAATGATGTACCCGCCGCTGGCAAAGGTGAAATATGAAGAGTTGGGCGATGTTTTCAGAAATACAAAAATTCTTGGATTGTCACTGTTTCAGAACTGGATTTTGGGGCCAGTGCTTATGTTTGCATTGGCCATCCTGTTTTTCAAACTTTTCCCGGGCGAAAACAATGCCAACCTGCCCTACATGTACGGAATTATCCTGATTGGGCTTGCGCGATGTATTGCCATGGTGATTGTCTGGAACGACCTTGCCAAAGGCGATACACAATATGCTGCCGGGCTGGTGGCGTTTAACTCACTGTTCCAGGTATTGCTTTTTTCGGTTTACGCGTATGTTTTTATTGCCATTCTGCCCGGTTGGTTTGGCGTACCGGTAAACGAAACGGTTTCGCAAATCACCATGGGTGTAATTGCCGAAAGTGTGTTTATTTACCTCGGAATACCCATGATGGCAGGGTTTTTAACGAGGTTCATTCTCACCCGCGTTAAAGGGAAAGCCTGGTACGAAACCCGGTTTGTACCCAAAATCAATCCGTTAACGCTGATTGCCCTGCTATTTACCATCGTTGTTATGTTTTCGCTGAAAGGCGAGTACATTGTTAAAATACCGATGGATGTTATTTTGATTGCAATTCCGCTGCTCCTCTATTTTGTGGTGATGTTTATGTTTTCGTTTTTCATGAGCAAAAAGGTTGGCGCAAATTACGAACAAACCACCACCTTATCGTTTACAGCAGCCAGCAATAATTTTGAGCTTGCAATTGCAGTGGCCATTGCCATTTTCGGCATTAATTCGGGTGAGGCTTTTGCCGGTGTTATCGGCCCGCTGGTGGAAGTACCGGTGATGATAGCGCTGGTGAATGTGGCTTTAAAACTGAAAAGCCGGTTTCGATAGGTAAAACGAAAGGTTCTTTATAAACGGATGCCAGCCGCATCACCTATTTATTGAAAACTCCCGGTTAGGTGGGTGACCCTGCCTGTCAGTAACTTTTCCGAAGTTTTATACTTTGGAAAAGTTAATTTCTTTATAACAGGGACGTTTTTGTAAACCTACCAACCCGCCGGGGTGGAAAACCGAAATATTTTCATCAGATGGCGGCAACGCCGTCACATATTTATAGAAAAACGTCATTCAATACGCCATTCGACCCCGGCTGGGTCGCACCCTGTTTGCGACGTGGTAGTTTCTATAAATATGCAACCCGTTAGGGTTGAGGAAAGAGGGGAGCAGCCCTGAAATCTTAGTTTTTACAATGTTTGCTAATTGATTTTAAGGAAACACCTCATCAAAACCCTGGGCCGTTGAAATTTGTTATGATACAAAACCGACTCAATCTGGTGTTATGCAAAAAACGACGTTTAAAATTGCCAGAATGGATTGCCCTTCAGAAGAACAAATGATCCGGATGAAACTGGCAAACCTGGAAAATATCCATTCGCTGGATTTTGATATTCCGGAACGTAAACTGGTTGTTTACCACAATGGGCAGTATGAGCCGATTTTGCAACAACTCGACATGCTGAAATTTGATACCTCGCTGGTTGAAAGTGTTACCTTGGCGAATCCCGAAGTAACAAACGGAAAAAATGAACTGGAAAGAAAGCTTTTGTGGCAGGTGCTGGGAATCAACTTTTTCTTTTTCGTGCTCGAAATGTTAACCGGTTTTCTGTCAAAATCAATGGGACTAGTAGCCGACAGCCTTGACATGCTGGCCGACAGCTTTGTATATGGCCTCGCACTTTTGGCTGTTGGCGGCTCGCTGGCATTCAAGAAAAACATTGCCAAAACTGCCGGTATCTTTCAGTTTGTTCTGGCACTGCTGGGTTTTGCAGAAGTAATCAGGCGCTTTGCAGGTTTTGAGTCAGTCCCGTCTTTTCAGTTAATGATTGTTGTTTCGCTTTTGGCACTTGCCGGTAACTGGTTAAGCCTGTACCTGTTGCAGAAAAGCAAAAGCAAGGATGCACACATGCAGGCCGGCATGATTTTCACAAGTAACGATATTATGGTGAATATGGGGGTAATGGTTGCCGGAGGGCTTGTTTATCTTACCCATTCTGTTTATCCCGACCTGGTAATTGGTACAATCATTTTTGTAATCGTCGTCAGGGGAGCCGTTAAAATCTTCAAACTTGCTTAAAGAACATTTCCAAAGTTTTAAACTTTGGAAAAGTTATACTCTTTGTTGCAGGGACGTTTCTATAAATATGTCAACCCGCCGGGTTAAAAAATGGATAACCGGATTTTGGATTGACATTGATTCCTGAACTTTCGGTTTCTCCACCTGTTTTTAACTGAAAATGTTGAATCATGACCGAAATTATCATCATCTGCATCGCCGCGTTTCTTACTTCTATTCTCACCTTCTTTTCCGGGTTTGGGCTGGGCACGATTCTGATGCCTGTTTTTGCCTTGTTTTTCCCGGTGGAAGTGGCCATCGCTTTAACCGGTGTGGTGCATTTTGCCAACAACCTGTTTAAAATGGCGCTGGTGGGCAAACACACCAACAAACAGGTGCTGCTGCGTTTTGGCATTCCTGCCATTTTTGCGTCGTTTGCCGGTGCCTGGCTGCTGATGCAGATTTCAGGCTTTCAACCACTGTTCAGCTATCATTTGGGCGAAAAACAATTTGAGGTAACTCCGGTAAAACTCGTGATTGCCATTTTACTGCTTTTCTTTTCGCTGTTCGAGGTAATTCCGCAGTTTCAGAAAATACAGTTTGGCAAAAACAAGCTGATTTTGGGCGGAATTTTAAGCGGTTTTTTGGGTGGTCTGGCCGGAATCCAGGGCGCCCTGCGCAGCGCTTTCCTCATCAAAGCAGGTCTTTCAAAAGAGGCTTACATTGCGACCGGTGTGGTGATTGCTTCGCTGGTTGACATTACACGGTTGTCGGTTTATGCAGAACGTTTTACGACTTCAGGGTTACATGAAAATGTGGGTTTGATTGTTTCTGCCGTAACTGCTGCGATTCTGGGAACTGTCGGGGAAGTTATGATCCCCCGCCACTTGACTTCTCCACGACGGCCGTATTGCTGTAATTAACAGATAGATGCAAAAGATATCAAATCGACCGAAGACCGGGAGGTGCCCGA
>JAJUGS010000254.1 GCA_029265875.1 Prolixibacteraceae bacterium
GAAAATTTCCCGCTGAATCAGTATATTGTTGTCGCGATTAATTCCCAGTTTTTGTTCCGAAATCAGCTCGAGATATTCTGTTTTTGTAGTCATTATTTTTACTTTTACTAATCATGAACGAACAAATATAATGAAAATTACTAAATACTAATTAGTAAATATGTTGAAAATTGCTAATTTGTAATTAAATGTTGTTTGATTAATGAAAACACGCTTTGACTTCGCCACCAATGCCAGTTTCGTTTTGCTGTCACCTCGACGATAGGAGAGGTCTGTTTGTTCGAAGAGATTTAGCTCTGCTGATTTTCAATTCTCCTCGCACACTCGTCGAAATGACAGCGTTGATGCAGTTTTCTGTCATTCTCAAATTGTGCCCAATAAAAATTGTGTTGCCACTCAGGGTGACGGTCAAACTGAGCGAAATCGAAGGGTGTTGGAAATATCTTTCCTTTGATTTCAAATGTAACTAAATATTATTGATTTGTAATTAGTTATATCGACCGGTTCCGTGACATAAAAAACAAAGCATAAAAACAAACTGGATTGACGGACAAGAGCCATTGAAAGAAAAATTGGATGAGATTTTTAAAATGTTTTACAGGATCAACCTGTGATTTGATAAAGAGGATAAAAAAGCCTGTTTAAAATATTATTAAATAGGTTTTCTCATAAATAGAAAATTTTCAGTTAAAACGTTTTCTTCAAAATCTCCGGTCTTTCGTGATAAATTTTGATAATGAGTTCGCCAAAAAGTGTGTTGGCCCAGGCAAACCATTTGCGGGTAAAATCGGCCGGGTCGTCTTTGTGAAAACTTTCGTGCATAAAACCGGTTCCGTTGTGTGTGGCTTTCAGCATCTGCAGACAGTGCGTAATTTCCTGGTCGTCTTCCGAAGTCATGGCACGCAGAATAATTCCCATCGGCCAGATGCGTTCTTTTCCCGAGTGCGGACTTGCTTGTCCTTCGGCAGCTTTTCCACGCAGGTAATACGGATTGCTGTCGCTCAACAAAAATTTGCGGGTGTTGCTGTATAATTTATCCGTTGGTTTGTGTGCACCCAGATAGGCCAGCGACATCAGCGACGGAACATTGGCGTCGTCCATATAAACACGGTTGCCAAAACCATCCACTTCGTAAGCGTAAATTTCACCAAAATCAAGATGTTCAGCCACTGCATATTTTTGCACGGCATCAAAAACCTGTTTCGAAAAATCGCTGCAAACTTGGGCAAATGCACTGTCTTTTAAAACTGAAGTGTAGATTTCAGAAAGTTGTTTCAGCGAAATGGCTGCGAAAATGTTGGATGGGATGAGGTAGGGGAAAAGTGCTGCATCATCTGACGGGCGGAATGCGGAGCAAATCAGTCCTGTATATTTTATGGGCCGTCCGGTTCCTGAAAACACAGGGGCATCAATCATGGCATTGGTGGTGCGGATAAAACGATACGGCGTTGTGCCGTCTTTGCGTTGTTCAGTGCGGAATGTCTCCACAATCAGGCGCATGGCTTTGTCCCAACTGGCATCAAAAACCGAAGCATCACCGGTAAGTTCGTAGTAGCGGTTGGAGAGTCTGACCACATAGCACAGCGAATCGATTTCCCATTTACGTTCGTGTACGCCGGGTTGCGGTTTGGGGATGTCGCTTCCCCATTCCGATTCTTTTTTCAGGTCTTTGTAAAAAGCGTTGGCATACGGGTCGGTAAGCACACATTTTACCTGCCGGTTTACCAGCCCGTGAACTAGGTCTTTCAGTTTTTTGTCGGTGCCGATGAGTGGCATGTAAGGCCACACCTGCGCAGTTGAGTCGCGCAACCACATGGCATCAATGTCGCCGGTAATAATAAAAGTATCGGGTTTTCCGTCAATCAGTTCATAATCAACCGTGGTGTCGAGCGTATTCGGGTAACAATTTTCGAACATCCAGGCCACTTCTTTGTCGGCAATTTTGGCTTTTACTTCGGCAATCAGCTTTTCAACTGCTTCGCTGGTAAAAGTGCGTTTGGCAACTTCGGGCCGGTTCGATACAAATTGTGCTCCGGAAAACATTTCTTTTCCTATTGAAACCGAAGGCGTAATCAACAGTCCTCCAACAATTAGTGAGTTATTTTTAATAAAGTTTCTGCGTTTCATCTTGTTTATTTTGTTTTACGAATTTTTAAAGTTAATCAGATTCTTCTCCACACCAGCCGGGCACGCACCAGTTCGGCACCATCAATTTCGCGCACCACACAACAAAGATGGTTCAATCCGTCCACCATTTGTTTTTTTACAGCCAGTTTGTCGGCAGGCAACCCTTCTTTCAGAAAGTTGATTTCATACTCAGCCAGTTCGTGGCTGGCATGAAAATCAAAATCATAGCTGTCGATTATCCGTTCGATATAACGACCGGTGTTAAAATGCTGGTTGATATCGATTTCGTTAAAAAGAACCGGTGTAAACAGAAGTTCGGAGTCTGCCTGTGGCGCTTTTACTTTTCCGGCATTTTCGCCAAAAACACTCTCTTCGTATTTCGGAAAATCGGTAAACTCTGAAAGGCGGACGATTCGTTTGGTGGCCGCATCGAGTACCAGCCAACTGCTGGTGGCTTGTGCAATAATTTTTCCGGCCCCATCGACAAAATTAAAATCGCGGTAGCCATAAAAACCGTCGGTTCCGCGCGACCAGGTTTCGAGGATAAAATTCTCACCCCAATCGGGGCGGCGGTTAATTTTTACCAGCAGCCGCGAAAGTACCCAGAATTGCTGTTCTTTGCGCAGCTTGTCGTACCCGAAACCCAGTATATTGGCGTGTTCCCAGGCAATGTCCTGCATCTGGTAAAACATAAACGACGCCGAGAGTTTCCCTGTGCGGTCGATAAAATACGATTTGGTGGATAGATGGTTGATGTGTTTCATTTTCAAAAAAGTCTGAAGACGGAAGACCGGAGTCTGAAATAGTTTATAAAACAAAAGAGACTGTCTGACTTCCCCCTTTTTTGTATTTTGTTTATTTTGATGTCGTTAAAATTCAGTTTTGCTTCGGTTGCTCATCTCTCTTTCTCTTTTCTTTTTCCCGTCTTCCGACTTCGGACTTCCGGCTTTCTTAAACTTTTCAGCAAAATTATTGTTCGGTTTTGAAATACAATTGTAAATCGCCATTTTTGCGCAAATTTTAAAAAGTACGATGGGTGGAATAATCATAAAAACGCAGGAACAGATTGACGGAATCAGAAAAAGCAGCCGTCTTGCTGCCGAAACACTTGATTATGCTGCACAATTTGTAAGTCCTGGTATTTCCACCGGTTTTATCGACCAGAAAATTGAGGAATTTATTCTGGCTCACGGAGCTGTTCCGGCCACCAAAGGCTACAATGGCTATCCGAAATCATCGTGTATTTCGCCCAATAACGTGGTTTGTCACGGGATTCCATCAGAAAACACCATTTTAAGAGAAGGCGACATTATCAATATTGATGTTACCACCATATTAAATGGATTCTATGGCGACACATCGCGGATGTTTTGTGTGGGGGAGGTTTCGGATGATGCACAAAAACTTGTTGATGCAACTTTACATTGTTTGAAATTGGGCATTGAACAGGTAAAGCCAGGAAATTATTTCGGAAACATCGGGTTTGTAATTAACCGTTATGCCATGTCAAAAGGTTATAGTGTTGTTTATGAATTCTGTGGCCATGGGGTGGGAGTCGATTTTCATGAGGAGCCGCAGGTTGACCACGCTGCCCGGCGCAATACCGGTGCATTGATGAAACCCGGAATGATTTTTACCATCGAGCCCATGATTAACCAGGGAAAAGCCCGGACAACAATTGACAAACACGACGGCTGGACCGCACGCACCGTGGATAATAAACTTTCGGCGCAATTTGAACACACGGTGCTGGTAACACCCACCGGCTGCGAAGTGCTGACCGATATTCACAACGAATTTCCTGTAACATAAAAAAAGCGCGGGCCGCAACCCACGCTTCAAAACGATCTTCCCCTCTGTCTCTCCCCCGTTCTAATCGTTTCAGGCTTTGTTTATTTCCAGTTATTGTTTTTAAACATCCAGGTTTCCAGTTTCATGGCCGGTTCTTTTTTAATCTCACGGAACATAAATTTGGTGGTCGAAACCTCGAAGAACAATTTTTTTTCATCATCCGGTGTATTTGCCACAGCAACTTCTTTTTCTTCAAAAGTTTTTGTATCCATCATCCAGTCTTCAATTGTAAGTTCTTCGTCCGAAACGGTTTCAAATGCCACTGGTGCTGCTTCAAAGTTTTCAGTTTTTGTCATCCATGCTTCAACATGCAATGGTTCTTCGGTTTCAACCGTAAGAAATGCTGCGAGTGTTGATTCGTTACCGGTGGCCGATTTTGCAAAAGTATTTGCTTCAGCTTTTAATGTCCCTGCAAAAGCCATCTGGTTTTTCGGGTTGTTTTCGAATTCGGGTTTTAATGCACCCTGGGCGTTTACACTGAATCCCAATACTGCTAAAACAATTCCTACGGTTATTGCTTTGAGGTTTGTTTTCTGAACATTGTTTGTTGTTTTCATGACTTGTTTCTCCTTGTTTGTTTAATTGTATTCTGAACTTGTTTCTGTTTCTGTTTTTTTGTTTTCTGTCTTTAAGACGCCTGCTTTTTATTTTCGTTACATTTTTAAAGAACTATTTTTAAAACTGTACTTTAATATACATTGAAATATGTATTGCAAATATATAAACAAAAACTAATACCATGCAATACATAGTACTAAAAAAAATTTCAATTATTTTTCATGTATTCCATTAAGTAGCAATAAATCAATTGTTTGATAAAATAGAAAATCTATGCAAAAACTGAAATTTTCAATTTAGTGACGCTTGTGGGTACTATTTGTGGCAATTTTTGTGGTTAATAATTCATAAAACAGTCATACAGTTGCCGGAAATTTTAATTATTCGGGTCCCTGTTACAGGCTGAATCAATAAATTTTATCTTTGCAGCCGGTAAAAATTAATAGCTGTTTGAAAGATGTCGCTGATAATTGAAGAAAAAGACCTGGCCAAATTTATCATGGTGGGCGACCGTGTGTTGGTGAAACCCAAAAATCCTTCGGGCAAAACAAAAACCGGTTTGTACCTGCCGCCAACAGTAACCGAAAATGAACAGATTCAGAGCGGTTACATTGTAAAGGTGGGACCAGGTTACCCCATTCCGGCGGTGATTGAAAGCGACGAAGCCTGGAAAGATAAAAAAGATGAAATTAAATACATTCCGCTGCAAACCCAGGCGGGTGATTTGGCTATTTACCTCAGCAAAAGCGGTTACGAAATTGAGTTTAACAACGAAAAATACATTATTCTGCCGCACTCGGCCATTCTGATGATTATCAGGGATGAGAATTTATTTGAATAAAACCGTGCATTTTCATTGGCACATTGGCCTAAATTCCCGAAACCCACGAAAAGTTACCCTCTAAATATTATGTTATAAAACATTTTATTGAAAATAGTTTTTAACTAACATTAAATCAGTGCTTTGTAAAAAAAAAAACTGATTTTCTCAAAATTTTACCTCTTGTTTTTTATTGTATTAAGGTTTAAATTGCAACTGTATAAACCCCTGACTTCGTACCCCGAAGCAGGAAAACAACCAAAAGGTGAAACAACTTACAATAACTGGCAAAAACAAGTTTATTGGGTATGCCTCCCCGGGGGCAGTTGCATGCGTTACTTTGTTCCCGGCCCGGGGAGGCAGGCAGTTTTGATAAACCGCCCGTACAAAACTACCATCCGGGAACCACTTTTGCAAACAGGCAATGGCAAAAGTGGGGCATTCAGCCAATTGTTTAACAACTTAAATTCAAATAATCATGAAAGAATTGAGTTTTGAAAAAATGGAAGAAGTGAATGGTGGA
>JAJUGS010000131.1 GCA_029265875.1 Prolixibacteraceae bacterium
GTCAGGATACGGGATGGGAAAGAAACAAAAACACTGATGAAGCCCACTTTTACTGAAAATCTGCGGTTTTTCTTTACTTACCAGATCGGACATATGTACATGCGGTATTTTATGTGGAATTTCGTGGGACGGCAGAATGATATTCAGGGACATGGAACTTTTAACGAAGGAAACTGGGTGAGCGGGATCGATTTTCTCGATAAATCACGCGTGGGGCCACGTGATAATATGCCCGATTTCATGAAAAAAGACCCCAGTCGGAATGTTTACTATTTTCTTCCGCTGTTTTTCGGATTGGTGGGGATGTTTTATCAGTATAACAACGGACGAGAAGGGAAACAGGGATTTACAGTAACCATGCTGCTGTTCTTATTTACAGGTTTGGCAATAATTGTTTATCTGAATCAATATCCTTACCAGCCGCGCGAACGCGATTATGCTTATGCCGGTTCGTTTTATGCTTTTGCCATCTGGATCGGGCTGGCAGTTCCGGCATTTTATTCGCTGGTTCAGAAACTGTTAAAAGGAACGACTGGTGCTGTTGCGGTTACTGTTGTTTCATTGGCACTTGTTCCCGGAGTATTGGCCGCTCAAAACTGGGATGATCACGATCGTTCAGGAAGGTACATGACCCGTGATTATGCTATTAATTATCTCGAATCGTGCGCCCCGAATGCCATTTTGCTGACTTATGGCGACAACGACACGTTCCCGCTCTGGTATGTGCAGGAAGTGGAAGGAGTGAGACCCGATATCAAAATCATCAATATGAGTTATCTCGGAATGGACTGGTACATCACCCAACACCGGATGGCTTCGAACCAGGCAGCGCCCATGCCTTTTACCTTCGATAAAGATGTGTATTACATGGGCCACCGCGATGCGGTTTTGTTTGTGGAAAGATACAATGGCTCGATGGAACTGAGTGAAGCCATGAAATTTCTGGGAAGTAATGACGATCGCGCCAAAGTTCAGGTGGTGAGCGGCGAGAAAATGAATTACCTGCCAACACGGAACTTTCATATCACGGTTGATAAACAAAAAGCAATCTCATCGGGAACTGTAAAACCCGAAGATGCTGATCTTATCGTTGATTCAGTAAAATTCAGGATTACAAAAAACTATATTACAAAAAGTGAAATGGCTGTTTTGAATATGATTGCCGCCAACAACTGGGAACGGCCAATTTATATCGACCACAGCCTGTTGTATTCAAACAATATTTTCTTTTTGGATTATCTGCAGTTTGAAGGGCTTGCATACAGGTTTGTCCCCATCGAAACCAAGTCGGATGGCGCGTTCAGAGGACGCATTGATGCGGACATTTTGTACAATAATCTAATGAACAAGTTTGTTTGGGGCAATGTAAACGATCCGGAAATTTATCTCGATGAGTACAACCGCAAAGCAATCGACATCATCCAGGCGCGTTATATTTTCTCGCGTCTGGCCAGAAAACTGCTTGAAAAGGGCGATAAAGTGCGGGCAATTGAGGTTTTAGACAAGCTTTTCGAAATATTCCCGAACGAAAGAATTCCGCTCACATTTACATCCATGCAGGCAGTGGAACTCTATTATCAGGCCGGGGAAACCGAAAAAGCCAATAAACTTTTGAGAGTTTTGGCCGATAATGGTTTTGCAATGCTGAATTATTACACCAGTTTACCAGACGGTTTGGTTTACATGATTGAAGAAGACCAGAATAACCAGATTTCGCTGGTACAGAATATGAAAATCATAGCCGCGAAATACAATCAGCAGGAAATCAGTAAGGAAATCGACGACAAACTAAATGCCCTGATTGATAAACTGGAGAAAGCATCAAAATCATAATAAACAATTTAGAAATTAATCGGATGGGCGTTTTTTCGGTATTAAAAAAATACAACACCACATTCTGGGCTTCAAATACAATCGAATTGTTTGAACGCTGGGCGTGGTATGGATTTTACATGGCATTTGCACTTTACCTGGTCAACTCAAAAGACACCGGCGCACTGGGTTTATCACAAGCCGAAAAAAGTGCCATCATGGGAACCGGGTCGATGTTACTCTATTTTCTGCCGGTAATCACGGGGGCCATTGCCGATAAACTGGGCTACAAACGCATTCTTTACCTTTCGTTTGCCTTGTATGTCACCGGTTTTTACATGATAAAAAGCTTCGACACTTTCGGGATGATGTTTTTTGCCTTTATATGGACATGTGTCGGCGGCGCTTTTTTCAAACCCATCATTTCTGCCATGATTTCGAGAAATACCACCGATGAAACGGCTTCCATCGGGTTCGGGATTTTTTATATGATGGTGAATATCGGCGGTTTTATCGGGCCGTTTTTTGCCGGAATTTTTATGCAGAAAAGCTGGGACTATGTTTTTTATATGTCGATGGTTACAATCGGGATCAATTTTCTGATCACCATGTTTTTCTTTAAAGAACCGCAAATTCAGGATAATAAGGTTTCGCTTGGTAAAAACATCGGACAGGCTTTTTACAATATCTGGGTAACCCTGAAAAACTGGAGATATGTTCTTTTCCTGGTTATTATGGTGGTTTTCTGGGCAGCTTTTAACCAGTTGTATTACTCATTTCCGGTTTTTATTGAGCAGTGGGTCGATTCTTCCGGAATTTACCGGGGGATTGAGTCGGTTTGGCCGTGGCTGGCACATTCAATCGGAACAGCAGAGGGAACCATTACAACGGTAACTTTGACCAGCATGGATTCGTTTTTTATCATCGTTTTCCAGATCGCAGTTTCGGCCCTGGTGATGCGCTTTAAACCACTTTCGGCCATGATGGGCGGAATCCTGGTTTTGTCGGGTGGTTTGATGATGATGTTTTCGACACAAAGTGGGTGGCTGATTTTGTTGGGAATCCTGATTTTTGGTTTAGGCGAAATGTCGAGTTCACCCAAATTTACAGAATATGTTGGCCGGATTGCCCCGCCCGATAAAAAAGCGCTTTACATGGGCACTTCGTTTCTTCCGTATGCCGGTGGACATGCTTTGGCAGGCTGGCTTTCGGGAGATATTTATGAAAAAACTTCGGATAAAATTTACCTGCTTCAGCAGGAAATTGCAAAACGGGGAATTTCGCTTCCCGAAATTTCTGAATCCTATTCAAAAAATGATTTTTTTAACGCAGCTGCCGGTAAAATGGGAATGACCAGCCACGAACTTACCAATTTTATCTGGGCAGAATACCATCCTTCCAACATCTGGTATGTTTACTCCGGAGTTGCGGTACTTTCGGTGTTACTTTTATTTGTTTACGACAGGTTTATTTTGAGGAGGAAGCAGAATTGAACTTTTTTGGAATCAAATCCAAAAAAGATATAACTATTTTGGATTGCAATCCAAAATAGTCATGTTTTGATTAAAAATCGCCAGGGTTTGCTGATCCAGGGTTCTCCGGCATAATTGATCCCGATTCGGGGTGTGGCAACAATTTCAGAATAGAAATTGTCATCTTCAACCCAGATTCTTTCCGAGGTTTCAAGGTTTTCGCCATAAAACGATTTGTCAAGCTGAAGCACTTTTCCTACTCTTCCCGGTCCCGAAACACCTTCCAATCCGCGGATTAAAACAGCCGAAGCTTCTTCGTTTTTACCTGTCACAAAATTGAGCATCCAGTATATTCCGTAAATAAAATAAACATAAACAAGTCCGCCTTCGCGAAACATTACTTCTGTCCGGGGTGTTTTTCCCTTGCTGGCGTGACAGGCCAAATCGCCATCGTCACTGTAGGCTTCGGTTTCTGTAATTTTATATCGAAGAATATTTTTGTCGTCAAATTTTCTGACAAGCGTTTTCCCGATCAATTCGGGTGCAACTGCCAGTACATTTCTTTGGAAAAAGGCGCCATTTAACCGTTCCGGCATATTTCAGAAAGATCAGTTTTTAACGGTTTTTCTTTTTCTGTATTCTGTAAATGCGTAACCGGCCATTACCAGCAAAAGCAACAAAGAGCTTGCAAGCGATATTTTATTTCCGGTGTAATACGATGCCGGGTGAAATTTAAACTCTACCGTATGCTGCCCGGCCGGTAAAACCAGCGAGCGCAGAATGTAGTTTACCCTGAAATGGGGAACTTCCTGCCCATCGATGTAAGCTTTCCAGCCATTTGCATAATAAACCTCCGAAAAAACGGCAAGTTGCTCGGAAGCAGCATTCGCTGCATATTTCAGATAATTGGGCTTGTATTCTGTAAGAACAATACTGGCTGCACTGTCTTTGTGAAAGGTTTTGCCGTTTACATGCTCAGCAAAACGTTTGTCGATTAAAGCTTCTTTCGCAGGATTGATGTTTTTAAGTGCTTCGATTTCCTCGTCGGCATTTTCCACCACCTTGAATTTGTCAACCACCCAGGCATTTCCCAAAGCAGCCGGGTTTTTAATGGGGGGCTGGTTCAGGTCGTAAATCAGGTAACGGGTATTCAGCATGTTGATAACACCGAGGTTGGCAAAAACAGAATCAGGACGGATCTGGGAATTTAACCCTTTTACCATTTCCTGCATTTCGGGTAGAAGCTGGTGTTCGATAATTTCCTGGTAGCGACGGAGTTTGGCTGCTGAATAACCACCCACATTTTTGTGAAAATAAGATGTGCGGGCATCCTGAAACGGATCGCCTGTTAAGGGTAGAACACGGTAATACAAATCTTTATCCTGTAAAATAGCTTTGTCAACCGGCATTTCAGGAAATGGGTTTTGTGCTTCGCGTTTCGAAACAAAGTTGTCGTTATTGAGGTAACGTTTGTCAACCGGCCACAGATCGACCAAAACCAAAACGCCCAGAACTGCCATAAAAGTTGTGGTATTCAGTTTTTTAGCGCTCCAGGCATATAATGCGCCGGCTGCCAGCGCGATAAAAGCAAAAGAGCGGAATGCATCCATCCGCAACAGCGATTTTCTGTCGGCAATCACACTGTCAATCAACCAATCAGGGAATCGCTGGGCATCGAAAGCATTGGAAAAATCGCCCGCAATGCTGGGAAGCAAAGCAAATACAAGGGCAATTCCGCCTGTTAACCCGGCTGCCCATAGCAAGCCTTTTTGCCAGATTTTTTTATCAACTTTTCCGGTAAGGATATCGTGCAATGCCATAAATCCAAGCAGCGGCATGGTAATTTGCGCTATTACTAAAGTCATGGAAGGGGCACGGAATTTATTGTACAACGGCAGGTAATCGAGCAGGAAGCTGGTTAGTCCCATCACATTTCCGCCCCACGATAAAACAATGGATACAACAGTTGCTGCTGCCAGCCACCATTTGTAAACTCCTTTTACCACAAACAACCCTAAAACAAAAAGAAAAACAACGATTGCGCCCACATAAACAGGCCCCGATGTTCCGGGTTGTTCGCCATGGTACATGCTCACACCGCGGATTGTCTGTTTGGGATTCTGAACTCCTTTTTGCTGAAGTGCTTTAAAACTTTCTGATTTTTCTCCCGGGTTTGTCAGGCTGCTGCCGCCCTTGAAATTCGGGATCAACAACGTCAAGGTTTCATCAATTCCGTAACTCCACTGTACCACGTAATCTTTGTCTAAACCCGAAGTTTTGTTATGGTCGTTAATTGTTAATTCTGAAGGTGCGCGGATTGTCTCTTTGGAATATTCCCAGGTTGTATATAGTCTCGAAAAATTCATTCCCACAGCAATTATTACGCCTGCCAACAGGTAAAGCATCGATTTCCCGTAATTCGGAAGGGTCTTTTCGCGAATAGCAGCAACCAGTTCGGCAATGGCATAAATTCCCATCAGAATCATTCCGTAATAAGTAATTTGCGGGTGCCCTGCCAGCAATTCAAATGAAAGCCCGATGGCAAAAAGAATGGCCCCGGGAATTTTCCTGTCTTTAAAAGCCATCAAAACACCAGCAATTAGTAATGGTAAAAATCCCAATGCCATGGCTTTTGACGCGTGTCCGGCCCCGATAATGATAATGAAATAGGATGAAAAACCAAACGCGATGGCTCCTACAACACTTGTCCAGCGGCTGATTTTCAGGCTCGAAAGCAGAATGTAAAAGCCCAGAAAATACCAGATTATAAAGGAAGCGATTGAAAAAAGATTTCTCAACAAGCCGGCAGGATAATCAGCCAGGTTGCCGGGATACACCACTGAAATCAAATAACCGGGCATTCCGCTGAACATGGTATTGGTCCAAACGGCTTCTTCGCCTGTTGAATTACGGTAGTCAACCAATTCTTTTGACATTCCCTTAAAATGGTCAAGGTCTGCCATTTGTAGCTCTTTGCCTTCCAGTAAAGGAGAAAAATAGGCATATGCAAGGACGATAAACAAAACAATAATTCCTGCATGAATTAAAATATTGCGGTAGCCGGATATTTTTGCCATATTAATTGGTTTATTTTGTGACTGTTTTTTGAACCTGACAAAAATAGTTATTTCAACCGCTTTTTTCACAGAACCGATTAAAAAGCAATTTTGGGCTGAATATTGATAAATGATTGAATCGAATAATTTAAAAGGTGCAGCAGCCAAAGGACTTTTCTGGAGTGCGACGGAGCGATTTGGAGCACAGGGTATTCAGTTCGTTATGGGTATATTTTTAACCCGTATCCTTAATACTTCCGATTATGGATTACTGGGTATGATTTTGATTTTCATGGCGGTTGGGCAAACATTAATTGATAGTGGCTTTGGTTCGGCTTTAATCTGGAAAAAAAATCCTTCGCAAACTGATTATTCTTCTGTGTTTTATTTCAATATCTCGGTCAGTTTTATCCTTTATTTTTTGTTTTTTCTGATCGCACCCTGGGTAGCACGGTTTTATGACGAACCCCGGCTTGTTGATTTAATTAGGGTAGTCAGCCTGAATTTTATTATTCTTTCATTTAGCCTCATTCAACAAACACTGCTACAAAAAAGAGTTGACTTCAAATTAATGGCATTTGTAAATTCTGGCGGTAGTATTGTAGGCGGTATTGTAGCCCTTTTTCTGGCATTGAAAGGATTTGGGGTATGGTCAATTGTTTGGCAGATTCTTATCAAGAGTCTTATTACATCGCTGTTTCTTTGGATTTTCAGCACCTGGCGCCCGATGGCAGTTTTTAAATTTACTGTTTTGAAAGAGTTGTTTGGCTATGGTTCAAAACTAACGGTTGCCGGGTTAATTTATACAGTTTTTCAAAACTTGTATTTCAATATTATCGGTAAACTTTTCCCTATTGAATCGTTGGGTTTGTACACACGGGCTTCGCAATTACAGGATTTTCCGGTAAAAACGGGGGTAAGTATTTTTAACCGCGTGGTTTTTCCGGTGTTTGCCACCATTCAGGATGATAACGGGCGGTTGAAAAATGCTGTAAGGAAAACTTATCGATCAATGGTATTTGTAATGTTCCCTATCATCTTTATCCTCATTGCCATTGCCGATCAGATGATGGTTGTATTGCTGACCGAAAAATGGCTGCCTGCTTCGGGGTACTTTAAACTTTTATGTTTAACGGGTTTGTTTTACATCTTTCAGATAATAAACTACGAGATATTAAAAACAAAGGGGAAATTGGGTTGGGTGCTGCAACTTGAAATGATATCCAAAAGTTTATTGGTTATCAATATTTTTATTACTTACCGATGGGGAATCTCAGCCATTATCTGGGGACAGATCGGTGTAAATCTCATTGCCGCACTTGCCAGTTCAATTTATGTTTCAAAACTGGTTGGGTACTCAGTTTTACTGCAAATACGCGATGTGTCGGTATATTTTATTATTTCGGTAACCATGTATTTTGTAATTGCTTTTCTTGCCGGATATTTTAGCTATTCCTGGTTATCCCTTGTTTTACTGTTGTTCACAGCTTTGTTTTTTTACACACTGGCTGGAATTATTTTTAAACTGGAAGAGTTAACCGAAATAAAATCTTTCATTAAGCAATACACCAGAAAGAAATGAATCTCCTGATATTGTTGAATTTTTTAGATTTACTTCACAAAAATTAAACTGATTACTGAAATGCAGACAGATGAAAAGAATTTGCAGAATATAAAGGAATTTTATAACGAATTTTCTAAAAAACAGGTTGTTACAGGTATAAATCTGCGACATTATTATTTGTTCAGGCAAATTGTTAGTTGTGGATTGAAAAAAAATCATTCGTTGCTCGAGATTGGTTGCGGAATAGCCACATTAACCGGGTTAATCGCGAATTATCTTAAGCGGGGAAAAATTTTAGCAACCGATATCAGCCCGGAAAATATTGAATTGGCCAAAGCAAGGCTTGGAAATCACAGGAATATTGAATTCATGGTTTCTGACATGCAGGATTTCAGTTACAACCAAAAATTTGACTTTATTGTTCTCGCTGATGTATTGGAGCACATCCCGAAAAATCTGCATCCCGGTTTGTTTCAAGTAATTGCTGAATATATGAATGAGGATGCAATTTTGTTTATTAATATTCCACACCCGAAAAATATTGAATTCATACGGACTAATTTCCCGGAACGATTGCAAATTATTGATCAGGAATTGTATGCCGATGAATTGTCGGAAAATGCAATGAATGCAGGACTGATTTTAGAAACATTTCATTCCTATAATTTATTTCATCACGAAAACGACTATGTGAGAATGATTTTCAGAAAAAATTCAGGAAGAACATATACACCAAATTCACGGTTGAAGATTATTTTTCAAAAATTCCTGAACAGAATCTATTATTGGTATAGAATGGTTTGAATTAATTTTTGTTTTCTTGTTTCAAGGTTGAAATTCGTAAGAACAAAGTTTTTAATATGTTCTCTTTCTGAATTTATCGGGTTCGATCTTATAAAATCAATAGCTTCCGGTAAATTCCATTCCTGCATAATTAACCCGCAATTTCCAATTGCAGTGCCAATTCCGCCTACATTTATACCCAGCGGAATACAGCCATTTAACATCGCTTCGCATAGTGCATTCGGCAGTCCTTCGCTTCTCGAAAACTGGGCATAAAATGAGGCTCTCCAATAATAGCTGATAAGTTCGTCTGACTTCAATGGCGGCAGAAGAACCAAATTACCGGGTTTCGGTTCAAACAAATATTCAGCATTTTCTTTAACCCCGATAATGATAAATCTGAAATCAGGCAAATTGGCAGCAAGTTCTTTGAAACGGTCTAATCCTTTGATGAGCATCCTTTGTTCTGAATCGGTAATACTTACCGTAAGTATTGTCTTTTCTCTTTCATTCTCAAAAATTTCTGCTTTGTTGTTTTCAAGTTTGTAACCTGTGTAAATAGTTCTGGTTTTTGCCAAAGGGCATATTTCTTTTATTCTCTCTTCAAGTTGTTCAACAACAGGTAAACAATAGGATGCGTAACGGATCGAAAAAACAGTTAAAATTCTTCTTATTGGCTTCAATAAAGAACCATATTGCAACTCCGGAATTTTAGCCACATCATAACCTCCAATTACCACAAATGATTTTTTCCCCATCAACCTTGAAAACAAAACCGGCAAAAACGAATGGTAATCGGCAAACCAGATGAAAACTGCATCGTATTTCCAAAAGTTAAACAGCAAGAAAAGTTTTTGCCGGAGCATTTGCCAGGCAGTTTTCACCAATCCTTTTACCGGCTTAAACTGGTAAAGTGTAACATGATGAACCTCCGATAATATCTCGAAATCGGTACGGACAAAAGTTGAGAAATTGGTATATACAAAGAGTATTTTCTTTTGCATGTCCAAAAATAGTATTTTTGAAACTTTAACAGTTTTGAAGGATTTATTTATGCCAAAAATACTGACCATTGTTGGGGCACGGCCACAATTTGTTAAAGCGGCAGCGTTGAGCAGGGCACTGAAAAAACATGGGATTGAGGAAGTCCTGGTTCACACAGGGCAGCATTTTGACGAGAATATGGCCGAGATTTTTTTCAGGCAAATGGAAATTCCACAGCCCAAATACAACCTCGGTATCAATTCGTTGAGTCATGGTGCCATGACTGGCAGGATGCTGGAAGAAATTGAAAAAGTGATCGTTGAAGAGAAACCTTCAGTTCTGGTGGTTTTCGGCGATACCAATTCAACATTGGCCGGGGCACTGGCTGCCAGCAAGCTGCATATTCCGGTGGCCCACATCGAAGCCGGTTTGCGCAGTTTTAATATGAAAATGCCCGAAGAAGTGAACCGGATTCTCACCGACCGGATTTCCAAATACCTGTTTTGCCCGAATGAAAATGCCATTGACAATCTCAAAAGCGAAGGATTTGAAAATTTTGATTGCCATATCATAAATTGTGGCGATGTAATGTACGATGTGGCTTTGTATTACAGTAAAGTTTCGGCAGAACATTCCACAATCGTTTCAGACTTAAAACTTGGACCCGGTAAATTTCTGCTCACAACGTTGCACCGGCAGGAAAACACCGATGATCCGGCGATTCTTGCATCACTGATTTTTACGCTGAACAAACTTTCAGAGAGATATAACATTGTTCTTCCCATTCACCCGAGAACCCGCAAAATTATCGAATCGCGTGGGTTAAAACTAAATTTCAACCCGATTGATCCCGTGGGATATTTCGATATGATTGAGTTGCTGAAGCATTGTGCTTTTGTGATTTCCGACAGTGGTGGGTTGCAAAAAGAAGCCTTCTTTTTTGAAAAACATTGCCTGGTAATCCGCAACGAAACCGAATGGACAGAACTGGTTGAAATGGGGTTTAACTTCCTCACAGGCACCGAATCAGCTAAAATCCTCGAAACTGTGAATAATCTGGGCAGGCACAATGTAAAATTTGATAAAAAGCCTTATGGCGATGGCAATGCAGCCGAAAAAATAGCGTTGGTTTTAAAGAATATTAATTAAAAAAGGGATACGGAGAATAGATTTTCTTTACGTCTTTACAAGCTAAAAAATATGCAAACAATTCACATGTGCGATACCTACGGTCAGTACCTGACGATGAAAGCCGAAATTGATGCGGCCATGCAGGAGGTGATTCGCTCAACACAATTTATTAAAAGCGGGAAAGTGCTGGAGTTTGAAAAAAATCTTTCCAATTATCTTTCCACCAACGTTATAGCCTGCGCCAACGGGACCGACGCCTTACAGATTGCATACATGGCACTTGGGTTACAACCCGGCGACGAGGTGATTACCGTGCCTTTTACATTTATTGCCACCGTGGAAACACTGGCTTTGATGGGTTTGAAACCTGTTTTTGCTGATGTTTGCGCTGATACTTTCAATATCGACACAACTCAGATTGAAAAATTGATAACACCGAAAACAAAGGCAATTGTACCGGTTCATCTGTTCGGACAGTGTGCTGAGATGGAGGAAATTCTGAAGATTGCCAAAAAATACAACCTGTTTGTTATCGAAGACGCAGCACAGGCCATTGGCGCCGAGTATATTTTCAACGACGGGGCCCGCAAACATGCCGGAACTGTCGGCCACATTGGATGTACCTCGTTTTTTCCATCAAAAAACCTGGGAGCCTTTGGCGATGGCGGTGCTATTTATGCAACTGACGACGAACTGGCTAAAACAATCCGCTCCATTGCCAACCACGGCATGAAAGCCAAATACCAGTACGAAAGAATAGGCGTTAACTCGCGGCTCGACAGTATTCAGGCTGCAATTCTCGATGTAAAACTCAAATATTTCGACAAACACATAAAAGCCCGTCAGGCAGCAGCTGCTTTTTATGATGAGAATTTAAAGAATTTGAATGGATTGGAACTCCCGGCACGGGTTTCATATAGCACTCACGCTTTCCACCAGTACACCATAAAAACGGCGAAACGAAATGAATTACAGGCGTTTCTCCAGCAAAAAGGAATCCCATCGATGATTTATTATCCGGGCGCGCATCATTTGCAGGAAGCTTACCGTTATCTTGGGTACAAAAAGGGAGATTTCCCGGTGAGCGAGCAACTTGCCGAAACAGTTTTATCGCTGCCCATGCACACCGAAATGACGGAAGAACAGTTGAAGTATATTGTAAATTCAGTAAAGGAATTTTTCGAAAATAATTAACCGCAGAGACGGAGAGACGCAAAGAAAAAACTCAGCGCCTTCGCGCCTCCGCGGTGAAATAAAAGAAAAAATAAAAATAATAACCAGAGACCGTGAGAGGCAGAGAAAAAAATCAGCGCCTTCGCGCCTCCGCGGTGAAAAAAA
>JAJUGS010000053.1 GCA_029265875.1 Prolixibacteraceae bacterium
ATGGATATCCCTGCAAAACAGCTGGATTCCGAGGAATTCGCAGAAAAGATAAAAAGCATAGGATTACAGGGAACAAATCAGGTCATTTTCGTAATAGGCGGAGCTGAAGGACTATCTGAAAGGGTAAAGAAAAGAGCAGACTTTTGTTTAAGCATGTCCAAAATGACCATGCCCCATCAACTTGCAAGACTATTTCTTGTTGAGCAAATTTACAGGTCATTCAAAATCCTGAACAACGAACCTTATCATAAGTAGTACAATGAAAAATAGTTTTTTTTGTTTATTATAGATAAAATCAAGGTGTTATACATATGTGTTGCTTTTATTACAAATGTGAATTGCCTGTTCTTTTATGTTTTATTCGTCTGGCAGAAAGAAAATCTCGATTGTTTATTAATTAACCGGAAATTCTGGATTATTATTTTTGAAATCGGGCTTTTATTCGCGTTCAGATTTCTTTAAATCATTAATTTTGTGCCTTAATTTTAAAAACAGAACAAGTTGTCAGATACAAGGTACATATTCGTTACGGGGGGGGTTACATCATCGCTTGGCAAAGGAATTCTGGCTTCATCGCTGGCAAAGTTGCTCCAGGCAAGAGGTTATAACGTCACCATCCAGAAACTCGATCCATATATTAATATCGATCCGGGCACATTAAACCCCTATGAACACGGGGAATGTTTTGTAACAGAGGATGGAGCAGAAACAGATTTGGATCTGGGGCATTATGAGCGTTTTCTGAACGAAGCCACATCGCAGGCCAATAACGTAACTACCGGAAGAATTTATCAGTCAGTGATCAGTAAAGAACGGAAAGGTGATTACCTGGGCAAGACAGTTCAGATTATTCCTCACATTACCGATGAAATTAAACGGCGCATAAAAATTCTTGGTTCGAAAGGTAAATACGATATTGTTATTACAGAGATTGGCGGAACCGTTGGTGACATCGAATCACTGCCCTATATTGAATCGGTTCGTCAGTTAAAATGGGAACTGGGTTCGAAAGCACTGGTTATTCATTTAACCTTGGTTCCTTATTTGTCAGCTACCGGCGAATTAAAAACAAAACCTACGCAACATTCAGTAAAACAATTGCTTGAAGAGGGCGTTCAGCCTGATATCCTGGTACTACGCACCGAACACAACATCGAAACATCTGTTCGCGAAAAAGTGGCTTTGTTTTGTAATGTAAGTATTGATGCTGTTGTACAATCAGTAAATGTACCCACTATTTATGAGGTGCCATTAAAAATGCTGGAGGAAAAACTGGATATTACAGTTCTGAAAAAACTGGGTCTTCCGATCAATGAAAAAATTGACCTGGCTTCCTGGAATGATTTTCTGAAAAGATTAAAAAACCCGGTAAAAACAGTGGAAATTGGACTGGTTGGTAAGTATGTTGAATTACACGATGCTTATAAATCAATTGCTGAAGCATTGGTTCACGCCGGTGCCGAAAATAGGGCAAAGGTGAATATCAACTGGATTCATTCAGAAGATATTAACAACAATAATTACGTAGAACTGCTATCGAAACTAAATGGGATTATTGTTGCTCCGGGTTTTGGTCATCGTGGCATGAAAGGGAAAATACTTACTGCAAAATACGCCCGCGAAAACAACATACCCTATTTTGGCATTTGCCTTGGCATGCAGGTGGCAGTCATTGAATTTGCGCGGAATGTGTTGAATCTCGAAGAGGCCGATTCAACAGAGATGTCGCCAAAAACTCCGCATCCGGTAATCGACCTGATGGAACAACAAAAAGGAATTACCGATTACGGTGGGACCATGCGTCTTGGTGCCTACGAATGCCGCATTGTTGAAAGTAATTCGAACACCTGCAAAGCCTACAATAAACTTACCATCCACGAAAGACACCGCCATCGTTATGAGTTTAACGATGCCTACCGCGAGAAATTTATCGAGGCCGGAATGATTCCTGTGGGTATCAATCCTGAAACTGATTTGGTGGAAATCATTGAAATTCCGAATCACCGGTGGTTTGTGGGTGTACAATTTCACCCCGAATATCGCAGTACCGTGTTAAACCCACACCCGCTTTTTGTTGATTTTATTAAAAACGCATTGCAACAATAAATTTACAGAATGGATAAAAAATCGATAATAGGAATACTCCTTATCTTTTTAATACTGGTTGTTTTTTCAATCATTAATAAACCTTCAAAAGAACAGATTGAAGCGGCCAGACACAGACAGGATTCAATTGCCAGGGTGGAAGCTGAAAAAGCCACAGCGCTGATGCAACAACAGCAGGCAGAGAAAACCGCTCAGGAAATTGCTGATGCTGCTACCGATACATTGAATCCGGATTTGCAATTGAAAGAAAAAACCGACCAGTTTGGTGCATTCGGTGTGGCAGCCGTTGGATCGGAAGAATTTTATACCCTCGAAAACAACCTGATGAAGATTACTTTCACCAACAAGGGCGGTAGGGTATATTCAGTTCAGTTAAAAAACTATCAGACACACGATTCGCTGCCGTTGTTGTTATTTGATGGACCCGATAACCGTTTTGGACTCAACTTCTTTGCACAAAACCGGTCTATCGAAACAGATAATTTCTTTTTCACGCTTGAAGGTGATAAAAAAGAAATTGTGGTTACTGGCCCGGAGGTGAAAAAGGGGAGTGAGGGCAAAATAAAATTTAACAAACAAAATCCCGGTTCGAAGGAGTCGATAAAATTCAAACTCGAAGTTGCTCCGGGAAGTTACCTTGAATATGTTTATACGCTGGAATACAATTCATTTCTTGTTGATTTTGACATGAACCTCCAGGGAATGAATCAATACATTGCCAGTAACCAAACCTTCCTGAACCTGAAATGGGCTATCAAAGTCCCCCGTCAGGAGCGAATTTCGAAATTTGGTGAAGACAGGTACACCAATATTACTTATAAATTTTTCGAAGATGAAACCGATCATCTGTCAAACTCAAAATCGGAAGAGGAAAATCTTTCAACCCGTTTGAAATGGATTGGGTTCAAACAATTGTTTTTCAGTTCGACAATTATTGCCGACGAAGCTTTTCCAAGTGCATTGATAAAACAGGAGAAAACAGAGAAAGACCCGAAATATCTTGCTTCTTTTTCGGCCGATATCACAGTTCCGTACGAAGGAAAACAAACCGAAAGCAACGGGATGCAGTTTTATTTTGGCCCCAATCACTACCAAACCCTGAAACAATACGATCTGGACCTTGAACGTCAGATCGACCTGGGCTATGCAATCGTTCGTCCGGTAAATAAATGGCTGATTATTCCTGTTTTTAACTTTTTAAGAAATTACATCGATAATTTTGGGATCATCATTTTGTTACTGACCATTATAATTAAGGTCATTCTTTTCCCTTTCACTTATAAATCATACGTTTCGCAGGCGAAAATGCGTGTTTTGAAACCCGAAATTGATGAGTTAAACGGGAAATTCGGGCCCGACAAAGCCCTTGAAAAACAGCAGGCAATGATGGCACTTTACAAAAAAGCAGGCGTCAACCCGATGGGAGGCTGTCTGCCAATGTTGCTTCAAATGCCGATTTTATTTGCCATGTTCTTTTTCTTCCCAACCTCCATCGAATTACGCCAGGAAGGTTTTCTTTGGGCAACCGACCTTTCAACGTACGATTCTATTTTGAACCTTCCGTTTGAAATCCCATTTTATGGCAGTCACGTGAGCTTGTTTTGTTTGCTGATGACAATCACCACGATTATTTCAACAGCCATGAACCAGCAGTCGCTGAACAGCCAGAGTATGCCAGGTATGAAAACCATGATGTATATGATGCCAATCATGTTCCTTTTTATTCTGAACAGTTATTCATCAGGACTTAGCTACTATTACTTTCTGGCAAACGTGATTACAATCGGACAAACCTACCTGATGCGATATTTTGTTGACGAAGACAAAATTCACGCGCAGTTGCAGGCGAACAAAAAGAAACCGGTTCAGAAATCGAATTTCCAGAAAAGGCTGGAAGACATGGCCCGTCAGAAGGGAGTTCAAATGCCAAAGAAGTAAGGGTTAATTATAATTTCGGTTGTTGTTAAACCATTTGTTTTTAGACATGTCGAATAGTTCGTGTTGAAAAAACAAATGGTTTAATTTTTAATAGCAATAACATGAAAAAATTTGGAATTCTGATGTTGGTGCTGATGATGGCAACATTTGCCGGAATGGCACAGGGAGGAGGCCAGCAACGCAATTTCGACCCTGAAGAAATGGCAAAAAGACAAACGGCTCAAATCAAGGAAAAGTGTGGCCTGGATGCGGCCCAGGAAAAAAAGGTGCATGATCTTTTACTTACAAACAGTAAAAAAATGCAGGCAGAGCGTGAGAAAATGATGGGAGCAGGAGGACCTCCCAGTGAAGATATGAGGGCCAAAATGCAGAAAATGCGTGATGATCAGAATGCTGAAATGAAAAAGATTTTAACTGCCGAACAATACAAAAAATACGAAAAATACCTTGAAGAAAGACGGGCCCAGCGTGGTGGTGGCGGCCCCAGATAAGAGAGTTGAGTTTTTAACGAAGAAAGAGGCCTGGAATTTTCCGGGCCTCTTTCTTCGTTATATCAGAAATTGTTTTTCAGATGAACCATTTTGATGGCGGTTACTGCCGCTTCGTCGCCTTTGTTGCCATGTTTCCCGCCAGCACGGTCAAGTGCCTGTTGCTGGTTCCCGGTGGTAAGCAAACCAAATATGAAAGGTTTATCATATTTCAGGTTCAAATCCATTATCCCTTGTGTAACACCCTGACAGATAAAATCGAAATGCCGGGTTTCGCCCTGAATAACACATCCTAAAACAATAATCGCATCCACATTATCATGCTCTGCAAATAACTGGGCTCCCAAAGGCAGTTCAAAGCTTCCGGGAACATATTTGATTTTTATGTTAGATTCGGCGGCACCATGTTTCAACAGCGTATCGGTTGCACCTTTTGCAAGTGCCATAGTTATTTCAGGGTTCCATTCGGCCACCACAATACCAAACTTCATCCCCGATGCATCGGGAACCAATTCAGGGTTATATTCCGAAAGATCTTTTGTTGCCATATTTCCTAAACAAAAAACCCCTCGGTTACGAGGGGCATATTTCTATAAAATCTGAAATATTTAATTCATTTGAACTTTTACCCGCGCAATGTATTTGTCGATTGTTGACCCTTCAGCCGTTTGCGGATAATCCTTTTTTATTTCCTCATACAATTTCAATGCATCAGCATACTTGTTCATCGATTCAAGAACCGCTGCTGCTTTCATTTTATAGACGGGTGTGGTAAGTTCGTTTTCTGTGGCCGAATAGGCTTTTTTGTACTGGCTGAGTGCTTCATCTTTTTTACCCAGTTCCAGCATCGCATCGCCTATTGCACCTTCTTTTACCGGAGCCAGCAAAAGGTCATCAGTTTTGAATTTTTTCAGGTAATCAATCGCTTCTTCGTATTGCCCAAGGTGCAGGTACGAAATGCCGGCATAGTATTTTGCCCTGTTGGCCGATTTGGTAATTCCATAGTCATCAATAATATCAAGGAACCCCAGATAGTTGCCGTCACCATTGAGTGCCAGGTTGAAAGAATCTTTTTCGAAATAGTTTTCAGCCATAAACATTTGCGACAAAGCTTCGTCTTCTTTGGGCTGAATATAAAATTTGTTGAAAGCCAACACTCCGGCCACAACCACTACAATTGCACCAATCACAATTGAAATAACTTTTCCGTTTGATTCGATAAACCTTTCGGTTTTGGTCAGTGCACTTTCAAGTTCCTGTAAATTATCTTCCTGTACAGTTTTCTTTTGACTCATTTTTCTAAAAATTCAAAATTGTGCGGCAAAAATAGTCTTTTTTTCAAATCACATTCAGTATAAAGCTCAATATTTTGCATATTAATCAACACCCGTCTGTTATTTTCATCATCTTTTGTAAATGTCAGGTAGTTCGTTGATTTTACTTAGTTTTGCAACGGTAATAAACAAAAAATGTATATCAGGGAAATATCAATCGTTAATTATAAAAACCTGAAGGAAGTACAACTGGGGTTTTCGCCAAAACTGAACTGTTTTATTGGTAAAAACGGGGCAGGGAAAACCAATATTCTCGATGCTGTTTATTTTCTTTCGTTTTGTAAAAGCTTCTCCAATTCGTCTGATTTAATGAATGTTACGCACGATGAAAGTTATTTTATGCTCAACGGTAATTATAACCGGTTCGATGTCATTGAAAACATTTCGTGTGGGTTTAAAAAAGGCGGGATCAAACAGTTTAAACGAAATTCAAAAGTTTATAAAAAACTGGTGGAACACATCGGGCTTTTTCCGCTGGTAATAATTTCTCCGGCCGATTTTAACCTGATTTCGGGCGGGAGCGAAGAACGCCGTAAATTTATGGATGGTGTGATTTCGCAATACAACCAGCTTTATCTCGACGATTTGCTGAAATACAACCGCGCTTTGCAACAACGGAACAATTTGCTCCGACAATTTGCCACCAGTCACCATTTCGATGCTGATTTGCTGGAACTGTGGAACATAAAGCTGGTGGAATACGGTGAACGGATTTTCGGGCAGCGAAAAGAATTTGTGGAAAAACTGATTCCGGTTTTCCAGCAGTACTATTCTTTTATATCGCAGGACAACGAAAAGGTGGGCCTTGTTTACGAATCGCAACTGGAAAATGCCGGATTGGAAGATCTGCTGAAAAATTCGGTTGCCAAAGACAGGGTTTTGCAGTTTACCTCGCAGGGGATCCACAAAGACGAACTCGTTTTTTATATTGGCGATCATCCAATCAAAAAACTCGGTTCGCAGGGACAAATGAAAACCTACCTGGTTTCGCTGAAACTGGCACAATTTGACTTTATAAAAGCCATCTCAGGACTGAAACCCATCCTTTTACTGGATGATATTTTCGACAAGCTGGATCAATTCCGGGTTGAACAGATTGTGAAGGTTGTAGCAGGCGAACAGTTTGGTCAGATTTTTATTACCGACACCAATCGCGAACATCTGGACTCTATTATCCGGAATATGGACACCGATTCGCGCATTTTTTTTGTTGAAAACGGTATTGTTACCCAGGTTAAATGAGAAGAAGTGTAACACAGTCGTTAGGCGATGTTTTGCGCGAATACATCCGCGAAAACAACATCGGGAGAAAGCTGAAAGAATCAGATATAATTAATTCGTGGGAAGAAGTTTTAGGGAAAACAATCGCTCATTATACACGAAACGTGGCGATTAAAAACCGTATTTTGTATGTCGAAATCAGTTCGGCAGTGGTAAAAAACGAGCTTTTCCTGATCAGGGGTGAAATCGTGAAAAAACTCAATGAAAAAGCCGGCGAAGAATTAATCGACAAAATTGTTTTCAGGTAAATCGCCTGTAATATTAATCCCTGGCCGGCTTCTGCGCATATTAAAACCTTTCGGTTTTCGAGAAAAAGAAATCTGATTCAATAATGGCGTTTTCATCGCTGTCGGAACCATGGACGGCATTTTCCTCCATACTGATGGCAAACAATTTTCTGATGGTTCCTTCTGCTGCATTGGCCGGATTGGTGGCGCCAATCAGTTTGCGGTAATCTTCCACGGCATTTTCTTTCTCAAGAATAGCCGCTACAATGGGCCCTGAACTCATAAATTTCACAAGCGAATTGTAAAATGGCCGTTCTTTATGAACTTCATAAAAAGCGCCTGCCTGTTCAGCACTCAGTTTTGTGATTTTCATCGCTTTGATAACAAAACCCGCTTCGTTGATCATTTTCAGGATCGCGCCTGTATGATTGGCCGCGAAAGTGGAGGGTTTTATCATGGTAAAAGTTTGTTTTCCTGCCATAATGCTATAAAATTTAATAATTTTTAAGAGCTGCAATTATATAAAAATTTAAAGGATTATACCTTTAACCGTTGCCTGTTTTCGTATATTTGCCAACTCAAAAAAAAGTGGATGTTTAAAAATACTGACATACAGATTATTACATCGGTTAAGAAATTACTAACGGAAAAAAAGATAAAGATTTCAGTAATTCCTCATGAAAACCCTGATGGTGATGCGATTGGCTCTGCGGTTGGTGTTGCAGAAATTTTGATGGAATTTGGGCACCAGGTAACCATTATTTCACCCACCGATTATCCCGATTTTCTGAAATGGTTTACCTCAGGAGCCGCCATTCTTGTTGTTACCAATCAAAAGGAACAGGCTAAGAAGGCAATTTCGGAAAGCGATATCCTGATTTGTGTTGATTTTAACGAAGCAAAAAGAGCCGGGAAACTCGAAAAGAAAATTCTCGAATTGAATAAACCTAAAATACTCATCGATCATCACCCGTATCCATCTGACTTCTGCGATTATACAATCTCTGAAACAGGTTACAGCTCAACCGCCGAATTGGTTTTTGATGTGATGCAGGCTATTGGGTTGGGCAGTTTTATCACCCACAAATCAGCAGAGGCGCTTTACACAGGCATTTTGACCGATACCGGGTCGTTTAGCCACAGCACTTCCGACCCCAACACTTTTAAAGTGGTTTCCGATCTGATGAAATTTGGCATCGAGGTGGATAAAATACAATCGGCTGTTTATCACAATTTTTCTGCCGACCGGATGCGCTTGTTGGGTTATTGTCTGAACAACAAAATGGTGGTTTTCCCGGAACTGCGATCGGCCATGATTTCGATTTCGAAAAAAGAGCTTGAAGAGTTTAATTTCAAAACGGGCGATACCGAAGGTTTTGTAAATTATCCGTTATCCATCGCAAACATTGTATTCAGTGCCATTTTTATTGAACGGGAGGGAATGATCAAGGCTTCGTTCCGGTCAAAAGGAAATTTCCATGTAAACCATTTCTCACGCGATCATTTTAATGGCGGCGGGCACCGAAATGCCGCCGGTGGCGAAACCAAAACAACGCTGGAAGAAACGATCGAAAAGTTTACGCAACTGTTGCCCGGTTACAGGCATCAATTGTTGGAGACAATTATTTAAAACAAGACGAACATGAAATCACTGATAAATTACATCCCAGCAATCATATTGGTTATGGCAGCTGTTTCGTGTCTCAACCTGAATGATGTGCCGGAACCAACCGCCGCCGAAGAACAGTCGAAATTGAGAGAATATCTCGGTAACCTTGAAAAGCAAGGCAATAACATTGATACCACCGCGGCAGGTGTTTATTATATAAAAATGGCCGATGGAACCGGTGAAAAGGCAAAAGAAGGTGATACACTGACTGTTGGATATGTTGGTTACTACCTGAGCGGCTATGTTTTTGATGCATCGTATTGGCACAACCAGGTTGACAGTACTTTTACTTTTGTGCTGGGTAACCCGCCGCTGCTCGAAGGTTGGGATGATGGCATGAAATTGATGAATAAAAATTCAAAATACCAGTTGGTTATACCCTCTTCACTCGCATACGGAAGCGAAGGTTCAGGAATGATCCCTCCATACCAGACGCTTGTTTTTGTGGTGATTATGAAAGATTTAAAGCCTAAAAATTAAAAAATGTCACAGAATAACTTCAGCATGAAAAACGTAATAATTTCTATTTTCGCGCTTGTTGCAGCAACAGCGCTTTTATCGTGTAACGACAACAGTCTCGAAAAACAACGTCAGAAAGAACTTGAAATACTGAACGCCTATATCGATAAGAACTATCCGGATGTGGAACCCAAACGATCTGGGCTTTATTATATCGAAGAAGTAAAGGGCACAGGTGATTCAATTAAACGCGGAGACAAAGTTCAGATTTTTTATGCCACCTGGACGCTTGACAGCTTCCTGATTGATGAATCGGACGGATTTACAGATGGTTACCGTTATGAGCCGCTTGAGTTTACAGTCGGAGCCGGAAGCGTGATAACCGGTCTCGACGAAGCTATGACCTACATGCAAAAAGGTACGGTTGCCACTTTAATTATTGATTCAGGGCTTGCTTACGGTCAAAACGGAAACGGCACAGTTCCGGGTTTTACTTCTTTACGGATGAAAGTGGAAGTTTATAAAATTTACCCGGCCAATTAATCTGTTAAAAAATGAACCAAAAGGAACTGCTGAAAAAGTTACTTCCCGGTTTTATTCCTCTTTTTGTTTTTATTGCTGCCGATGAAATCTGGGGCACAAAAGTTGGCCTGATCGTGGCGATTGCAACAGGTGTTGCAGAAATGACATGGGTCGGTTTAAAGGAAAAGCGGTTCGACCGCTTTATTCTTTTTGACACCCTGCTGTTGGTGGTGCTTGGTGGTGTTTCCATACTACTCGAAAACGACATTTTTTTCAAGCTGAAACCCGGGCTGATTGAACTGATTCTTGTGGGAGTGCTGGGTGTTTCAGCCTTTTCGCCTGTAAATATTATTGGATTGATGGGCCAGCGTTACCTGAAAGGAACCACTTTTTCCGACTATCAGCTCAACCAGATGCACAAAAGTATGCAATCGCTGTTTTTTATTTTTCTTGTTCACACGGCACTCGTATTTTATTCAGCCTTTTTTATGAGTAAAGAAGCCTGGGTTTTTATCAGCGGTGTGCTGTTTTACCTGATTTTTGCCGGCTATTTTTTATGGGAATTCATGTCGATAAAGCTGAAAAAAAGAAAGTTTGCCAAAGAAGAGTGGGTTCCGTTGGTGGATGAGTCCGGTAGCGTTACCGGCCAGGCGCCCCGCAGCCAGGTTCACAACGGCAGCAAGCTTTTACACCCGGTGGTTCACCTGCACGTTATCGACAATCAGGGGAAAATTCTTTTACAGAAACGCCCGATGAGCAAACAAATTCAGCCAGGAAAATGGGACACTGCGGTGGGTGGTCATATTTCAGTTGGCGAAACGCTTGAAAAGGCACTTGAAAAAGAAGCATCCGAAGAAATCGGGTTGAAAAATTTCCAGGCACGCCTGGTGAAAGTGTACAAATGGGAGTCGGAAGTGGAAGCCGAATTGGTGTATTTATTTGTGACAAACGATTTTCAGCACTTGCAAAAAGCCGACGATGAAGTGGAGGAAATCAGGTTCTGGAGTAAAAAACAGCTTGAAAGTGAAATCGACACCGGCATTTTTACACCCAACTTTGTTCACGAGTTTTCAATGCTGAAATCATTAAAGATTTTTGGTTAAAATCAAATTCCAGGTTAATTGCCAAGCAGAAAAATCACGGGTTTTTTATGTAATTCAGGAATAGCCGTTTTCCATTGCTGAACAGTTTTTGTGACAATCAACTCCTCATTGCCGGTAATATCGGCAGCAATGCACAGTAAAGTTTGCGGCTGACAGGACTTCAGGATATCCTGCAAAAGCTGGTTGTTCCGGTAAGGCGTTTCGATAAAAATCTGGGTTTGGTGGTTGAATTTTGCCTTTTTTTCCAATTCCTGCAAAGCTTTCACACGTTCGGCAGGTTTTACCGGCAAATAACCATTAAAGGCAAAGTTTTGCCCGTTTAGCCCTGAAGCCATCAGTGCCAGTAAAACCGAGGATGGTCCCACCAGCGGAACCACTTTTATACCCTTTTGATGGGCAATTCTCACCACATCGGCACCGGGGTCGGCAATTCCGGGACACCCGGCTTCCGAAACCACCGCAATATCATTTCCATCAATCGCCGGTTTTAAAAACGAAGGCAAGTCAGTTGGTTGTGTAAATTTATTCAGCTCAAAAAAAGTCAGTTCGTTGATATTGATTTCAGGATTGAGCTGTTTCAGAAAACGCCTGACCGTGCGCACATCTTCCACAATAAAATACCGGGTGTTTGTAGCAATCTGTTTAATTCCGGCAGGCAGTACACTTTGCCAGTCGCATTCGCTTAAAACATTTGGTACAAGAAAGAGATTTGCCATGCTGAAAAGTTTTTGGTAAAAGTAGCCATATTAATTTTTGTAGCGCCTCATTTTGTAAATTTGCGAACTGCAAACAACAAAAATGAATATCGAAGCTACATTTCTCGGAACCGGAACCTCGCAGGGAGTGCCTGTGATTGCCTGCGATTGCGAAGTCTGCAAATCGGATGATCCGCGCGACAAACGGCTTCGATCTTCGCTCTTGCTGAAAATAGCCGGCCAGCATGTTGTTATTGATGCCGGCCCCGATTTCAGGCAGCAGATGTTGCGTGAAAATGTGCGAAACCTGAGGGCGATTTTGCTGACACACGAACATGTTGACCATATTTTCGGACTCGATGACATCCGTTCTTTTAACTGGGTTCAGGGACATGCCACCGATATTTATGCCGAACCGCGCGTGCAGGAAGCCATCCGAAGAATTTTTCATTATGTTTTTGCCGATTTTAAATATCCCGGCGTTCCGGAAATGAAATTGCACACTGTGAATGACAATCCCTTTTTGATTGATAAAATCCGGTTTACACCCATCCGGTGTTTTCACCACAAATTACCGGTTTATGGTTTCAGGGTGGGGGACCTGACTTACATTACCGACACCAATTTCATCCCCGATGAAGAAATGGCTAAAATTGAAGGGACAAAAATATTAATTATCAACGCGTTGAGAAAGGAAAAACACATTTCGCACTTTAACCTGGATCAAGCATTAATAATGGCCGGAAAAGTAGGGGCCGAAAAAACATTTCTTACGCATCTCAGTCACCAGTTCGGGTTTCACCAAAATATTCAGGCTGAACTTCCTGACGGCGTTTTTGTGGCTTTTGACGGATTAAAACTGGAAGTTTAAAAAAAGAAATCCCGGTTACCAAAGTAAACCAGGATTTCAAATCTAAAACGAATTTAACTAATAACTAAAACCTCTTTATAATTCCAATTCTTGCTGAAAGATACCGGTGGTCGAGCTGGTGGTTTTCCCCCTCAAATTCTGTATCTCTCGAAAGTGAGTTGAATTTCACGCCCGGGGCTACACTCCAGTTTTTTCCAAGATTTACTTCAACACCACCTGCCAACTGCCAGCCAAGACCATGTCCGGTATCGTTCACGGTGTCGCCATCGTTGTTTTCAGTTTCAATATGATTGTATAATCCGCCACCTCTCACAAAACAGGCAACGGGTGAATTGCCGATCGGATATTTAAACTGAAGACCGAGTACATAGCCTGTTTCTTCAAAATCCATATCGGCTCCGGCAAAAGAATCATCAGCATTAAAATGATTCCAGCCCCAGCCACCGTAAACACTGGTGAATGGCATAAAACGATATTGAAGGATTGCTTCGAAACCGGCACCTGTGTTGAGATCAGCGCCGCTTAATTCAGTAGTGGCAAAAGATGCACCGCCATTCAGTTCAACACCGAATCTTTTTTCAGTTTCCTGCGCAAGACAGTTCAGTGAGAATAACACTGACAATACAAATACATAAACATTTCTTGTTTTCATAGCTTAAACATTGTTTTTAGTTTTTAATAAGCCAAAAATAGAACCTTCAGTTTTTTAACAGAATTTGTAATGAATGAACCGTTTATTTTGGAGGATAAAACCGTGAAAAGAAGGAATGAACCAGGTCTTACGATTTCCTGAATTCACTTTTCAGCAAAGGAAAAATGATGACTGCCGAGACAAAAACATAAAAAGCACCTGCCACTAAAAATGCCTTATTCAGGCTCAGATTATCGGTTGTCCAGCCCAAAAGCGGGCCGATGGCTGCAAAAAACAGCCTGATCAGAAAATCGCGTACTGAAAGAATGGTTGCCCTCACATGGCTTTCGGTATAATGGTTGATGCTGGTTTTCAGAATTGGTGTGACAATTCCGCGAATAAAATAAAACAGGAACAAAAAAGCCAGTCCCCACCACGAAACGGTGATTCCGGCCAGAATATACCCGGCTCCCACCATCAGAATAATGGCAGGCAAAGTGTACCGGCTTTCCAGTTTTTCCTCGAAACGATGTGCCAGTGCCGAAGAAAAACCAACGGTCAGGTTCAGCGCCGTCCAGAAAACTCCGAACCATTCAACCGGCAACCCGATGGCGAGAAAATAGGGCTGTACGAGCCAGGCAAAAGCGAGGGTGGCTGTTCCCGTAAGTGCCGACATCAGGAGCGCAATACGCAGCTTGTGGTTGCTGATAAACATTCTGCCAATACTGCTGACAAACTGTTTGACAGGAATCATGTGAGTTCCTGTATGGAGTTTAGGTTCAACCAATGTAAGAGCTGCCGGAACGGCCATAAAAGCCATGGCAAACTGAAAATAGAAGGGAAACCGCAAACTGAGTGAAGCCGCCAGTCCGCCGGCCACACCCGCCAGCGCTTCCGAAAAATTGCCCACCGATGTTACCCTGCCTTCGGCTTTTGTATATTTTTCGGTCTTTCCTTCAGCTTTCAAACTGTCGTACAACATGGCCGAGTCGGCACCCGAAACGCAGGAATGACCGATGCCCAGCACCACTTCGGCAATGGCAAAAGCCCAGAAACCCAATGAAAAACTATAAATCAGGAACCCCGCGCTACCGAAAATAGCTCCGGCCAGCAAAGTCTTTTTTCTTCCCCAGGCATCGGCCATCCAACCCGACGGAACTTCCATGGCAACTATGGCAACCGAGTAAATAGCTTTTAACTCAAAAATTTGCTGCATGTTCAGCCCGTTGTCCTGGTAAAACAGCACTACCACAGGCATTACCATGTTAAACCACTTGGCAATTTTTATCATGTATAACCGGGAAATATTTCCTGATACAGCAGGTTTCATCATGCTGTAAAAATAACACCCAGCGTGTTTCTGATAATTAACCAGAGGCAATTTTTAACAATCTGTTGTTAGCATGAACTAATTTTAACAGAAATCTGGTGGAATCTTATTCATTTAAACAGAATTTTAGCTTTTAGTTTAAAACTTTATCAAATTGTTTGCTTTTAAATTAAAAGCAGAATTTTACTTTTGTTGCCTTATTAAAATTTCGCGGTTATGAATTTATATATTCCAAAAAACTACAAATCGATTCTCGATGTTTATCAGACAGAACAGGCTATAAAACAGATAAAAGATTTTTTTCAGTTGAATTTGTCGTCGGAGTTAAGATTGAGACGAATAACAGCTCCTTTGTTTGTAAAAAAAGGGACTGGTATTAACGACGATTTAAATGGAATCGAACGCCCGGTTGCTTTCCCGATGAAAGATTTGAATGATCAGGTGGCCGAAATTGTACAGTCGCTGGCAAAATGGAAACGACTGGCGTTGGCTGAACTTCAGATTAAGGAAGGATTTGGCATTTACACCGATATGAATGCCATCAGGCCCGATGAAGTGCTCAGCAATATGCACTCGTTGTATGTTGACCAATGGGATTGGGAACGTGTGATTACCAACGAAGACAGAAACCTGGAATTTCTGAAATATGTTGTCAGAAAAATATATTCTGCTATTGTGAGGACCGAATTTTTTGTGTCGGAAAATTATCTCGATATTAAACCTGAACTGCCTGAAAACATTACCTTTTTACACGCCGAAGAGCTGGCAGCCAAATATCCCGACCTTACTCCCTTTGAACGTGAAAATGAAGCAGCCAAGAAATTTGGCGCCATATTCGTGATCGGCATCGGTGGCAAAATGCCAAACGGCGAAATTCATGATGGCCGCGCACCCGATTACGACGACTGGAGCACACCTACCGTGAATGGTTATAAAGGATTAAACGGCGATATTGTTGTTTGGAACAAAGTGCTGAACCGCTCTTTCGAATTGTCCTCCATGGGGATCAGGGTAAACAAGGAAGTTTTGGCTGAACAGTTAAAAATACGCGGATTGGAAGACCGTAAAAACCTGATGTGGCACCAGATGCTGTTAAACGATAAGTTGCCACTGACGGTTGGCGGCGGAATCGGACAGTCGCGTTTGTGCATGTATTTTCTGCGAAAGGCACACATCGGCGAGATACAGTCGAGCATCTGGCCCGATGAAATGCTGGAAAAATGCCGCGTAAATGGCATACAGTTGTTGTAGGTTACAAATTTCGGGTTGCAATTTACAGGTTACGGGTTACGGGAGTTGAACAATGACGATTTTTAGCAATAATCATTAATGATTAATCAATAATCAATAATCAATAATCAATAATCAAATTACAGAATCCAGCATCCAGTGTCAACAATAACATAATTTGCCCGTGGTATTTGGATTTTGCAATTTGATTTTTACCTTTGCCGCGCAAAAATAAGGATGCCTCGATAGCTCAGCTGGATAGAGCAACTGCCTTCTAAGCAGTAGGTCATGGGTTCGAATCCCGTTCGGGGTACAGAGAATAAAACTCTGGTTTAGAGTATTTTTAACTTAAAAAGCGAATAGGTGTATTGATGCATTTATTCGCTTTTTTATTTAAAGTGATTTTAGTTCTTTTAGTTTATTAACAGCAAAAATATTTTTCATTTTTGATTACGTAACAAGCTGAAGCGATAATACTGTTATTGCATGACTACCGATAAACAGGTCATTCTGCAACTCTGATCTAACCTGATTTATTGAATATTATTGCGCATTTCCCGTATCTCACGTATCATTTTATTGGCCGAATCGGCAATATTGTAGAGCAGCCGGAATTGTTGCTTTTTAATTCGTGAGTCACATTTTTCAATCTGCTGTTTTAAATTCAGCAGTAACGATGAAAGATCAGGCAGCTTATTCTGGCTGTTATCCGGCAGAAACTCGCTGGCGCCCGCCAATATTGAAATTATCTGGCTTGTGATTTCTTCCATGTTTTCAATTTTTACCAGGTTGTTTTCGCGGTGGGCCCCCAATGCCGAAATCTGAGACAGAAGAGCATGATTCAGATAAGTGAGCGTCAAAGCATGTTGTTTCAGTATTTGTTTGCTTTTAGGCTCCTGGCGCATACTATACCAGGCAAGTGCCAGGTCGTTATCTGCCAGGTGGGCTTCGCGCCGGGCAATCCGGTAATCCAGGTCATCAGGGCTTACAGCTTTATATTCGTTGGTTATAGCCCGAAGATAGGCCATATTCATTTTCAGTGCTTTCGATATAATTCCGGGCATTCGTTTATATTGCCAGCCGGGCCACAAAAACCTGATTACGATAAATGAAATTAATGCACCTGTTAAAGTGTTGATTAACCGGGGAATCAAAATATGAAATCCGGCATCGGCCGCAACAAGGTTAAAGGCACTGATTACAAACATGGTGATAAATATAACCGCTATGGAATAGTTGGTTTTCAGCCAATAAAAAAACGCCATGGCCGAACCCAGCATCAGGAGAAGTTGCGCCGAAGTGGTGGTAAATACCTGTAAAAGCAGAGCTCCCGCCAGAACACCGGTCACGGTCCCCAGCAAACGCTGAAACAACCTTCGCCTTGTATCGCTATAGGTAATCTGGCTCACAAAAAGACTTGTCAGCATCACCCACGCACCTTTTTCAAGTTGCAGCGATTTTACAAGGACAAAACCAATCAGAAAACTGATACTTAACCGCAAAGCATATCGCACGCGGGGATGTTTGAACGAAAGCTGCACTTGAAACCGTTCAAAAACCGATCGTTCATCTTTTTGCAATCGCGGAATGGAAGTCCCATCTTCCACATTATCAAGGTTTTTCAGCGATAAATGCGAGCGGTACAAATTGTGGTGCAACAAAATCAACGGCTGGGCTGAGTTGTTGTCAATCTGCTGAAGTTTATCTTCAATGGCTTTTGAAATCCACCCAATGGCCGCTGGATGGTGGTATTCCGATCCTGTAAGAATGCTGTCTGCCAAAAGCCTGGTTGCAAAGGAAAGCTGACGTAGCATTTCGCCAAAACCTTCCATGATTTCAATATTTTCAGCATCGCTGCTTAACTTGTCGTGGCGCTCGTGACTGGAGGCTGCCCGCTCGTGCAAACTCTGCAAAAGCATAAAACGCTGAAGATAGGGGCGGAGTGCTTCCGGATTGCCAATTTCATCGCCATAATTATTCAGTACTTCTTTTATTTTTTCGAGCGAATTAACAACATTGATATTAAGGATGGCAAGGTCTTTATTGATTTCAGCCTGAATTTCCCGGGTGCTTGGGAACAGGCCTGACTTTTTATCGAGGTATTTCGACAAAGCCAGAAAGCCACCTGCCAGTTGTTCTTCGAGCAATCTCCAGGGTTTCAGGTACATCAGCCACAAAGTCATTACCCCGTGAAACAGCGCTCCGGCAGGCAACAAAACCGCCTGCCAGTACCATGCCGGACTGATTTCAATACCGAGCATGGCATAAATTCCAACCAAAATGGCACCAAAAGTAATGGTCCGGTAGCGTTCGCCAATTCCACCTAACAAAATAAACAGGATGGTGGAAAGCACAAAACCGGTTCCCAGCAACACGGGGTAATCATTCAGAAGACCCACAAAAAAACTGGAAACAAAAAAGCTGAGAACAGTAATCGTCAGGGCTTTCAGGCGGCCTTTCGGATGATCGTCCGTCTCTGAAAGTGCCCCGGCCAGCGCACCCAATGCCAGTGTTATACCATAAAACGGTTTTCCGGCAACAACAAACGGAATGGATAATATTCCCATTGATATGGCAATCCGCAGCGCAAATAACCTGTTTGGGTAACGCCAGAACCAAAGAGTCAGTTTGTTAAGATTTTTTCGCAAAATAGTGTTGTTTTTTTTTCATACCAAAACAAAATTATATGATTGAATTTAATTCGTGACGAATAGTTTTGTTGAGATATTGAATTATTAACAACTTTAACTGTTTTTTTATATCGATCTGGCTTGCAGGCATCTTTATCATGACAAATCAATGGTTTTTAAAATAAGTTGTAATAATTTGATATTCAATTATATACTGGATTTGATTTATTTTTTGTTTTAGAATAAGGATTAAGACTGTTAAACACCTTGAGATGAAAATATTTTTTTAACTATTGTCACAGACCAACTTCCAGAATAATAAGGATTAAGACGTTTTCTAACGTTAAGCTTTCAATTTCCAGTTCAAATTGTCACAGACCAACTTCCAGAATAATAAGGATTAAGACAGCCAATTTTTTGATGTAGAGGACGTCTTCGCCCTGTCACAGACCAACTTCCAGAATAATAAGGATTAAGACCGTTTAAGCTATTAAGCTTAACGTTTTCTAACGTTAAGTCACAGACCAACTTCCAGAATAATAAGGATTAAGACATATGTGAAAAGAATAATGATAATTCGGGAGGTGCCCAAGTCACAGACCAACTTCCAGAATAATAAGGATTAAGA
>JAJUGS010000311.1 GCA_029265875.1 Prolixibacteraceae bacterium
CAAAAGATACATCGGTTTTTAGTTGCGGTTTTCAATCGATTGAAGAAGTTGAGCAGACTTTCGAATCATGGCTGCTAACAGTTAAAAACAATTTGTATGAAAGTTTGACTGGCGGTTGCAATCCTGAAATCATTATTTTATCAAAACCTTTATCGAACATTACGCTTTGCAGTGGTTGGTCAGCAACCGGTGAATGGGCCGTAGTTGACAAATGCGATACTTCTGTGATTTCGGCAGAATTCTTATTTGAAGATGCTAAAATTATTGCCTTCGAAATACCACGCGATACTACAGTTTTGAGTTGCAGGTTTGCCAATAAAGCTGAAATTCAGACAGTATTCGAAAATTGGGTTGCTTCTCAAACAGCAAGAATTAAAAGCAGTTTGACAGGCGGATGCAGCCCGGAGATTACGAATAATGGCGCAGCTGTGGCAATCCCCGATGTCTGTATCAATTGGAGTATAGTTATTTCGTGGGAGGTAGCCGACCGATGCGAACCGGTTACTGTTTTCGCAACTTTTAATCTTTCTGCCCCCGGCGGCGAATGCCCAAAACACTATTATACGGTTTGGGAAGGGACTGCCGGTCAAAATCACATGAACATTAATATAATAAGTGCAAAACTCGATGGCGTTGATTTGCAGTCAGGCGATGAAATCGGAATTTTTGATGGTGATATTTGCGTTGGTTCGGGAAAAGTCATAAAAACCATTGATCATCAAAACATACTGCAGCTTGTGGTTTCAGCCGATGACG
The DNA here is from genome assembly GCA_029265875.1 of Prolixibacteraceae bacterium. Lineage (GTDB taxonomy): Bacteria > Bacteroidota > Bacteroidia > Bacteroidales > Prolixibacteraceae > Draconibacterium. The sequence continues at coordinate 757 of JAJUGS010000311.1, forward strand.
GCACCGGAAATGGATTTAAACAGGGAAACAGTGTTACCTACAAAATATGGGATTGTAGTCAATCGACAGAATTTGCAGTTCAAATAGCAAATTGTTATACACCCTTTCTGGCACCTACCGACTGTTCTCCGTTTGAACCCGGTGCTACTGCTTTTGTTGCCCTCGAGGCTTACAGCGTGCCTATGCATTTCGAAACCTGCTGGACCGGAAACGGTAACGACCACATGATTCTCAACATATTTTCTGCTGAATGGGATGAACTCCCGCTGGAATTTGGCGATGAAGTGGCTGTATTTGATGGTGAAGTTTGTGTTGGGGTAGGGAAGTTGGTTTCCACTATCGACAACAACCATATATTATCGATTTCTGTTTCGGCCAACGACGGTTCGGGATGTGGTTTTACTGACGGGAATAAAATTGTTTTTAAGTTTTGGGATGCCAGCGCGGGCTTGGAACTAAAACCCATTTCCGCTATCTATTTCGACAACCAGTTAAACCAGTTGCCACCCCAGTTTTTTGAACAGGGAGCAACGGTATTCGTGCAACTCAGCGGTGTTACCGAGGTTTGTTTTACCCTGGAACTTGAGTTAGGCTGGAATCTTTTTTCCATACCCACAAATCAGAAAATCCCCGATTTAAAAGCCATTTTTCAACCTTTAATCGAAAATAAATCGCTGATTAAGATTCAGGATGATTTGGGGAAATCGCTGGAAAACTGGGGAATTTTTGGCGGCTGGAAAAATAATATTGGTGATGTGCAACTTACAGAAGGATACAAAATCAATATGAGTAAGTACGACACCCTTCATATTTGTGGAACTATTCCAGAGTATCCATTCCCAATTCCTGTTCCATTGGGTTGGAGCATCATTGGGTTTCCGAACATGACAACGGCAAATGCAATGAAGGTGGTACAAACACTCATTGACAAAAAGACTCTTATTAAAGTGCAGGACCAAACAGGCAAATCAATCGAAAACTGGGGGATTTTTGGTGGCTGGAAAAACAACATCGGCGATTTTGCTCCGGGGAAAGGATATAAAATAAAAATGGCTGCAGCCGATACTTTGTGGATAAATGAGAGCTACCCGAAATCGTCAATCATACACCCGGAATACGTTTCAACAACACACTTCAAGCCTGAGTATTTAGGCAATGGCGTTGACCACATGAACATCAATGTGGTTGAATTGCCAATGAATGCAATGCAAACAGGCGACGAGCTGGCTGTTTTTGATAGAGAAACGTGTGTGGGGGCAGTTACCGTTATGCCACACCACCTGCAAAATCAGTCGGTTGCAATAGCTGCATCGGCTGCTGATACCCAGGGAATGGCGGGATTTACAGAGAGCAGAGTGTTTACATTGAAATTATGGACCTCGCGCAACAATCAGGAATACACACTCGAACCGGAAATCATACAAGGTTCAGCCACGTTTGTAAAACACGAAACCACGCTGGCCAGTTTGGAAAAATACGCAACAGGACTTGAGGGAATTGAAGGAATGAACGATTCGGAAATCAACTGTTATCCGAATCCGTTCAGCGATGAGATCACCATCGAAATCAATCTGCAGTCGGAAGCCCAGGTTGAAATCGAAGTATTGAACCAGTTGGGCCAGCGGGTGAGGCGATTGTCGGATTTGCAGGAAAAGAGTGCAGGGTTACACCGGATAAATTGGGAAGGGACGAATAGTGTTGGTCGGCGTGTATTACCGGGAATGTACCATTTGCGGGTAAGAATTGGAGAAACGGAGCATTACCGGAAACTGATTTTATCGGAATAAAAAGACAGAGACAAAAACTGAGAAATTAAAAGTAACCAGATCAATGAGCAACTAATCCTTGAATAATTATGAATACAAGAGCCGATAACCTGACCATCATGATAGTTGAGGAAAATATAATTAGTGGTGTAATGCTTCAGCAGCAACTTCATGAACATGGCTGTCATGATATCCGAATCCTCCCTGAGCCAGGGATAGCAGCAGCAATGATGAAGAAGACAAACCCTGATTTATTGTATCTGCATCTGGGCATAGAATCGAAGGAAAGCGGGTTGTCGTTGCTAAAGTACATTGAAGGAGAGAAGATACATACGCATGTAGTAATCACCGGTTCAGAGGAAGAATTGGTTCGGGATGTCATCCATTATTCGGTATTGGATTACTTGAAGAAGCCCTTGACAGGAGAGAGCATAAGTCAGTCGTTGGAAAAGTTAAAGCATCATAAGCAGTTGCATCAGTCGCTGAATGGCAGTATGAACGGTCATTCAACAAAGTTGATAGAGATAAATGGGAACAAGGAAGTACGCTATTACCAACCACAGCGTATTATTCTAATAGAGGCCGATGGCAATTATTCACATTTGTATATGGAAGATGGTCGCAAGGAGACAGTGACACAGAATTTGGGTAAACTGGAGGAAAAGTTGCCAAAGGAATATTTTATGCGCATCAGCCGCAAATCGATCGTGAATACAAACTACATCCGAAGGCTGAACAAACAAAGCGGTGAAATGGAGATAGAATGTCATGGAAATACTATTAAAATAATTGCTTCTATGAAATATTTAAATCAGGGTGGGCGATAAGAATGAATCAAAAATTCAGAAATATTTTAGTTACGCAAAATAGTATAAAATTTAAACAGGAAATGAGTATGATTTGCAAAACACCCAAGGTGAATCAATAAATTTCATACGAATTCAATACCGTTAAAGAAAGTGGATTGTAACAGTTTATTGATGAGGGTAGTTTAAAAAGTAGATTAAAAATTTATAGAGATAAAAAACCTTTGAATAAAAGGCCAAATAAAATGTTTGTTATCAATTCGTTGCAGAAATTGCCGCGACCATAAAATAAAATTTTAGCTTTGGTCGCGATTTTGTCTCGTTTCGCTTGAAAAGCGAGACCATAGAATGAAAATCCGCGGCATAAAAAAGCGCTTAAATCATTGAATTTAAGCGCTTTTGATGTAGTTTGAACTACCGTTCAGTGCCCAGAACAGGACTCGAACCTGCACAGACTTGCGTCCACTAGTCCCTGAAACTAGCGTGTCTACCAATTTCACCATCTGGGCGTGTGGCAAGGGATACAGAAGTTTTAGCATTGCAATTAATCTGTTATATTGTACATCATGAAGATTTAAATAAAGTGGATTTTGGGGGAAATGTTTCCCGTATGTTTCCCGTAAAATGAACATTAAATACTATTTAAAACCAGGAAAAGCAGATGCAACAGTTTTAATCTGTTTTATCAACAAAAGAAATGAAACGCTGAAATTGGCAACTGGACATTCCATTTCAGATGTTTTCTGGGATAAAAAAAATCAATGTGCAAAAAGTTCCATGCCTGGAGCAGAAGAACTCAATGAATTACTACTTCAGTTAAAACTTGATTCATTAAAGCAAATAAAATACCCAAAGGAAAATTTCGAAGTAATTTTTGTTGATGATAACTCAATAGACGATACAAAATCTAAAATTCTTAATATAGATAATAAGAGTTTTTACTATAGTTACATTTATGCCAAAGATAAAAA
>JAJUGS010000035.1 GCA_029265875.1 Prolixibacteraceae bacterium
ACCGTTCAAAGAGCAAAAGGATTTATACCCAACGACGAAGGAATAACTCCTTACGAAGGAAATCAGTACCGGTATTTTGCCCGTTATGGATTTGAAGCCGGGAACCGCTTTTCGGCCGGAATGACTGCTGAGAAAGACCCGGGCGAAGCTTTCTTTTCTGGTTCCAACAAACAGGGATTTGACTTTTATTCAGGATACATTTCTGCCAATATCAACAAAACGTTGCAAAATATTACGGTTGGCGATTTTCTGGTTCGCAGCGGCCAGGGACTTGTGATCTGGCAGGGTTACACCACCGGAAAGTCGGAAAATGTGCTTGCAATCTCAAAGAACGGTCAGGGAATCAGGCCAGCAACAGGTGTTGATGAAAACCTGTTTTTCAGGGGTGCCTCCACAACCCTGAATTTTGGAAAAGCCAATATTGGTTTGTTTTTCGCTGGTAAAAAAGATGACGGCAACCTGGCCGGGAACAACTCGCTGGGATTTTATGTAACCAGCCTGCAAACATCGGGGTACCACAGAACCCAAAGTGAAATTGCCGACGAAAATTCAGTGCGGAATACCAATTTTGGCGGCACCTTCACTTACTTTTTAAAGAACATGAAATTGGGTGCTTCGTTTATCAGTCAAACGTTAGACCCGCCATTTTTCCCTGCCGGTGAGTTGTACAATCGGTACCGTTTCAGTGGTGATAAAAACCTGAATGGAGGCGTTGATTACCAGTTTGTAAGCGGAAAATACCAGTTATTCGGCGAGGCCGCCATCTCAAAATCGGGCGGAAAAGCGGTGGTTCAGGGAGTTGTGATCAACCTGAATGACCAGCTTGGTTTTTCGGCATTGTACCGCCATTTCGACAGAAATTACCAGGCGTTGTGGGCGAATACTTTTGCCGAGGGTAACAATGCAAACAACGAATCGGGTTTGTACCTCGGAGCACGTTTGCTTCCTTTAAAGTACGTCACGCTTTCGGCTTATTCCGATTTCTATCATTCAGGATGGATCAACTATTCAACAGCCGCGCCGGCCAGCGGATCGGATGTACTGTTTCAGGCAGCCGTAAATCCCTCAAAATATTTCGATTTTTATATTCGAATAAAATCGGAAGAAAAAGAAACTAAATTTATTCAGGATGAACGATATGTCAATCTGCCTGAGAAAACAAACAAGCTGAGAATTCATTTCAACTACCGGAAAATTCAGCATATCACGTTAAAAACCCGTGTTGAATTTTCGAAATACAAAGGAACGGCAACAGAAAACGGGTGGATGATTTTTCAGGATTTTCAGTATAAACCCGAAAAAATTCCGTTGAGTTTATCAGTCAGGCTTGCTTATTTTAATACCGACAGCTATAATTCAAGGATTTACGCTTACGAGAATGACCTTTTGTACACCTTTTCGGTACCAGCATTCTATGACATTGGGTTCAGAACGTACCTGAATTTTCAATACAAAATCACGGATAAAATTGATTGCTGGGTAAAAATTGCCAACACCACATACAGTGACAAAACAGCCATCAGTTCGGGCTACAACGAGATACAGGGAAACAAGCGGACCGAGTTAAAATTTCAGTTGAGGGTTAAAATTTAGAACTGAATTTTATTACTTTGCCAAACCAATAAACCCGGTTTAATGAAACAACTTGATTTTGAAGACATAAGGCCCTACACAGATAAAGAAGTAAAAAGAAAAATTGCCGAAATGGTAAAAGATCCGGTTTTCGACGAGGTTCTTTTGCACGTTTTTAAATTCCGCCCGAAGATTGAAATGGTGAAACTGCAACTCAGGATGGTAAAATCTATCAAACAGTTGCAGGGAACATTTATATACGATTTGCTTCGTTCGGTAATCAGCAAAACATCAAACGGGCTCATTTGTTCGGGCATTGAAAACCTCGACAAAAAGAAACCCTACCTGTTTATTTCCAATCACCGCGATATTGTGCTGGATGCGGCGTTGCTCAATTTTCTGATTTTTGAAAAAGGGATGAATACCACGATGATTGCCATCGGAAACAATCTTTTGCTTTATAATTGGATTGAACACGCCGTAAAACTCAACAGGGCCTTTATTATTAAACGAAACCTGCCACCCCGCGAACTGATGGAAGCCTCCATCAAAGTTTCGCATTTTATCCGGAAATCTATTCTTGAAGACAACCTTTCGGTGTGGATTGCCCAACGCGAAGGCCGCACAAAAGATGGAAACGACAAGACACAGGTTGCCGTGCTGAAAATGCTGAACATGAGCAACGAAAAAAGTCTGTCGGAAGGATTTCAGGAATTAAATATTGTTCCGGTTTCCATTTCGTATGAAATTGAACCCTGCGGACTGGCAAAAATTAAGGAACTCATTAAAAAAGAGCATTACGGACAAACGAAAACCAGCAAAGACGACCTGAAAAGTATGGCAATGGGAATGTTCAACCCCAAAGGCCGGATGCAGTTTACTTTTGGAAAACCCATTGAAATAACCCCGGAATTTGGCAACCCGAAATCAAAAGAATTACTTAATAAAGTAGCACAGGAAGTTGCAGAAAAAATTGATTACCAGATTTATACCAACTACAAATTGTGGCCCAACAATTTTATTGCCTACGACATGCTGATGCAGGAACACCGCTTTAAGAACAAATATACACATGCTGAAGAAAAACGGTTTGAGCTGATGATTGAACAGGCAATGATCCATATCGACTACCCGATTACCGATATTTACGAACGATTTCTGAAACTCTATGCCAACCCGGTTATCAACCGATTGAAAGTGGGCGATATTTTATGACGACAATAATCTGGGACTGGAACGGCACACTGCTGAACGATATAGATTTGTGTGTCAACACAATGAACAAACTTTTGAAGGCCAGGAACCTGCCGCTGATTAACCATGCGGTTTATCGAGGGGTATTTTCATTTCCGGTGAAAGATTACTACCAGGCTATCGGTTTTGATTTTTCAAAAGAAGATTTCGATATTCCGGCCCACCAATACATTGATCTTTACTACGAAGGTTTTGAGGGCTGTTCATTACAGAATGAAACAGAAACGGTGCTCGATTATTACAGGAAAAAAAATGTCAGGCAATTTGTATTGTCGGCAATGGAGCACGGAATGCTCGAAAAAACACTGAAAGCAAAAGGAATCTTTGAATATTTTGAAGGAGTGGCCGGACTGACGGACCACCTGGCAGTTTCGAAAGTTGACCAGGGCAAAATGCTGATCGGGAAATACAAAATCGAACCGGCAGCAACCTGGATGATTGGCGATACTGTGCACGATTTTGAGGTGGCCGCCGAGATGGGTGTAAAGTGTATACTGATTGCCGACGGACATCAATCGGAAGCACGGCTTTTGAAAACCGGTGCACCTGTTTTAAAAAATATCGGCCAGTTACTGAACAGCGATTTTCATTTTTGAATTTCTGAATCAATACGATCCTCCCAGAAATTCGCGCTTTTTAATGTCTTTTATCAGGAGCTGAAGATTTGTCTTGCCCCGAAATTCATTTTCAACAATCGTATAACAAATATCGAACGGAGAGCCGGAAGTTATAAGTTCGTAAGCATTCGACTGGTTAAAAGCGATTCCGGGAAATATACCGGAATTTACATCGGGTTCAACAAGGTCCAGTTTCAAATGTTCCTGGTTTTTACCCACGCGGCGGCTGGTTCCGGCATCGTAAACATCCTCGGTAACAAAAACAGGGTTCATATTATGGGGGCCAAACGGGGCAAATTGTTTCAGGATACGGTAGAACTTAGGGGTAATATCGCTTAAAGTAATTTTAGCATCCACTTCAATGGTTTGTGTTTGCTGAATACTGGTAATCTGTTTGGTAACGATCTCCTCGAACCTCTCCCTGAAAGCGGGGATGTTTTCAATTTTCAAAGTCAGGCCGGCAGCATACATGTGTCCGCCATACGATTCGAGCAAATCGCTGCATTTTCCGATTGCTTCGTATAAATCGAAATCCCGCACAGAACGGGCTGAACCCGTTGCCAGTCCGTTTGATTCGGTTAATATCACGGTTGGCCGGTAAAATTGCTCCGTCACCCTCGAAGCCACAATTCCCACAACGCCCTTGTGCCAGTCGCGGTTATATAAAACCGTGCTGTTCATGTATTTCAGCTCTTCATTGTTTTCAATCATCTCAATCGCTTCGAGGGTAATATCTCGGTCAAGCGTTTTCCTGATTTCGTTGTAAGAGTTGATCTCCTCACCGATTAAATCTGATTGACTTTCGTCTTCGGAAACAAGAATCTGCACCGATTTTTTCCCGTGTTCAATCCGTCCCGAAGCATTCAGTCTCGGCCCGATTTTAAAAACGATGTCGCTGATGGTGATTTCGGTTCCGGCCAGGCCCGCCATATTAATAATGGTTTGCAACCCGATACCCGGATTCGAATTCAGTTTTTTCAGTCCATAGTATGCCAAAACCCTGTTTTCACCAACAATTGGCACAATATCGGAAGCAATACTGACAGCGAGCAAATCAAGCAAGTCATAAATTTCGTCCTGCTCAATATTGTTTTTTATGCAATAAGCCTGCAGTAGTTTAAATCCAACCCCGCACCCCGAAAGTTCTTTGTTCGGGTAATTACAATCGGGCCTTTTAGGATCAAGAACGGCCACTGCCGGGGGAATTACTTCATCCGGATTGTGGTGGTCGCAAATAATAAAATCGAGACCGCGTTTTTTTGCGTCGGCAATTTTTTCCACAGCTTTAATTCCGCAGTCGAGCGCAATCACAAGCGTAAATCCGTTTTCAATGGCGTAATTGATGCTTTGCGGCGAAATTCCGTAACCTTCGCTGTAACGGTCGGGGATATAATATTCAATGTGTTCAATCCGCGATTTCAGGAACGAATACATCATGGCAACCGAGGTGGTTCCATCCACATCATAATCTCCGTAAATAATTACTTTTTCCTGAAGAGAGATGGCCCGTTCAACTCTTTCCACAGCTTTTTCCATATCTTTCATCAAAAACGGGTCAAGGAGGTCGCTGAGCCTGGGCCTGAAAAATGATTTGGCTTCGTTGTATGAACGGATTCCACGCTGGACCAACAAACGTGCAATGATCATATTTACGCTTAAAGCCGCTGACAGGTGTTTCACCTCATTGGTGTCACCCTGTTTTTTCAGATTCCAGATTTTTTCCATTAATGACTTTTCTTTTTATCAATATTTTCGTTGCCTGATCGTATCTGCGCTGATCACAGTTAATTTTTCGGTAAAATCAATTTTCCCCGCTGAAAATAAATCCCGCAAATAATTGCCTGGCATTTCAGGCTGAAAATCATTCCAGCGTAAATAAATAACACCCATTTCGGGTTTAAATCCTTTTTTGAATATCAGTTCGCCATAATCTCTGTCAAATGTAAGAATCGTTCTTTTCTGATCCATGGCAATTTGCATTACTTCAGAATCAAGAATTCCTGAAAAGTCGGTCCCGATATACATAATATCGAATCCTGCATCTTTCAGGATTTTTACGCTTGTCAGTGGGAAATTCTCATTTGCCAGAAGTTTCATCAGGCTGTTTTTAAGGGTTTTTCATAAATCAACCCATCCTGAATAATATCCTGAATGTATAAAAAAACTGCCCGCAGACTTTCTTGTGAAAGCCTTGGGTAATTCTCAAGAATTTGTGTTTCATTCCAACCGGAAGCCAGTAAATTAATAATATGTTCCACCGATAAACGTGTCCCTTTTATCACCGGCTTGCCGGCCAGAACATTGTCGTTTGTCTCAATATACATTCTCCAGTTCATGATGCAACAATATTAACTCTGTGTACCATTTCTTTATGCCGTAAAGATATAAAATGGCCTGCGATAATGAAATTTTAATTCAAATTCAGGTTAAATTAATTTTGTTCCGAAATGCGAACCAGCACACTACAAAAACCAATATCGCTGTTTTTGTTATCTTTGCCCCGTTTTTAAAATCAGGAAATTAAACTACAAGGGAAATGAGTATCCAGGAATTAAGTGAACAGGAAATCATCAGAAGAAACTCACTGCAACGGTTGCGCGAATTGGGAATCGATCCCTATCCGGCGCCGGAATACACCATAAATGCCAACGCTGCCGAAATAAAAGAGAATTTCAATGCAGAAGAAAAAAACTTTCAGGATGTAAGTCTTGCCGGGCGAATCATGGGCTTTCGCATCATGGGGAAAGCTGCTTTTGCAGAACTGCAGGACCACACAGGGCGTATCCAGATTTATGTGAACCGCGACGAAATCTGCCCCGGAGAAGATAAAACGCTGTACAACGAAGTTTTCAAGAAACTGCTTGACATTGGCGATATCATCGGTGTGAAAGGATATGTTTTTATTACGCAAACCGGTGAAATTTCGATTCATGTGAAAGAATTCACCATTCTGAATAAATCGCTTCGCCCGCTGCCAATTGTAAAGGAAAAAGATGGCAAAACCTACGATGCTTTTACTGACCCGGAACAGCGTTACCGCCAGCGATATGTTGATTTGATTGTGAATCCGCAGGTAAAGGATGTTTTTGTGAAACGCACAAAAATTGTAAATACCATGCGGCAGATGTTCAATGAATATGGCTATTTTGAGGTGGAGACCCCCATCCTGCAACCCATCCCGGGAGGTGCAACTGCCCGCCCGTTTATCACGCATCACAACTCGCTGAATATTCCGCTTTACCTCCGGATTGCCAACGAACTTTATTTGAAACGCCTGATTGTAGGGGGTTTTGAAGGAGTTTACGAATTTGCCAAAGATTTCCGGAACGAAGGAATGGACCGCACCCACAACCCGGAATTCACGGTAATGGAAATTTATGTAGCCTACAAAGACTACAAATGGATGATGAATTTTACCGAACAGATTTGTGAACGCGTGGCGCTGGCACTGCACGGTACCACCAAAGTTCAGTTGGGTGATAATGTGATTGACTACAAAGCTCCCTACCCGCGCGTTACCATGACCGAAGCCATCAAAACCCACACAGGATTTGATATTTCAGGGAAAAACGAAAAAGAACTTCGCGAAATTTGCGACAAGCTGGGTATTGAAACCGACCCGACAATGGGGAAAGGGAAACTGATCGACGAGATTTTCGGGGAAAAATGCGAACACCATTATATTCAACCTACTTTTATTACCGATTACCCGGTTGAAATGAGTCCGCTCACCAAGAAACACCGCGATAACCCGGAACTTACCGAACGTTTTGAGTTGATGGTAAACGGGAAAGAATTAGCCAATGCTTACTCGGAGTTAAACGACCCGATTGACCAGCGCGAACGTTTCGAAGATCAGCTCCGGCTTTCGGAAAAAGGAGACGATGAAGCGATGTTTATCGACCAGGATTTTCTGCGTGCGCTTGAATACGGGATGCCGCCCACTTCGGGAATGGGTATGGGAATTGACCGTCTGACGATGTTTATGACCAACAGTGCTTCTATCCAGGATGTGCTCTTCTTCCCACAGATGAAACCCGAGAAGAAAGCTATCGAATTAACCGAAGAGGAAAAAACTGTGATGGCACTGCTAAAAGAAAAATCACCGGTGGCTTTGGCCGAAATCAAGGAAAAATCGGGTCTCAGCAATAAAAAATGGGATGTTTCGATTAAAAAGCTTACCAGCAATAAACTGGCAACTGTTGCAAAAGTTGGCGACGAATTGATGGTTGAATTGGTGTAAGAAAGTCAAAAGACCGAAGACGGAAGTCAGAAGAAAACAAAGAAATTCATTCAATAATAAGCCTTTCGGGAAACCGGGAGGCTTTTATTTTATCCTGTAATGATCTTCCAAAATCTTACGGAATAGTTTCCCGGGGAGAATCTTTTTGACAAAAACGGCAAGTTTTTGTTCGAAAGATGCTATTACATATCGCTGTCGCGGATTTTTACAGTTTACAATTTTCACCATTTCCCGGGCCAGTATCTCAGGGTTCCAGCCGTTATTTTCATCATTTTCAATAACAGAAAGTGTTTTTTCAAACTGATTTTTATACACACTGTTCTCGCTGTCAGGCGCCAGGTAATTTTTCCGGTTAGCAGTATTGTTGGTATTAAAATCGCCAGGATTGATCACAACGACATTTATTCCGAATTGTTTTACCTCCATTCTCAGAGCTTCGCTGAATCCTTCAACCGCAAACTTGGTGGCTGAATAGTACCCCTGAAACGGCAGCCCCATCAACCCTCCGATAGACCCGATGTTGATTATTGTGCCGCTTCCCTGATTTCTCATGATGGGCAACACTTTTCGGGTCAGTTCTACTAACCCGAAAAAATTGGTTTCAAATTGTTTCCTGATAAATTCTTCGGGCAGTGTTTCAATGGGCCCGCCGGTATGCATTCCGGCATTGTTGATCAAAACATCAATTCTTCCTTCGTTATTCAGAACTGTTTCAACAGCACTGTATATTGAAGATTTGTCTAACAAATCAAGATGAACAATCTTCACCAAAGGCTCAGTGGTTTGTAAGTTGTTTCTTACTGACCCATAAACTGTATGACCCTGTTTTGCCAGTAATGCAGCAGTATGTTTACCAAAACCGGTTGACACTCCGGTTATCAGTATTACTTTTTTTGAGGCCATTTTTAATCTTATTTCTGATCATACAGAATGAACGAGTTGCTTGTTTAAAATACCCAGTTTTTTGGCGGCCCTGGTAATTTTTTCGATGGAAATATCAACTTGTTCCTTTGTGTGAGTTGCCATCAGCGAGTACCTGATTAAAGAATCTTCTTTCGGAACAGCCGGAGAAACCACCGGGTTGATAAAAATTCCGTCGGCAAGCAACATCTGGGTAAGTTTGAGTGCTTTTATGTCATCACCAATAAAAAGCGGAATAATCGGGCTTTCCGATTTCCCGGTATTGAAACCCTGCGCTTTAAATCCATTCAATGCATAATTTGTTATATCCCACAAATTGGCAATTCTTTCCGGTTCATTTTCCATTATTTCAATAGCTGCCATCACCGTGGCCACCGACGCCGGTGTCATGCTGGCGCTGAAAATCAGTGAACGCGAATTGTGTTTTATAAAATTGATTACTTCCTTGTCGGCAGCAATAAATCCCCCCAGTGAAGCAAACGATTTGGAGAAAGTTCCCATAATCAGGTCTACTTCATTTGTCAGTCCAAAATGCGAAGCCGTCCCTGATCCGTTTTTGCCAATAACACCCAGCGAATGTGCATCATCCACCATAATACTGGCATTGTATTTTCTGGCAAGTTCAACCACTTCAGGCAGTTTCACAATGTCACCTTCCATCGAGAAAATACCATCCACCACGATCAGTTTAACAGCATCCGGTTCACATTTTTTCAGTTTATTTTCCAGTGAATACATATCGTTGTGGGCAAACTTCATCACTTTTGAAAACGAAAGACGGCTACCTTCGATCAATGATGCATGGTCTAATTCATCGAGCAGAATATAATCTTTCCGCCCGGTAATTGCTGAAACAACGCCCAGATTGACCTGGAATCCGGTGCTGTAACAAAGAGCCTGATCTTTTCCAACCAGCTCAGCCAGTTTTTCTTCAAGCCGGATATGTATATCGAGCGTACCATTTAAAAACCTCGAACCGGCACAACCTGTACCATATTTTGCGATCGCCTTCTGAGCTGCTTCTTTTATGTAAGGATGATTTGTGAGCCCGAGGTAGCTGTTCGAACCAAACATCAACACCTTCTTTCCGTCCATCATTACCTCAGTATCCTGGTCCGATTCAATAGCCCTGAAATAAGGGTAGATTCCTGCTGAGATGGCTTTTTGGGGAGCATCATAATTCGCAAATCTGTCTTTTAACATTCCCGATTAATTAGGATTTTATACTTTGGTTTTAAGGGCGTAAAATTAATAATATTGTAATACCCTGACATATATCAGGATTAAATGAATTCCAGATCATACTAAAAACCTGAAAATAAAACACATAGATCGTAATTTCAGAGAATTCACAAATCTGCCAGGAAAAGATTCTTAATAACTAAATGCCATCAATAATGGCTAAAAATGTGAATGCCATCAAGATTTAGTCAGATTTGCTCCCAGCCTTTCCGGTAAGTATGCCTGATCCATTCTTCTGCCATTGAAAGTGCAGGTAAAGTCTGGTATTCTTTTTTGAATTTCGGGTCGCCATTCTGAATTTCAAATTCATCTTTCGAAATCACCCTGATTTTATCATTTTGATTGATATTGGTAAACCTCATATTGGGCCCGTCCCATAAAAGTTTTCTTCCCAGGCTTTGCAACCTGACGGCCAGCACTCCCATTACAACGGTTTCATTCAAGGGTGCAGCATAATCGAAGTTCGATGAAGCTTCAAGTCGTGTTTCCTTACTTTCCTTACAAGCCCTGATCCAGTCCTGTTCGTGTCCGCCATCCATTGCATCCGGAATTCTTCTGATTGTTTTCTTTGGCTGCACAAATGTTTCCATTACTGACGTTGGCAACAAGGTCGGGTTTTGCGCATAAGTTCCGCACATGATTTTACCTTTTGTACCATAAAAAATACATCCCCCACTTTCATCACCCATTTTTTCATCTATATTCAGTTCATCAGGCCGCGGCGGCATCAAACCGCCATCGTACCAATGAACAGTAACGGGTGGCATGGCAACTTTGGGCAAATTATCCCTGCGCGGAAACTCGTACCGGATAAACTGTGCGTTCGGAGCTGAATCGACATTAAAAGGAGTTGAACTGGCTTCAACCGCCACCGGGTATTCCAGCATCAGCGCCTTAAAAACCGGGTCGATGATGTGGCAGCCCATGTCGCCCAGCGCTCCGGTGCCAAAATCCCACCAGCCGCGCCAGTTCCAGGGATGATAGACAGGGTTGTATTCCCTGAATTTTGCAGGCCCTAGAAACAAATCCCAGTTCAGCGTTTTGGGAATCCGTTTACCATCTTTCGGGGCAGTCAGTCCCTGAGGCCAGATCGGCCGGTTTGTCCAGGTATCAACATGCGTGACTTCTCCGATTGCCCCACTCCAAATCCATTCGCAAATCAAACGGATTCCTTCGTCTGAATTTCCCTGGTTGCCCATCTGCGTGGCTACACCATAACGTTGAGCGGTTTCTTTTAATATTCTGGATTCGTACACAGAATGTGTCAAAGGTTTTTGCAGAAAAACATGTTTCCCTTCGCGCATGGCAATTAAAGCAGGCAAAGCGTGTGAATGGTCGGGCGTTGCAATCATTACCGCGTCGATGTCTTTTTGCTGTTCAAACATAACGCGATAATCCTGGTATTTTTTTGCACTGGTCCACCTGTTAAAGGCATTTCTTCCGGCATAATCCCAGTCAACATCACATAAGGCAACAATGTTATTGCCTTTCTCCATAAATTTCAGGTTGGTAAAACCTTTTCCACCAACCCCAATTCCGGCAATATTCAGTTTATCACTTGGCGGAGTTTTTCCAAACCCGGCAATAACTTTTGATGGCACAATACTGAAAGTGGCAGCTGCCATTATCGTATTACTGAGAAATCTCCTCCTGCTGAAATCTGTAATATTGTTCATCTGTTTAAAAATTCGTTATATCTGATTTTTCCGGTAATCATATAGACTGTTATGCTCCGGACAAATTTATCTGTTTTTGCAAACGTCCGCTACCGTGTTAATGCAAATTAACGAAACCCGGCATTAAACACTTTTTTTAACACCTGGTAGCTGTTAATACAGATGCAAAAATACATTTTGGAAAAAATTATTGTTTAATAAATGGTAGCCCAGTTATAAAAATCAGGAAAAAGCCTATATTTGAATAATTAGAAACTTTAAACAGAAAGATTTATGAAGAAGTTAACTATTCTCATTCTTTTACTTGTAACAATCGGGGCAGTCAATCAGGTTAAAGCATCATCTTACTCTATTGACGAACAGGCTATTGACCAGCTTTTTGACAATGCCATTGAAACAAGTATGGTTTTGGCCAATTCAACAGAGGCGGGATTCCTCCCGGCAAGTTTGTCTCCTGCAGTGATGGGAGCATCCAACGAAAAAGATGCTGTTGTAGCTATTGTTCTTGATTTCTTCTTAGGAGGATTGGGTGTTCACCGTTTTTACCTCGGTACCGAAACATTAACCGGGATAGGTTATATTTTAACCTGTGGAGGTATTTTCGGTATAGTACCGTTGATCGATTTTATTGTTCTGATTATCGATAACAAAGATATCAGTCCATATATCGATAATCCCAAATTTTTTATGTGGAATTGATTTTACAGAATTTAAACGCGAGGTGTCTGCTTAAATTTAAACAGACACCTTTATTTTTAATATGAATCCAGCTTACCAGAAATTCTTTCAGATTCTTATTCTTTCTGCTCTCACCTTTTCGCTCAGTGCCCAAACCGGAAATTACATTTCGATGAAGCAACGGACCGAAATTCTCGAAAACAGAAAAAAACTCACCCAGGAAGTTGATTTGTTTTATGACAAAACCAAACAGACGATTACAAAATATTATCACGCGTCGCCCGAGTTTATCATGAATATAAACGCCCTGGGTGAAATAAAAACTTATTATCCGAAAAGCAATGAAGTTGGATTCAAACATGTGCCTGAATTGTCATCAAAAAGAAACCTTATTTATTATTTCATCAACAATTTTACCGATCATTTAGGGCTTGCCGACGAGGGATTTCAGTTAATTTCGTCCACTTACGAGAACCAGCACAATATCACTGTGTGGAAAGCACCTTCGTTTCTGAAAAATATTGAATCGGTTAAAATGGTTTTTGAAAACGGGCTCCCTGTTTTTGCCGAATACCAGGCCCATAAAAAGAAAGTTATCAAGAAAATCTACTACACAAATTACAAAAACTTCACGCAATTCAGATTCCCGCAGAAAATAATAGAAATCAGCTATCTACCCACAGGAGATTCATTGATCAACCGCACTGTATTCTCTGAAATTTCGATTTCGCCAACCACCAGTAACCCGATGTTTAATTTCAAAATACCCGACGATGCCAAGCCTGTTGAAGTATCAGAAAACCGTTAGTACAGGATTGTTTCTGTTCTTTTTTGCATTTTCAGGATTTGCACAGTCGATTGATTTGATTTCTGATTTGAAGTTAGTTGACACTGTTTCAAAACAACAGGTTCATCATCACCAAAAGCGCGATTTCATATTCAAAGATCAGCCAAAAACAATATTTAACAGCAATCCTGTCAGTTTATTGTATGGCGGTTCGTTGTACCTCTATCAAAATTTTATTACCCAACACTTTTCGGCAAGTTGCCTGTACAATCCAACTTGTTCCGAATTCAGCAAACTTGCCGTTCAGGAATATGGAATCTTCAAAGGGGGACTGTTAACTTTCGACCGGCTGAACCGATGTAACCGGATTGCAGCTACCGACCTCGACGCCGGAACTATTGATTTAAAAACACACCGTTTTAATGATTCAGTAATTAAGTATAAATGAGAGGTTTCTTCCTTTTACTTTTTGTCATTAAAATCAGTTTTGCCACCGCACAGAACAGCCATGAACTGAAGTTTATCAATTACCTGATCAATAAAGGCAACTACAATGAAGTGCTTTTTCTGACCAACAAAACCATCTCGAATCTGTATCCCGAACAACTTGATTCATTAAACTATTTCAAAGGATGGGCACATTATTCTGTTAAAAATCTGGAACTTTCAACGGTGTCGCTTTTGCAGGTGGGCAAATCTTCTCCCTTTTATCCAAAATCAAGATTTTTTGCCGGGTACAATCAAATCCACCTCGGGAATTATGCTGAAGCCAAAGAAGTTTTTTCACAAACAGAAATTTCGGGGGAGCCAGAATTGTCTCTAATTACTTTCGAATTAAGCGGAATCGACATGCTGCAAGGAAAATGGGCAAATGCAAAAAGTCAGCTCGAATCGTTAAACCGTGATATTGCGCTGATCAATCAGCAAATCGCCATTCTGAACAAAATCTGTGATGAGCAGGTGAAATATCGGCCAAAATCTCCCGTACTTGCAGGAATAATGTCGGGAATAATTCCGGGATCAGGGAAAATTTATGCCGGGAAAACCGGGGAAGGAATTGCATCATTGATTACAAATACTGGTTTTGGGCTCATCACCTGGGAAAATTACCGGAAAAACGGCCTTCAGAATTTTAAGACCATTTTTTTTGGTGGCATCTTTGCAGCTAACTATATATCAAATATTTATGGCTCTGTTGTATCCGTAAAAATCATGGAAGATGAATATCAAAACAAACTTAACAATCAAATTCTTTTTCAGCTTCATATTCCTCTGCGGAATTTTTTTGAATAAAAAAACAGCAGCTGCAAATGCTGATAGTTTGTTTTTATCGGGGAACTATTTTGAGGCTTCAATTGAATATGAATACCTTATTTTTAAGGCAGAACAACCCGGCAGTGTCAATCTTTACAAATACAAAAAAGCGCTTTGCTACAAAAAACTCAACAATTACAACCGGGCATTGGAAGAGTTACAAACCATTTATTTTGATAATCCTCAAAATGATTCGTTGTACCGGTTTGTATGTTATGAGCAGGCACTTTGCTTTTACCTGAATGGCGAAACCCAGAAAGCGCTCTGGAAGATTGATGAGTATTTTCGTTTAAATGCTGATTCGGTTGCATGGAGCGATTTTCTGCCACTGCGTGTATTTTGCCTGAATCAAAACTATCAATGGAACGAGGCCAGACAATGTCTGTTGTCGTTTATACAAATGCAGAACCTGACTCCTGAAAGCAAAACGGAGTTGGAACATTTGATAAACGAAATGTATAACCGGAAAAATATCCCCAAAATAAGGTCGGTAAAAAAGGCAGAATTATTTTCGCGCATAATACCCGGAGCAGGCCAGATTTATGCCGGAATGCCCGGAGAGGGAATTGTAAATTTTCTGATTAATGCCTCAATTATTGCTTTCACTGCACACCAGGTGTATAACGGGTTCTATATCACCGGATATCTTGCGGGATTGGGATTCTTCAACAAAACGTATCATGGAGGTATCAAACGAGCCGAGGCAATTGCGGTGGACAGGAATAAAGAACTTATTACAAATTTAAACAGCCAGATTATTGCATTCATCAGCGAAAGCAGTAACTAACTTGCCTCAGTTTTATTTCAGCATAACCAAAAACAAGCGAGGGCGCTCTTTGCAGAACACCCTCGTTTTCAATCAACCAATCCTGGTTATGCCGGCATATCGGGCAATTTCCAGGGTTCGCGGTAAGTATGTTTGATCAGTTCGGCTGCAAAAGCTTTTGCCGGAACAGGATCAGTCCATGTTTTCTTAAACGACGGGTGACCATCGTGAATTTCAAAGCCATCTTTTATCACTGTCCTGATTTCTTCGCTGTCTGACAAGTTGGTGAATTCCATTTTTTCGCCATCCCAGTCAAGTACTTTGTTCAACGACTGCAAACGAACAGCCAAAACGCCCATTACCACCATTTCGTTAAATGGTCCGGCTTCGCTGAAGTTCGATGCTGTTTCAACACGGTTTTCCGGAGATTCTTTACAAGCGCGGACCCAATCCATTTCGTGTCCACCCTGGGTAGCTTTTTCAATTCTTCTGCGGAACTTCGGAGCTTCCGGTACACGTCCTGAAAGCAACCATGGATTTACACCATAGCACCCACAAATCAGTTTGTCTTTTGTACCATGGAAAATCACGCCACCACCGCTGTCATTCGGGTTTTTGCCTGCCGGCCAGTTATCGGGTAACATCGGTTTAATTCCACCGTCATACCAATAAACATCAACCTGTGGCAACAGAGCACCTTTTTTAGCACCTTTCCAGGCACGTTTTGGCAAGCGGGCCGGGAAAGTAAGTTTTACCGACTGCGAAACCGGGGCACAATCGTTCAGCAATAAGCTTGAGTTACCCTGTGCATGAATCGGGTAGCCTAATTCAAGACCAACAAAAACAGGGTGCAGGATGTGGCAAGCCATATCGCCCAGGGCACCTGTTCCGTAATCCCACCAGCCACGCCAGTTCCAAGGATGATAAACCTGATTGTACGGACGCATTTTTGCAGGACCAACAAATAAATCCCAATCCAATGTTTCCGGAACCCAGTCTCCTCTTTCAGGTGTGTTTAGTCCTTGTGGCCAGATCGGGCGGTCGGTGAAAGCTTCAACTTTTGTAACTTCACCAATTTCGCCATTGGCAAGCCATTCGGTGGTAAGGTTTACACCCTCGCCCGACGATCCCTGGTTCCCCATCTGGGTTGCCACTTTGTATTTGGCAGCCAGTTTGGTCAGCAAACGCGATTCGTAAACAGAGTGGGTCAATGGTTTTTGCACATAAACATGTTTACCCATTGTGATGGCGGTGGCTGCAATAATGGCATGGGTATGGTCGGCGGTGGCAACAACCACTCCGTCGATACTTTTGCCCAGCTCGTCATACATTTTACGCCAGTCTTTGTATTTTTTGGCATTCGGGTAACGGTCGAACACGCCATTTCCGGCAGTGTATTTCCAGTCAACATCACAAAGTCCGATAATGTTTTGTGATTCAAGGTTTTTCAGGTTAGCAAAACCCATACCGCCAACACCCACGCCGGCGATGTTAAGTTTGTCACTTGGTGCAACATGCCCCAATCCGGCAACTGCATGGCTCGGAACGATTGTAATTCCGGCTGCTGCCACAGCTGTTGTTCCCAGAAAAGCCCTCCTGGAAAACAGATTTTTTTCTGAATTTTTCTCCATAATGATTAAAAGCTTTAATTGAATAGGTATCTTTTTAAAGTATTATTTTTTTAAGTTGCTAAATATAGTGATATTCGGAGTACGCACAAACGATGCCTGTTTGTTTTTAAACCCGAAACCCGAATATCTTTTTTATTTTACGCCTTGCTCAACAACCGTAAAAATGAGCTGTCTGTAATTCAGAATTTTACCTATGCAAAATAGGTTTTGTCTATTCTGCTTCAAGAAAATCAATTTTTCCCGTGGTGCTATTAAACATATATTTGCCATCGAAAACAATTTCAATTAAAGAATTACACAAATCGTTATAAAAAAAAGAGTTATGTTAGGAGTAGGAAAAAAATTCCCCGATTTTAAAAAGAAAGCAGTAGTTTCGCTGGAACCCGGCAAAGAGTTTGAAACGCTCACCCGTTCAGATGTATTAAACGGAAAATGGACCGTGTTTTTCTGGTGGCCGCTCGACTTTACATTTGTTTGCCCAACCGAAATTACTTCGTTTAATAATCACTACGAAGAGTTTGTAAAACGTGATGCCAACCTGATCGGGGCGTCAATCGACTCGGAGTTTGTGCACCTTGCCTGGAGAAATGCCGACCCGAACCTTAAAAATCTGAAATTCCCGATGTTGGCCGACACTTCAAAATCGCTGGCAAAAGACCTCGGAATTCTTGAAAAAGAAAATAAAATCGCTTACCGCGCCACCTATATTATCGATCCGAATGGCGTTATTCAGCATGTTTCGGTGAATGGGCTGAACGTGGGCAGAAATGTTGCTGAAACAATCAGGCTGCTTGATGCGTTTCAGAATGGTGGGCTTGTTCCCTGCGACTGGCAGCCGGGCGAAGCCACTATTCAGGTAAACTAAAAAAATTATAATTATGACAGTAAGAAAAGTAAAATCGGTTTGGAACGGAACCCTGAAAGAGGGAAAAGGAACGATGAGTATTACGGGATACAGTGGCCCGTTTACATTCGCGACCCGTTTTGAAAATGCACCGGGGACCAATCCCGAAGAATTGGTGGGCGCTGCACAATCAGGATGTTATTCCATGTTTTTGTCGGCATTGATTTCGGGCGAGGGATTAAATCCTGAAAGCATCGAAACAGAAGCTGCGGTTACTTTGGGAACTTTAGACGGAGGACCGGCAATTACCAATATTAAACTTTCAACAGTTGTAAAATGTGCCGGACTTTCGCAGGAAAAATTTGCTGAACTTGCAGAAGCCGCCAAGGTAAAATGCCCGATTTCGAGGTTGTATGCCGGTGGTACCGCAACCATTGAACTGGATGCAAAACTGGTTTAATTCAG
Organism: Prolixibacteraceae bacterium; assembly: GCA_029265875.1. Classification (GTDB taxonomy): domain Bacteria; phylum Bacteroidota; class Bacteroidia; order Bacteroidales; family Prolixibacteraceae; genus Draconibacterium. The sequence goes on from JAJUGS010000035.1 coordinate 18,011, forward strand.
GAGATAAAAAAATAAGGGAAAAAGAAAAGGAGCTGTGAGGCTCCTTTTTTTATTGCTGAAGTATTTTATGGGCGGCAGCATTCGCCGATTTCCCTGAATAAACAAGGTAAGTTTCCATTATTTCTGCTCTTTTATCATTTTTACCAGTTCTTCGAGCTCTGCCGGAGTGAGGCCTTTTTCCTTTACAAAAAATGCCACCGCATTCTGGTACGAATTATCGAAATAATCGCTGATTCCCTGTTTCATAAAGGTTCCGCGGACTCCTCTTTTGTCATCAGCGGAAAATATTCGTAGGTATTTCCGTATTGTGTGAAGCCCACAATTCCTTTGTCCTGCAGCAACCGCACCAGCGACGAAACAGTGTTGTAGTGAGGCTTCGGGTCGTCGTACTCTTCAACAATATCTTTAACAAAAGCTTTTCCGAGCTTCCAGAGGATTTTCATCACCTCTTCTTCTTTTCGCGTCAGTTTTTTCATGTTGTCAGACTATTGGATTTTCATATTTAAGCATCACTTTTTTGCTGTCATTTCGACGAGGTACGAGGAGAAATCTTTTCAAACAGGCAGATTTCTCCTATCGTCGAAATGACAAATCGAAATGACACCAACAAACACGCAACTGATTTTTCAGTTTACAAACTGTTTTTTCAGTTATTTAACGAAGAAGTCAGTTAAAAGATGTAAAATAAAAAAAATGCCACCCGAAAGTGGCATTTATTAAACTAAAAATGTATGGAAAAAAAGCTCTCTTTTAGACCACGTTTTATTCGACTATTCCTTATTCAACAGGTTTAACAATGCATCCAAAAAACATATTTTTTAACATTTGTAAAAATATACTGGTTTTATCCATAATAAGTAACCGATTGATCAGAATTCACCTCCGCCCATGTCTATTCCGCCACCACCATTTTCCTGTCCTCCGTTCCGGCGGTCTTCTTTAAAGTTATTCAGTTTATAACTCAGGGTCAGCATAACCACACGGGGTTCGCGTTTCCACTCAAACCAGCTTTTAAAATCTTCTGTAACCGATTCGCGTTCAAATTTGGCGGTACCAAACGGGTCCTGCAGACTGAGCGTGGCAGACAGTTTCTTTTTGAGAAAGTCCTGTTTCAGAGCAAAAGTTGTAAAAAACGATGCTTTTGACTCGCCCTGAGCTGAAACCGACGGTCCGCGGTAAAATCCCTGGATTTGCATTCTCGAATTATCTGAGAATTTAATCGTTGTATTCATTCTTCCACTCCAGTTGGTACTTTCACGGTCGAATTCCTCACCGTTTGCTTCCCCTTTTATCCTGTAATTAAATCCTGAAATACTGGCGTTTACCGTAAGCCATTTTGTAAACTCAACATTTCCCATCAATTCCAGGCCGGTTGAGTAGTCTTTCCCTACGTTTTCCGATTTCAGATACAAAATACCATCGTCGCCCAATGACTCGAGGCGATCGATTTTGTTTTTTGTAATCCGGCTGAATGCTTCGAGCGACAAATAAGAGCGCCCGAATTTCAACATGTAACCCAAATCGTAAGAGTTAGTGTATTCAGGTTCAAGTTCAGGATTGCCTTCGCGAATGGTGAAACGGTTGAAATAAGTTGGAACAGGATTCAGATCCCAACCGCCCGGACGGTTGATGCGCCGGCTGTAACTTGCCATTATTTCATTTTTTTCGCCGATATCGTATGACAAATGCAGGGTTGGGAATAAATCGAAAAGTTGTAAGGTTGCCACAGAATCGTTTGCCGACGATTTAATTTCGCGGTCGGTGACCTCTCCCCGCAGTCCGCCCATAAACTGTAAACCACCCAGTTTATTCGAGTAGGTTGCATAAACTGCATGAATATCGTTTTTAAAGTCGATTGAACTGGAGAAGAAATCGCTGGTAATCCAGGTCCCGCTAACGGGATCAAATTCTTTAAACGATGTGCTTTCATCTTCCCTCTCCAATCTGCTCTGAAAACCTGCCTCCAGTTTGCTTACATCGCTGAATGGCAATGTATAATCGGCTTTCAGCCTGAATTCCTTTTCATCTTCCTCTTCGTCTGTTTTTACCCTGGCAAGGTAAGTTTGCGATCGATTATAGTTTTCATCCGTCAGCATTTCATTTTCTTCATCTCCATCAAAACCGGTCCGGCCCGAATAAAACGCGTTTGCCTCAATTTTGTGCCCGTCTTTTTTAAATTTATGCTGAAAATTGAGCGTGCCACTGTAAAAATCGCTTTCGCTTGCTGAAGCTTCGTTGTTAACCGAGTAAATATCTGTTAATTCCGGAATTGTGTATTCGTGAATCAACTCCTCGCCCGAACGGGTATTTTTTGATTTTCCGATTTCGCCTGAAAGTGTAAAAGTTGTTTTATCGGAAAGATAATAATCAAATCCACCTTTGAAATTTTGCCCGCCCCGTATAAAATTCCTGTCGCCGCCAATCGAAATGTAATTGGTTGTGTCGCCCAGGTAAGTTTCGCGGGTTGACGCCATGCTTCCGTAGTTGGTTTCGTCGCGCCAGTCGGCACCCAGAAAATAGTTGAACTTTTCAGTACGATAATTCAGCAGAAAATCGCCGCGGTATTTGTCACCTGTTCCGATAGTTCCGTTAATAACCCCACTGAAACCATTCATCGAGTTCTTTTTCATTACCAGGTTAATGATTCCGGCACTTCCGTCGGGTTCGTATTTTGCCGACGGATTGGTGATGATTTCGATATTTTCGAGTGCCGAAGCCGGAATCTGGCGCAGTGCGTCGCTTCCGCTCAAAACACTTGGCCTGCCATCGATTAACACCGTAAAATTGCCCGAACCACGCAAGGTCACATTCCCTTCAATATCAACCTGAACCGAAGGTGTATTTTCCAGCACATCCACCGCAGTTCCGCCCGCAGCGCTGATTACCTGGCTCACATTCACCACTTTTTTATCGAGTTTGAATTCCACCGGGCTTTTATCGGCCACCACGTCAACTCCCTTTATTTCCAGAGTGGCTGGCGATAATGCAACACTGCCAATATTCACCAATTTGTTTTCATTACTGATAAGAATGCCGTTCACCCTGTTTTTTTCATACCCTAAAAAATTCGCTTCAACAATAAACTCACCATTGGCAACTCCCCTAATTTCGAATTCTCCTTTTTGGTTGGTAATTCCGCCCGAAACGAGCGAAGAACCATTCATATCATAAACCGCTACGTTGACAAATTCCAGTAGTTCACCCGAATTTTTATCTTTAACAACTCCCCTGATTACACCTGCCCTGTCTTTATTATCGTGCAAATTCACAGCTTTCACGTGAGCATTTACAATCAAAAAAAACGACAAAATAATTCCTGCAAAATCTCTCATTTTCATTTTCTGTTCTAACATGTTCAGAATATAAGACAAAATAGTCTTTTTATGGTTTAAACGACAAGTTGTTAATGAGTTGTTAACGAACATTCAATACCGTCTGTTGTTCGAATATATTGTTGTCAATCAATCTTTTATAAGAATATTAAAAAACATGTTTTTATCAGACAATTGAAACTGATCTATACATTAAAACAGACTTTCAGAATTTTATGCTAAACAGAAATAATATCTGCAAATTATCCAATCAAAAAGCTAAATTTGTTTCAACCAAAAACCTTAAAACAAATGATGATGGAACAACAAATTCAACAACCACAGACACCTCCGCCCAACTATCTTGTTTTTGCCATTCTGACCACCATTTTTTGCTGCCAGATTCTTGGAATTGTTTCGATAGTTTATGCCGCGCAGGTTAACTCGAAATGGACAGCCGGCGATATTCAGGGGGCAATGGATGCCAGCAAAAATGCGAAACTCTGGGCCTGGATTGCTTTCGGAAGCGGGTTGTTAATTGCAGTTGTGGTGGGATTGCTCTCCATCTTTGGCGTTTTGGCCGGCCTTGCATTGGGTTGAGCCAACAGTTTAAAAATGACTAAAAAAGTGCTCAATATCGGACTGCTGACAGTTGTAACACTGCTGGCAGTCCTTTTTTTTGTGCTCGATCCTGCAAAACATACCCTTTTCCCCAGATGCATTTTTAATTCCATCACCGGATATTATTGTCCGGGGTGCGGCTCACAGAGGGCTATTCACAGTCTGCTACACCTGAGGTTGATGGATGTTGTGAGTTACAATTTTCTGTTTCTTCCGGCTGCGCTGCTTATTTTGTATCATTACCTGCACCCGGTTATAAACAAGTTATTCGGGCTGAAACTTCCAAACATTCTTTACCACAAACTCACCCCCTGGATTATTTTTATAGTGGTCATTCTTTTCTGGATATTGAGGAATATCCCGGTTTTCCCATTTTCAGTGCTGGCACCTGTATAAAA
>JAJUGS010000351.1 GCA_029265875.1 Prolixibacteraceae bacterium
CTAAAGTGAACATAAGTTCTGGGATCCATTAGTCACAGACCAACTTCCAGAATAATAAGGATTAAGACGCTTTTTATTAATCCTCCCATAAATTCCCAGAGAGTTGTCACAGACCAACTTCCAGCATTAATTGGATTACGACTAACTTTCCCAAAGTTCAAAACTTTGGGAAAGTTTTGTCACAAACCAACCTAAGGATTAAGACTAGTCGAGCAGAGTGTTTATCCCTGCGTCTTTTTTCGGTCACAGACCAACTTCCAGAATAATAAGGATGAAGACAAATTAACCTTGCCCGCGATTTCTGCAATGTAAGCCTGTTAAAGTCCGATTTCCGGAAAGAATCTGCTCCCGTATTATCCTGCCGTGCTTCTTTTAACTTTTCATTAACAACCGGTTAACCGCTTAATCTGTTATATTTGCAACGTGAAAATCTGGAAAAACATAGGAATTGTATTGATCGCGATAATATACCTCGCTTCCACAACCGGTGTGATGGTGTATAAATCTCATTGTTCCTGCATCGGGAAAACTGAGGTCAGTATCTATGTTACACCCGAAACCTGTGAAACCAAAATTCACCATCATCATACCCACGACACGGAAAACAACGAAGTGGCTTGCGGGGCCGGCCAATGCCATGAGTGTTCCAACCATATGCACGATTGCGGGTGCGATTCGCCGGAAGCTTTCTTCTTCAAACTGAAAAATCTGTTTGTTGATGAAGAGGTTGTGATTGTTAAGGCCCAACCGGTTGAGCTGTCAGTTGCCTGGTTGGATTTGAATTTCAGCATTTTTGAACCGGCAAAAACCGGCGAACCCGATAATTTTGATATTGATTCGCCCCCTTTATTATATTCCACTAAAGATTTTCTCATACAGATCCAACAGCTTAAAATCCCGTTAACAGCTTAAGGTTTAATAATTTGCAGGCATAAGTTTATAGCCTGTCGTTTTATTTATTAATCTTTAAAATCTTAGGCAATGATAAAACAGATTTTATTTTTAATGATGCTTTTCCCGGTTATCATACAGGCTCAACAAACCGTAAAAGGGGTTGTGCTGGGAAAAGACAACGGCTCGGAAAACCCGCTTCCCGGGGTCAATATTTACTGGGAAGGCACCACGCAAGGTGTTGTTTCCGACAGTAAGGGTGCATTCGAAATCAGAAAAGGCAGCCAACAACACATGCTGGTTTTCAGTTTTGTGGGATATAATCCGCAAACAATTCATGTTGATAAACCCGGAAATTTAAAGGTGGTTTTGGAACCGAACCTCGAGATTGAAGAAGTTACCGTGGTACAGAAAGACCGTGGAACCTATCTATCGGCCATGTCAACCATTAAAATGGAACGAATCGGCAGTGCCGAATTACATAAGGCGGCCTGCTGCAACCTGGCTGAAAGTTTCGAAACCAACCCTTCGGTTGACGTAAACTACAGCGATGCCGTGACCGGGGCAAAACAAATCAGGTTGCTGGGCCTTGATGGGATTTACTCGCAGTTGCAGGTGGAAAACCTTCCCGACCTTCGTGGCCTGGCCACAACTTTCGGGTTGAATTATATTCCCGGCCCCTGGATGGAATCGATCCAGGTTTCAAAAGGCGCTTCGTCGGTGGTAAATGGGTACGAGTCGATTGCCGGGCAGATCAACGCCGAAATCAAAAAACCCGATTCAGGCGAAAAACTTTTTCTGAATGGTTATACCAGTACACATGGCCGGCTGGAGTTTAACGGCAATACCAACCTGAAAGTGTACAAAGACATGATATCCACCGCCTTGCTTGTGCACGCCTCGGGGCAAACCATGCGAAACGATGACAATGGCGATGGTTTCATGGACGAGCCGCTTTATTCACAGTTTCAGGTTTCCAATCGCTGGAAATTTACCAATTACAAGGGTTTTATGACCCAGGTGGGTGTGAATGTGCTGATGGAAGACCGGCTGGGCGGGCAAATGGGTTTTGAAAACGACAGGGTTCCCTCAGTGAACAATCCGTATGGAATCAGCATCAAAACAAACAGGGTAACCGGTTATCTGAAATCGGGCATCGTGTCGAAAGACCAGCGTACGGCGCTGGCGCTGGTTTCGAATTTCACGGGGCACAAAACCAATTCGTTTTATGGAATTACAGATTACGATGCCCGCGAAACCCGTTTTTATGGCAACCTGATTTTGACCCGCGATCTTGATGAAGCTTCAGTTCACGCGTTGAATACAGGATTCAGTTATCTGCACGATGATATCACAGAAACGTTGTACGCCCGTAATCTCGACCGAAAAGAAAGTGTGCCGGGCGTTTTTGCAGAATATACTTTAAAGCCCAGCGAAAGACTCACGTTCATGGCAGGGTTGAGGGCTGATTTCCACAATATTTACGGCACTTTTGTGACGCCGAGAATGCACTTCAGGTATAAACTGAATGATCATTACACGTTCAGGGCAAATGCCGGGAGAGGGTATCGTTCGGCCAATGTGGTGGCAGAAAATAACTACCTGCTGGCCGGATATCGTACCTTGAATTTTACTGACAAATCGATGCTCGAAGAAGCCTGGAATTTCGGGGTAAGTTTTGTTCAGGATTATAAATTATGGGAGCGCGATTTACAGATTAATGCAGAATATTTCAGGACCGATTTTCAATCGCAACTGGTGGTTGACCGCGAAACATCAGCCGACGAAATCATTCTGAGCGCGCTTGACGGAAAATCGTTTGCCAACAGCTTGCAGGTGGATGTTCGTTATCAGCCCATTGAAAGACTGGATGTTTTGCTGGCTTACCGCTGGAACGACACAAAACAGACGATTGGCGGCGAACTGAAAGAGTTCCCGCTGAACAGCCGCTACAAAGGTCTGATCAACCTGAATTATTACACCAACCTGAAAAAATGGATGTTTGATTATACAGTTCAGTTCAATGGCGGCGGACGTTTGCCCGACAATATTGCCACGCCCGGTAATACCGGTTTCGACCCTTTTACGGTGATGAATGCCCAGGTTACGCGCTATTTCAGATACGGAAGTATCTATCTGGGTGCCGAAAACCTGACCAATTTCACACAACCCAATCCGGTTCTTGGGGCCAGCAATCCCTGGTCGCCGGGTTTTGATGCCACCAATATCTGGGGACCGGTGGTGGGCCGGAAAGTTTACCTGGGAGTCCGGTTTAACCTGAATTATAATTGAGGAGACAATTAAAAACGAGAAATTAAAAATTAAAAAACAGTAATATGAAACGAACATGTTTGCAGAAAGACACAAATAACGATGAACAAATTACATGTGAGTTCCATCGGGTGAAAATGCAGATTAAAGAGAACAAGCACAACCGACAACTAATCAGAAACTTCAATAATTTGTTCAGATGAA
>JAJUGS010000400.1 GCA_029265875.1 Prolixibacteraceae bacterium
ACAACGCTGTTTAATAAATTGTATCACAGAGAACCACGGAGGAGACACGGAGAACCACTGAGTTTTTTATTTCTTCAAATCGTAACTAATAAACGGCTCCAAAAATTTTTCCGCTTTCTCCAAATCCATGATGTAGAAACCGTAACCAACACCGGCCTCATCGCCACTTTTTCCAATTTGAAAACACAAGAATTTTCCGTTGTCGGAAATCACACCCTGCGAGGCTTTGTATCCTTTGAAATCGGTAAAATGGGTCAGTCGCTGCATTTGCCCCGAACCATCGGTTTTCAATTTGTACAAATCAATCAGCGGCCAGGCCGATTGCGTGCTTTCGCCATGTTCAACACAGATATATTTGCCGTCGGGAAAAATACCCTCCGCTTCGTCGTAAAAATTGGGAGAATTGGTTAACGCCTTATATTCACCTGTTTCGATGTTCAGGATGTAAGTATCGGTATTGTTGGAATTGTTGATTTCGTAAGCGGTAAAAGTGAGCAGTTCATTTTTGGGAGGCACTAAATTTTGTGCTTCCAAACTCGAACTTCCCAGCGTAAAAGGCAATTGGCTTGACTTGAAAACTACTTTTTCGTTTTCAAGTTTTGGAATTCCGTCATGATAAACAATGTCGGCCACCAACAAAACCGCGCTGTTTTTACCAAGTTCCGGTTTTTGCCTGTCGCGGTGGGTGTAGGCAACTTTGAGGGAATTTCTGGCCAAAGCAGGGCCTTCGGCGCACATCGTATTTAAAGGTACAGGCGGCTTTGTACCACTTTTATCCAACACCGAAAGCCAGCATTGGTCGCGGGCAATATCGCGGCTTTTCAGGTCTTTTGCATCGAAGGGCTGGATGGGTCCCGAAAGCAAAATATCGCCATTGACCATGTACAATGCCCGTGTGAATCCATAATGAAGAAAGTGCCGGGTTTTTGGAACAATTTTGCCGGTAGCTATATCCAATTCGTACACTTCGCCCATGGGTTTTTCCACGAAGAGAATCTTTTTTCCATCGTGCGACCAATCGGGGCGTTCGCCAAAACCACAAACTTTCTGAATGTAACCCGGCAGGTGTTCATCGGGGTGACCGTTTCTAAAACCGGTTTGCTGGCCAAACGTGAAATAGGTGGCAAAAAGGAGGATGGTTAAAAAGAAGTTATTTTTCATTGCTTTTGGTCGTTTGTTTTTTCATAAGTAGATATAACAACTGCTTTCTCCATGAAACTTTGTGTTTTTCCTCTTTGCAACTCTGTATAATAAATTGTAACACAGAGAACCACGGAGAAGACACAGAGAGCCATAGAGGTTTGAGAATTTAAGTTTCAGTTGTCCGATTTTTTCGGACAGTTCATTTCCTTCCTTTTGCAGCTTTGCTTTCAGGTCGCTCCAGTATTTTCGCAGTCGGTCGGTTTCAGTTAAAACCCCAATGACATCAGTATTCATTTTTTCGTTTCATTCATAAACACATCCAGTCTGGGCGCATCCCAGTTGTAAGGTTTCGACACAATGTCGTAGTCGCCGTCGCCATCGAGGTCGATGATTTTTCCTTCGTGGCAACCGATGTTTTCGTGAACAATGTGGGTTTTGAAATGGCCTTTTCCGTCGCCCAGCAAAATGCGGATGGCGCCGGGATTGTTGGCGTTGAGCTTCATTTCTGCTGAAAAAATATCAAGATGCCCATCATCGTTAAAATCAATAATATCGATGGAATGCCCGTCGTACAGCGTTTCGATGATGGGTGTTGCAACCCAGGTTCCCGTGCCCGTCCACTTCTTGTTCCAGTCGTCGTATTTCTCCACCCATTGGTAGAGGTTCATCGGACCGTAACCATCGCCTGCCGACATGATAATTTCGGGGCGACCACCTTCGATAAGCTGACCGGCGGCACAACGGGTGAAAATGTATCCGGCTTCAATCATGTTGGGTTCAAACTTCCTTCCACCGAGGTACTTAAACCAGCGTCCGCCACCTACTATATCGAGCAAACCATCGCCGTCGATATCCGCCTTGGCAAGTCCTTCGTGTTCGTTGGTTCCGCGGAACGACGGATAATTTTCGAGGCCGATGGAAGGCTCCATTTCGCTGTCGCTGGTGTAGGTGTAAATGGGTTTCCAATCCCATTCGGTGGCTG
>JAJUGS010000090.1 GCA_029265875.1 Prolixibacteraceae bacterium
CTGGGTTCAGAACGTCGTGAGACAGTTCGGTCCCTATCTGTTGTGGGCGCAGGAGATTTGAGAGGTCTTGACGTTAGTACGAGAGGACCGCGTTGAACTGACCGCTAGTGTACCAGTTGTGGCGCCAGCTGCATTGCTGGGTAGCTATGTCGGGATGAGATAAGCGCTGAAAGCATCTAAGCGCGAAGCTCACCTCAAGATGAGATCTCCATTAAGGGCCGTAGGAGACTACTACGTTGATAGGCTGCAGGTGCAGGGGCGGTAACGTCCGTAGCCGAGCAGTACTAATTGCCCGAAGACTTTCAGAGAATACAGGGGGAATCCTTGTAGAGAAGCGAGACAAAAGAAGTTTTTACCGAGTTATTGTATTTTTCCCAACAGCCTTAAGATATTAGAGTGGTTAATTAAGAGCCATTAAAGATTTTAGGTGGCTATAGCGGCGGGGCACCACCTCTTCCCATTCCGAACAGAGAAGTTAAGCCCGCCCGCGCCGATGGTACTGCGTAACAGTGGGAGAGTAGGTCGCTGCCAACTTACCCGGGCCCGTGTTCTTCTGAGCACGGGCCCTTCGTTTTTTAAAATCAACAGGAAAATTTAACTTAAAAATCCCCAAAACTTCGGCATAATTTAAATGGGTTAAGAAAGGGCTCTTTTGCTTTTTTTTAGCTTTGCATAGTACTGTTTATGTACGATTATAGGCAGAAAGTTTCTATAGAAATAAATTTAAAGAAATGAGTTTTAATATAAAGTTGTTTTTTTTCTTATTCTTCGTGTTGATTGTTGCTCCAAACCTGATAAATGCACAGATATTTGAAGAATTTGATGTGGATAAAGACGATGCAAATGACGAAAAGTCGGAAATGAAGATTGTCAATCCCCAAGTGGGTTCATGGAAAATATCCACGTATGGTACATTTCAGGATTCGATTGCACTTGACACTGCGGTTGATAATTTTCAGAATTATCACCCCGTATTTGTGAATTCATTAACGGCCTCATATTTGGGGAATTACGGATTGCCAGCCATAGATAATGATTTTTTCAACCGAAATCATGATGTCGGTTTTTTATTCTCCCAATCGAGGGAGTTCTATATGTTGACACCGGCCAAACTTCAATATTACAATACCCATACACCTTATTCACGTCTCGATTTCAGCCAGAGCGAAAAGCGGGTAAGTAAAAATGAAACCAGATTTAACGTTTTTCATTCACAAAATGTAAATCCATATCTGAACTTCACTTTCAGGATTAATTTGGCAAAATCTGCAGGGCAATACTTAAAGCAGGATTCAAAGAATAATTTCATCACACTTTATTCAAGTTATACAAGGCAAAACCTTCACCTTTATTCAGGATTTATCGCTAATAGCGCCAGGAACAGTGAAAATGGCGGACTTACCAATGAAAAAGATATTTTTAACGGTGCCGATGCGGAATTACTGAATGTTAATCTGAGTGCAAGCAAATCACTGTTTAAGAGTACTTATTATTTTGTGAATGGAGAATATCGGTTTGGTAAAATGATTAGAACGGAGAAAGACTCTGTTCCAACACTTTTCCGCCCTATTCTTGGAATTGTGTTTAACTCGCAATACGAGCGGCACCGGCAAGAGTTTATTGATGAAGAAGATGCTGGGAATACTTTCTTTGAAAACACATATTTTGGAGACAACTATATAAAAGATTCGATAAGATTTAACAGGCTCAGCAATGTATTTCAACTGAAACAATACGAAAACTCACAACGGAAATACAGTTTTGGGAAAAGAGCTTATATCGGATTTGATCTCGACAAAACGTTATCACCCGGTGCTGACACCACAATTATTACCAGTGATGTGAATAATTATACCAATGTTTATGCAGGAGGAGGAATATTCAGGGAAACCGGCAGTTTTTGGAACTGGAAATTTGATGGAAAAATTGTTTTTGCCGGTGCAAAAGCCGGAGAAACGGATTTAAGGGGAGTTATCACAAAACCATTCAGAGTAGTCAACGATTCTACGGCTGCTTTGGTAATCTCGGGAAACATAAGCAATACAGCGGCTGATTATTTCCAGAACAAGTTCTACTCAAACCATTATCGGTGGAGCAACAATTTTAAGATGCAGCAGCGAATGAATGTGAATGGGAGTATTATTTCACAAACCCACAAACTGAAACTTTCGGCCAATTATGCGCTGATTAACAACTATATATTTAATAACCGGGAAGGAATTCCTGAACAAACCGGAAAGGAATTATTGGTGCTTTCAGCATTAGCCGACAAAGATTTTGCATTGAAAAATTTCCATTTTCATATCAGGGCACTTTGGCAACAGGTATCCGATGAAAATTATATCCATCTCCCCGATTTTTCGGCTTTTGTTTCGGCCTACTACAAATTCGTGATTTCGAAGGTTTTGTTTACACAAATCGGGGCCGATACACGCTATAATACAAAATATTATGCCGATGCCTATTCTCCATCCACCGGATTGTTTTATCTTCAGAGTGAAAAAAAATATGGGAATTACCCATATATTGATATTTATGCGAATCTGCGCCTGAAGCGCACGCGGGCATTTTTCAAACTCACCAACATTGGCACAAATTTTCTCGACGGGGAATATTTTACTTCTCCCGGTTACCCGATGCCACGTTCGACTTTCAGGTTCGGACTGTCGTGGCTGTTTTACGATTAATGAAGTTGGTTAAAACATATAAAAAGTTATCGGTAGTCTTTATTTTTATTCTGTTGGTTATTGTTGCATTACTTGTCTGGAAAGAAATTCAGGAGATTAATAACAGAAAAAAAGAACAAGCCAAAGGTTTTGCCGATGATTTAAAAAGAATTCAGGACAAAGGCGTTTTGAAAGCGGCGGTTGATTATAATTCCACCAATTATTTTATATACAGGGGAAAACCAATGGGCTTTGAGTATGAACTGCTACAGGCTTATTGCAAAGAAATTGGGGTGGACCTCGAAATCGTCGTCAGCAATAATCTGAATGATGCCTTTGAAGGGCTGAAAACAGGACGATTTGATGTAATTGCCCGAAACGTTACCATAACAATCGACAGACGTGAAGAAGTTGATTTTACAGAACCAATTTACCAGACAAAGCAGGTCCTTGTTCAGAAAGAACGAAAATCTGTAAATGACTCAAATTATGTAACATCTGCACTTCAGTTGGTGGGGAAAAGAGTAACTATTCAGAAAAATTCAGCGCATCAAAAGCGACTTGTGAATCTTGCCGAGGAAATAGGCGGAGCAATCAGGATAGAAACCGATTCACTTTTAGGGGCTGAGGACCTGATTGCAAGAGTTGCAAAAGGTGAAATAGAATACACGGTTTGCGATGAAAATATTGGTTTTGTAAACAAATATTATTATCCGCTAATCGATATTTCTGTTCCAGTGAGTTTAGAGCAGAATATTGCCTGGGCGGTAAGAAAAGGAGCTGTTGATCTGAAAAGCAGCATCGACAGTTGGCTTATTGCGTTCAAAAGTACAAGAAAATTCGACCATCTTTATTATAAATACTTTGAAAGCCCGCGTGCTTTGGAGCGGAAAGAAAGTGATTTTCATAGTCTGACCGGTGGCCGGATATCGAAATTTGATGCCACAATAAAAGAAGTATCGAAGAAATTCGGGTGGGACTGGCGTTTGATTGCGGCCATGATTTATCATGAATCAAGGTTTAACGAAAATGCCGCAGCCTGGACCGGGGCTTACGGGTTGATGCAATTAATGCCATCAACCGCCGAGGCTTTCGGAATTACCAATATTACAATTCCAAAGCAAAATATTACCGGAGGCATCATGTTGCTGAATTCGTTAAACAACCAGTTTATTGAAAGTATTCCCGATTCATCGGAGCGCGTGAAATTTGTTCTGGCTGCTTACAATGTTGGTTTGGGACATGTGAAAGACGCCCAGCAATTGGCCGAAAAATACGGGAAGAATCCAAAACTTTGGAATAACAATGTTAAGGATTTCCTGGAGAACAAAGCTGAAGAGAAATACTTTAAAGATCCCGTGGTTCGCTGGGGCTATTGCCGGGGAACCGATGCCACCCAATTTGTGGACAACGTGGTTTCGCTGTATAATAATTACCGGAATATTATTGCTGAATAACCCTGTACCCTCTTAACGAATCAACGAATTCGGTCAATATCATCGAAGTGGCGCCCCATATTATCTCACCATCAAACTTTATACATGGTACTTTCAGTATCCCGGTTAAGGTTTGAATTTCAGTTTCTTCAATCTTGTCGGTTATTAATTTTATCGGGAAAAACACCACCTTCTCAACTTCGTGGTGGTTAATGTGCAAACCATCAAAATTCTCAGTCCACCCAACAACCGGGTGAATCATAAATTTGCTAACCTGCACATACAAATCCGACAACCGGCCCAGAATTTCTATCTTTTCCGGCGAAATACCGGTTTCTTCCCAGGTTTCGCGCAAAGCTGTTTCTGCCGCACTTTCATTGTTTTCCATTTTGCCACCTGGCAGCGCAATCTGGCCAGCATGATCTTTCATCGACGAAGGTCGCCTGATCAGTAAAACGGTTAATTCATCGTCGATTTCAGAAAGCAAAAGCAAAACACTGCTATGTTTCATGCCCGGAATATCCTCATCGCCAACGTTTAACCGTCGGTTGGCGGGAAGCATTTTCAGGTGAGAAATTTCTCCCGGCAATGTTTGCTCAAGCATCTTTTTTATTTCTGATGGCAGAATTTTCATGGGGCAAAAATAACGAATGAAAAATTAAAGCATCAAATTGCGGCAAACTATTCAAAACGAATCGTTTTTTCGGGCGAAATTTTGCTGATAAATAAGCTTGGGATTACAAGCATGAGCGTGGTTAAAGTGATGCTTGCAACATTTAGCAATACAAAAAACATTAGCGGAAAATTAACCGGTACCACATCGACATAATACGTTTCGGGGTTTAATTTCAGAACATGAAAATATTTCTGGATCAGGATCAGTGAAATTCCGGCCACATTTCCCCACAACATCCCTTTTCCGGTAATCAGCACCGACAAATACAGAAATATTTTCCTGATACTTTTACCCTGGCTTCCCATCGCTTTTAAAAGTCCAATCATTTCAATTCGTTCGAGCATAAGCACAAGCAGTGCCGAAATCATATTAAAACCAGCCACAATGGTAATCAGCGAAAGAATGACCCAAACATTGGTGTCGGTCACCGAAAGCCAGTCGAAAATTGCCCTGTATTTCGATGTGATGGTTTCGGTTTGCAAAATATCCGGGTCGTTTTCAGAATAGTTTATCACCAGGTTTCTGACTTCGCGTTCCACCTGATCAATTTTGTGGAAATCATTGATCACCAGTTCAAATCCTCCCACCTGTTCAGGTTGCCAGTCGTTCAGCCGCTGAACCTGTTTTAAATCGCCCATTACAAACAGATTGTCAAATTCTTCGAGGTTGGTTCTGAAAATGCCCGAAACTCGGAGTTGCAACATTCTTGGGTTCGACTCTCTTTCGTTAATAAAATAAAGCACAGCCAGGTCGCCGGTTTTCAGTTTCAGTGCTTTTGAAAGGTTTTCAGATATTAAAAACTGGTTGCTTCTGGCCGTGTCGTTGAATGCCGGAATGCTGCCGTCAACCAGGTTTTTGCTGAAAAATGTCCAGTCGTAATTTTTGTCAACTCCTTTCAAAACAATGCCCTGCGTGGTTTCTTCGGTTTTAATAATGCCGGGTTTTGTGCCAAAAACGTTTATCGATTTTATTTCCTGAATTTCATGCAGTTGCTTCAGAAACGGCTGATTAACCGAAACCGGCGGTATTTCGAACGAATTGCGTGCGTTGTAATTCAGTATTTGAATGTGGGCACCAAACCCGGTAACTTTGTTCCTGATTTCCGATTTAAAACCGGTTATGACGGCCACCGAAATTATCATCACGGCAATTCCCAAAGCCACACCAAAAAGGGCAATCCGGATGATTCTGCCCGAAAGCATTTTTCGTTGTTCTTTTTCAAAGAAAAGCCTTTTCGCGATAAAAAACTCGGTATTCATTTTACAATCAGTGCGTTTTGATAAAAGGTCCGGTCAGAATTTCTCGGGTTCAACATCATTTCGCCGGTTTATAAACGGCAGTACCAGGAACGAAAGTAACCCAATCGCAATGATCATCAAGGTCATGGAAGAGTGTGCCACGAAAGCAAAAATGATCCCGTTTTCTTTTGGAATTCCATAAAGTAAAAGTCCTTCGATGGCCATAAAATGCCAGGCACCCATCCCACCCTGCACCGGTGCCACCATGCCAAAACTTGCCAGTACAAAAGTGGTGAGCCCGGCAATAGGGCCCAGATGGCTTGTAAAACCGAAGGCAAAGAAAATGGCATACAACATCAGGTAATAACAAAACCAGATAAATGCGGAATGAAACCAGAACCAGCCTTTCTTTTTAATGGAGCGGATTGAAATAAAACCTTCTTTGAAATTGATAAGAATCCCGCTTAATTTCTTATAAATTACTGTTTGCGTAATTTTTTTCCTGAATAAAATGATTAAGAAAACAAGGATGATAAAACCGCCAATCAGAACCGGTGAGAAGAGAATCCCGGTTATTTTTTCCTTGATTTCAGGGTTCCGTGCAAGAAAACTCAGCATCTGCCCGAATTGCGAGAATATAACGATTGCCAGCAGAATCAGCAGTGAGATCATATCAATCAGCCGCTCTGCCACAACGGTGCCGAAAAGTTTGGAAAACGAAATTTTTTCGTAGCGGGCGAGCACGCCACATCGCGAAACTTCGCCCATTCTCGGAAGTGCAAGATTCATTAAATACCCGATCATTACCGCCAGAAAAGTATTGACAACTCTGGGTTTGTGGCTCACCGGCTCAATCATCAGTCCCCACCTGAGTGTCCGGCTGATATGACTGACCAGCCCGACAACAAGCGAAATAAATACCCAAAAATAATTGACCTCGTTGGTTAAAACGGTTTTAATGCGTTCAATATCCTGGTCTTTATAAATCAGCCAGAAAATAAAAATGCCAAGGGTAAAAAATACCAGGAACTTCAGAATTTTAATAATTGTGTTTTTCAAACTGAATATTTTTTAATGAATTGTAGCATTGTCAGCCGTCTCCGTTTTTTTCGTAATTTCGGGCAGCAAAACAAAACCGGAAAACCGGCTCATATGCAGCAAAAGTATAAATTAGTTTTGGTAATTTAATCAGTAAAAATAAAGGTTTCAGCATTAATGGACGAAGCAGAAAGTTATGAGCGTGGTAAGACCCAAAAAGAACCTGGGTCAGCATTTTCTTACCGACCAGAATATTGCACGTAAGATTGTTGACAGTCTGGGGAACGAAATTCCTGATGTTTTGGAAATCGGCCCCGGAATGGGAGTTCTTACGCAATACCTGCTGCAGCGAAATGAAATTAACCTGCATGTTATTGAAATCGACCGCGAATCGGTTGCATACCTGAAACAACATTTTCCGCAACTCAGTAATATTTATGAAGAGGATTTTCTGAAAGCCGGCATCGAAAACAGGTTTTCAGGAAAATTCAATATCATCGGTAACTTTCCGTACAATATTTCTTCCCAGATTTTTTTCAGAATTCTTGCTGTCAGGAACCGTGTCCCCGAAGTGGTGGGAATGGTGCAAAAAGAAGTGGCCGAACGGATTGCCTCTAAACACGGGAATAAAAGTTATGGCATTTTGAGTGTTCTGCTGCAGGCATTTTACGATATTGAATATTTATTTACCGTCAGCGAGCATGTGTTTTTGCCGCCGCCAAAAGTAAAATCGGCAGTTATCAGGCTGAAAAGAAACAATGTTGAATTGCTTCCGTGCGACGAAAAGCTTTTTACCAGCGTGGTGAAAGCAGCATTTAACCAACGCAGGAAAATGTTACGGAATTCACTCCGGGAAATTTGCGAAGAGGTGCCTGAAAAGTTTGCCGGGAAACGACCTGAACAGCTCTCTGTAAGCGATTTTATCGAGATAACACAACTGATAGAAAACCTCATTAAAAATTAAAACTATGCCATTCGATCTCATTACCGACATAGAACAGTTGAGAAAGCTGATTGAGGAAGAAAACACAGTTGAAATCAGCAGATTGCTCGACCAGCTCCACCCGGCCGATATTGCCGAGCTGATGGAAGACCTGACCACAGAAGAAGCGAAGTTTGTTTTTATGCTGCTCGACGGCGAACAGGCGTCGGATGTGCTGGTCGAAATTCCGGAAGCCGACAGAAAAAGGTTTCTGAAAGCATTGCCGCCTGAATTTATTGCCAGCAAGTTTATTGAATTCATGGATTCCGACGACGCTGCCGACGTGGTGGCCGACCTGGATGAACAAAGACAGATTGAGGTTTTAAATGAAATTGAAGACTTTGAGCAGGCCGGCGATATTGTTGATTTGCTGGAATATGAAGAAGACACTGCCGGGGGTATCATGGCAAAAGAGCTGGTAACAGTTAATGAAAACTGGACGGTGGCACATTGTCTCAAGGAAATCAGCAAGCAAGCCGAGGAAGTTGACGAGATTTATTACGTGTATGTTATCGAC
Source organism: Prolixibacteraceae bacterium (assembly GCA_029265875.1). Lineage (GTDB taxonomy): Bacteria > Bacteroidota > Bacteroidia > Bacteroidales > Prolixibacteraceae > Draconibacterium. Next base: position 8,554 of record JAJUGS010000090.1, read on the forward strand.
GACCAGGAGAAACTGAAAGGTGTGCTTTCGCTGAAAAAACTTATCCTGAACCCGACAAGTACAGTCATCAAAAATATTTACAACAACGATATTAAAGTGGTAAACACTGACACCCGTGCCGAAGAAGTGGCCGAGATAATGGATAAATACGACCTTGTTGCCATCCCGGTCGTGGATGGTATCGGGCGGCTAAAAGGGAGGATCACATTCGACGATGTTATCGGGTTTGTGCGTGAAGAAGCTGAAAAAGACTACCAGTTGGTTTCGGGTTTGACCGGCGACGTTGAACCGGGTGATAAAGTAATCACGTTAATCAGGGCACGTTTGCCCTGGCTGCTGATCGGATTGTTTGGGGGAGTGCTGGGGTCGCTTGTTTTGGGTTCTCACGGAACACAAATCAGCCAGGCTACCGAACTGGCATTTTTTATCCCGTTAATTGGTGCAACAGCCGGAAATGTGGGAGTCCAGTCGTCGGCAATTGTTGTGCAAAGTATTGCGAGCGGTGCAAATGAATTTGAAAAAACCGGCAAACATTTGCTCAAAGAATTAATGGTTGCCATGATGACAGCCTCAATTTTTGCCGTGTTAATTTTTACTTACAATTTCTTTTCGTCAGGTAACCTGAACCTTACTTTTACCGTTTCGATTGCCCTGTTTATTGTAATCATTTTTGCTTCTTTTTTTGGAACTGTTATTCCCTTGTTGCTGAATAAAATAAATATCGACCCGGCGCTTGCAACAGGGCCGTTTATCACCACTATGAATGATATTCTTGGTTTATCTATTTACCTCCTGATAGCAAAAATGTTTTTCAATTTTATTTAAGGGGAGAATTGAAGGGTGTGGAAACCAGTGATTTCACTAAACCGAATTCATGGCAACAACCGGATCAAGCCTGGAAGCCGATCGGGCCGGCAGCAACCCGGCAATAAACCCGATTACACTCGAAATCATCAATCCGGTGATAATGTTCCCAACGGTTAAAATAATGGTGAACTCGCTTGCATAACGAATGATAATTGTTCCGATAAATACCAGCAAAAGTCCAATAATTCCGCCGATTACAGAAAGCACAATTGCTTCGAAAATGAATTGAAGAAGTATAAAGTATCTTTTTGCTCCCAGCGATTTCTGGATACCAATGATTTTCGTCCGTTCTTTCACCGAAACAAACATGATGTTGGCAATGCCAAAACCGCCTACCAGAATGGAAAACCCGCCAATAATCCAGCCTGCAAAGTTAAATGCCACAAAAAACTGGTCGAACTGATTTGAAACAAGGCTGACTTCATTCAGCGCAAAATCATTTTCCTCCATGGGTTTCAGTTGCCGGAGGTTACGCATAATTCCCTCCAGTTCAGCAACAAATTTATCGGTGTCCACATTCGGTTTAGCCTTCACACATATTGTCTGGCCACGGTCACGGTCTCTCACATCAATCATGTAAAATGATTTGGTAACCGAAATATGAACGTTTTTATCCATCGAAGTTCCAAATTCATCTCTCCCCATTTTTTCGTAAACCCCGATAACCCGGAATTTTGTTCCCTGAATTTTTATGGTTTGGTTGATGGGATCGATGCCCGAAAACAATTTGTCGGCAATTTCGGAACCGATAACTGCCACAGGCGTTCCGTTTCTCATTTCGTTTTCGGTGAAATACCTGCCCTTTTCCACTTTCAGGTTCCAAACATTCAATAACCCGTAATTGGTGGCATAAATATTTACATTGTTCATTTGGTCGCTTCCTGCCTGGACTGTCCGCGAAAAACCAAATAAATAGGCCACATCTTCTATTGTTTTTCCTCTTTTCAACAATTCTTCGGCTTCCTCCAATTCCGGAACCGGACGGTTCAGGTAACGCCACCACTGATACTCCGATTCGCCTTCGGGGGGCATCCAGGGCCACTTTTGAATGTAAACCATGTTGTTCCCAAGGCTGTTAAGGCTGTCGCGGATGTACCTTTCAAGCGAATCAATAACCGTAAAAACTGAAATAATCGCAAAAATTCCGATGGTGATTCCCAGTAACGACAAAATCGTTCTCAGTTTATTCACTTTTAGTGAATTAAAGGCGAAGGTGAAACTTTCGATAATTAACCTGGTTAACAACATGGACCTTTTTTGCTTGATGAATACTAAACGTTACAAAACTAAGTTTTTAAAATAAACGGTGAAATTTTTAATCTATTAGTGTTGCATTTTAAAAATGATTACACGCAAAAAGCGATTTTTTAAATGTTAAAGAATTTTTTGCAGGGCACAAATTTGTTCCAAAAAGTAACCTGATTTTTATATCTTTGCAGGCAAAATCGAAAAGGGGAATAAATGGCTGATAATAAAAAAATTAAGACAGCTCTTGTTTCAGTGTTTCATAAAGAAAACCTCGACAGGATAATTTTGAAACTGAATGGGCTGAATGTGAAAATTTTAAGTACAGGCGGGACCAAAAGTTTTATCGAATCGCTGGGTGTACCTGTTGCTTCAGTTGAGAGCCTTACCGGTTATCCTTCAATTTTGGGTGGAAGGGTGAAAACCCTGCATCCCAAGGTATTTGGCGGCATTCTTTCCCGCCGCGATAATCAGGGCGATATCAGCCAGTTAGCTGAATACGAAATTCCTGAAATTGACCTTGTTATTGTTGATCTTTACCCTTTTGAAAAAACAGTGGCTTCGGGAGCCGAAGAACAGGAAATCATTGAAAAGATTGATATTGGTGGAATTTCGCTCATCAGGGCAGCAGCTAAAAATTTTAAAGATGTTGTGATAGTTCCTTCGCAGGCAGAATATATTCCGCTTCTTGAAAAGCTGGAAGAAAACAGCGGCGTTTTTTCTTTGGAAGATCGCAGGTGGTTTGCGCAAAGAGCCTTTTCAGTCTCTTCTCATTACGATGCTGCCATTTTTAATTATTTCAACGGTGGAACCGACGACAGCACAGAGCGCATCAGTCTGAACAACGGCGAAGTTCTGAGATATGGTGAAAATCCGCACCAGAAGGCTACCTTCTTTAAATTTAAAAATTCGCCACAGGAAATTTCACTGGCCAACGCGCGGGTTATTCAGGGTAAAGCGCTCTCGTATAACAACATGCTCGATGCCGATGCAGCCTGGAAATCGGCCAGCGACGCTTACCATGCAGTAAGTCATATACCTGGAAAAGTTGCTGTTTCTGTAATAAAGCATTTAAATCCATGTGGTTTGGCGGTTACCGGAAATATTCTTGAATCGCTTGAGCTTGCCTGGGAAGGTGATCCGATCAGTGCATTTGGCAGTATTATTTGTTTTACTGATACGGTTACAAAAGAAGTTGCTACCTGGTTCGGCAGCAAGTTTGTCGAAATTATTATTGCACCTGAATTTACAGCCGAAGCGCTCGAGGTTTTCAGTAGTAAAAAGAACCTCAGGTTGCTCGAAATCCCTGTAAAAAGTGAAATTACCGGTGAAAAATTGTATCGGTCGATCAGCGGGGGTATGCTGGTGCAGGATGAAGACGAAGGAATGGACCTTCAACTTGAACCCGTTACAAAAAGAGTTTTTGAACCTTCCAAAATAAACCTTGCCAAATTTGGAATTGCAGCATGTAAACATCTGAAAAGTAATGCCATTGCCATTGTTACCGAAAATGAAAACGGATCGTTCTGGCTGACCGGCGCAGGCATGGGGCAGCCCAACCGGCTCGACAGTCTCCGCCAGTTAACAATGCCGCGTTTCAGCATGAAAAAAGGTTTGGAGATTGGCAATTCGGTATTAATTTCAGATGCATTTTTCCCGTTCCGCGACAGTATTGAAGCTGCCAACGAATACGGAGTAAAATATATTGTTGAACCCGGTGGCAGTATTCGTGACAACGAAGTGATTGAAGCCTGCAATGAATTTGGGATTGCAATGGCTTTCACCGGGAGAAGACATTTTAAACATTAATAAGAGAATCTTTTAAAGATCAGATAATCAGAAATTAAAATGGGACTATTTTCATTTTTAACGCAGGAAATTGCCATTGACCTTGGAACGGCCAACACCATCATTATTCACAACGATAAGATTGTTGTTGACGAACCTTCGATTGTTGCCATCGATATGAAAACCGAAAAAATGGTGGCAATAGGGGAGAAAGCCAGGCAGATGCAGGGGAAAACACATGCCAACCTGAAAACAATCCGTCCGTTGCGCGATGGTGTGATTGCCGATTTTAACGCAGCTGAACAAATGATCAGGGGGATGATTAAGATGATTAACCCGAAACCCCGTTTGTTTTCACCGGCGTTGAAAATGGTGGTTTGCATTCCTTCGGGGAGTACAGAGGTTGAGGTGCGTGCTGTACGCGACTCGTCGGAACATGCCGGCGGACGCGAGGTTTATATGATTTACGAACCCATGGCGGCAGCCATTGGAATCGGTCTCGATGTGGAAGCACCTGAAGGGAACATGGTGGTGGATATTGGGGGTGGTACCACGGAGATTGCCGTAATTTCGCTCGGTGGTATTGTAACCAACAAGTCAATCCGCATTGCCGGCGATGACCTGACTGCTGATATTATGGAATATATGCGGCATCAGCACAATATTAAGATTGGTGAACGTACTGCGGAAGAAATTAAAATACATGTTGGTTCGGCACTTTCGCAACTGAAAGATCCGCCACCGGATTATGTTGTTCAGGGGCCCAACCAGATGACCGCACTACCAATCGAAGTGCCGGTTTCGTACCAGGAAATTGCACACTGCCTCGAAAAGTCGATATCGAAAATTGAAACGGCTGTTTTGAGTGCGTTGGAACAGACACCGCCTGAATTGTATGCCGATATTGTAAACAAAGGAATCTGGCTGGCAGGTGGCGGTGCCTTGTTGAAAGGTCTTGATAAAAGGTTGACCGATAAAATCGGGATCACTTTTCACATTGCGGAAGACCCGCTCAGGGCGGTGGTGCGCGGAACAGGAATTGCATTAAAGAATGTCGATAAATTCTCATTCCTGATCAAATAGGTCAGGAATTTTTCTTTTAAATAAATCAATGAAAGCGCTTTTCCGGTTTTTGGCAAAATATCATTCGTTTTTCCTTTTTTTGCTGCTGGAAATTCTTTCACTGGTAATGGTTTATAACTTTAACAGTTACCAGAAAGCGCGTTATCTGAATTCTTCAAACCGGATAACCGCGTCCATTTATAATACTTTCAGTGCTGTTGAAAATTATTTCAGGCTGGCTTCGGTTAACGAACGGCTTGCCCGCGAAAATGCCTATTTAAAATCGCTGATCAGCGATCTTCCGTACATAAAAATTACGCCGTACTCAGTAACCAGCAAAGCCGAGATAACAGATTCGGTTTACCGGTTTATTTCGGCCCGGGTAATTAATAACTCGGTTGATAAGCCATACAATTATATTACGCTGAACAAAGGCCGCAAACATGGCGTTAAGGCCGATCAGGGAATTGTTTGTTCAGAAGGTATTGTTGGGGTTATCACGCATGTTTCCGAATCGTATTCATTGGGTTTTTCTGTTTTGAACAAAAAGTGGGGAGCCTCTGCAAAACTTAAAAGTAATGGTACATTCGGGCCGCTATCGTGGGACGGCGAAAGTGCAGAATTTGCCAATTTGAACGGGATTCCGTTTCATGTACCGGTAGCACCCGGTGATACGGTTGTTACAAGCAGTTACTCCTCTGTTTTCCCTGAAGGCGTAATGATTGGCACCGTTGATTCGGTGGAACAGCCCCCCGGTGATAATTATTATCATATAAAAGTTAAACTTGCAGTGAATTTCAGGGCTTTATCATATGTTGATATAGTCGATAACCTGAAAAAAAATGAAATAGTAACTCTGGAGCGAAACAAAACCGATGAATAATTATTTTGTGAAATATGGAGTAATGTTTGTTTCGCTGGTACTGGTTCAGGTTTTAATTCTGAACCAGGTGCAATTCAGCGGATTCTTTAATCCCTACATCTATGTATTGTTTATATTACTGCTTCCCTCCAATACCCCCAAATATGCTGTTCTTATTTTAGGGTTTATTTTGGGTTTTGTAATTGATATATTTACAAATACGCTGGGAGTGCACAGTGCAGCCACTGTTTTTGTTGCATTTATCAGGCCGGCAATTTTAAGGCTTATTTCAAACCGCGAAGACGACAGGGGCGATTATCCGGGGTTAAACCATAGTAATCCGGGGTGGTTTATCACGTATGTTTTGATGATGGTTTTTATCCATCATTTCATTCTTTTTTATCTCGAAGTTTATACATTCTCCAATTTCTTCACTACTTTTTACCGCATTATTTTAAGCTCATTGTTTTCATCGCTTGTAATAGTTTTGAGTCAATTCCTGGTTTTTAAAGAATAACAGTTGCAGAAGTGGATACCTTTTCAAAAAGAAAGTATTTAATACTCGCCATCATATTAGGTGTGGGAATCATCTATCTGCTCAAAATATTTGTTTTGCAGGTAATCAGCACAAAATACAAAGAATCGGCAACCAACAATGTACTCAGGGAAATGGTGCAATTCCCGGCGCGCGGTTTAATTTATGACCGGAATGGGAAACTGATGGTGTATAACAAACCGGCATACGACCTTTTAGTTACCCCGCGTGAAGTAGAGCCTTTTGATACCATCGCATTTTGTTCTTTAGTAGAAATCACCAAAGATGAATTAATTGCAGGGTTGAAGAAAGCACGAGATTATTCATCGTACAAACCTTCCATATTGGTTAAACAGATACCTCCTGAAAGTTTCGCCTACATTCAGGA
>JAJUGS010000195.1 GCA_029265875.1 Prolixibacteraceae bacterium
CGAATTGCTGGCGCGGAATCAGTTCTTTCAGTTTTTCGCACATTTTACGGCCAAAATTGTACGCATTGTCTACGTGCAATAATGTTGAGAGTGCATCCACCATTTCACCGTTTAAGAGAATATCAAGGCGGGCAAGTTTTGCAGGTTTGTATCCGTTCATGTGATAATCGAATGAAGCATAACCCCGCGAAATGCTTTTTAGTTTATCGTAAAAATCGAACACAATTTCGCCCAGCGGCAAGTCAAAAACCAATTCTGCACGTTCTGCTGTCAGGTAGCTCTGGTTGAGCAGGGTCCCCCGTTTATCCAAACATAAAGTCATAATTGCACCAATATATTCAGCCGAAGTAATAATATTGGCCTTAATGTAAGGTTCGTCTATTTCTTCAATGGTTGTTGCAACGGGCATACCCGAAGGATTATAAACATCGAGCGTTGACCCGTCAGTCAGATGAATTTTATACGAAACGTTGGGGACTGTTGTAATTACATTCATGTCAAACTCGCGTTCGAGCCTTTCCTGGATAATTTCCATGTGAAGAAGTCCAAGGAAGCCACAACGGAATCCAAATCCAAGTGCAGCTGACGATTCGGGCTCGAAAGTGAGCGAGGCATCGTTAAGCTGCAGTTTGTCCATGGCATTTCGTAAATCTTCGTAATCATCCGCGTCAATCGGGTAAATTCCCGCAAAAACCATGGGTTTTACCTCTTCAAAACCTTCTATACGGTTTTCGCACGGGTTTTTCACATGGGTGATTGTATCGCCCACTTTTACCTCTTTGGCAGTTTTTATTCCCGAGATGATATATCCCACGTCACCTGCTGACAATGAGTCGCGAGGGACCAGGCCCAGTTTCAGAACTCCCACCTCTTCAGCAAAGTACTCTTTTTTTGTGGCCATGAACTTCACCAAATCCTTTTTTGCAATAGTTCCGTTTAGAATTTTGAAATAGGCAATTATTCCTCGGAAAGAGTTAAAAACTGAATCAAAAATTAAAGCCTGAAGCGGAGCATCCGGATCTCCTTTTGGCGGAGGAATCCTGTTGATGATGGCATCAAGAATTTCTTCGATTCCCATTCCGGTCTTCCCGCTTGCCCGGATAATGTCACTTCTTTTACATCCGACAAGGTCCATTATTTGTTCTTCAACAACCTCAGGCATTGCACTTTCCATGTCCATCTTGTTCATAATCGGAATAATTTCCAGATCATTTTCAATGGCGAGATATAAATTCGAAATGGTTTGAGCCTGAATTCCCTGGGAGGCATCAATTATTAAAAGAGCACCTTCGCAGGCAGCAATCGATCGTGAAACTTCGTACGAAAAATCAACATGTCCGGGCGTGTCAATCAGGTTTAATTTATAAGGTTCCCCATTATGAACATAATCCATCTGGATTGCATGACTTTTTATCGTAATCCCTCTTTCCTGTTCCAGTTCCATATTGTCCAGAACCTGGTCATGCATTTCTCTTTCATTAACCGTTTTAGTATATTCAAGAAGACGGTCGGCCAAAGTACTTTTACCATGGTCGATGTGAGCTATAATACAAAAATTACGGATGTTGTTCATTTAATTACAGTTACGTTCCTGTTAATTCTAAATTGTAATCAGCGGCAAATATATTCAAATTTCAGGATTTTTAAGAGGCTGGTTAATTGAACAGTAAATGTGAAACAACGTTAAAATTTTAAGCTATTAAAAATATTGGCACAATGTTTGTAAAATTGAATGTATATTTTTTGATGACAACAAGGTGTTTACACCGTTAATGATACTTCGCAGCAATTTGCTGTTTTTTTTCATAAGTTTGGTTTAGTTAGGTTAAGTTTTGATCCCGGGGTGTTGACCCCGGGATTTTCTTTTATGTAATTTCTAAATCGAAATTTCAGAAGTTAATGTTTCAGAATGATTTATTATCTGGCTATTATCTTGATAATTAGAGAAAACAAAATCATAATCTGATTAATACATTTCTTGAGAAATTTTAATCATGCCCAAAAAAACTTGATTTTTACTTGTACGTACAAGTTGTTTTGTTTAGTTTTGAAACAAGTCTGATTTATGGCTGAATCAAAATACCTTGTTGTTGTACAATTTCTTCGTGAGTTAATTCAGAAAGAAGAAGTAAAAGTTGGTGAATACCTGCCATCTGAAAATGATTTGTGTTCCCGTTTTTCTGTAACACGGACAACTGTGCGCAGGGCGATGGACCAGCTTATGAAAGAGGGCTTTATTGAAAAACAACACGGACGGGGCAGTCGGGTGCGCGAACGACGTAAATCGTTAGGACTGCTTACCGTGAAAGGATTTTCAGAAGCCGTTGGCAGTAATGTACAAACAGAAATACTGCAAAAGCCGGTTTTAATACAATCAAAGCCACCATTTACATTTTTGAAGGGTGACACAATAGAGAGTGAGTTTTGTATTTATTTCGAAAGGCTTCGAAAAGTGAATGATATACCCGTAATGATCGAGAAAAACTGGGTGCCGGGTGTATCACTTTCAGGTTTAATTGATTCGGAGTTTGTGGATGGATCTTTTTTCAAAACGCTGAGCCGGGATTTTCAGATCGAGATTATCGGGTCGGAACATATTTTACGGGCTGAATCTGCCAATTCAAAAATTGCGGCGCTTTTAAATTTACAAAATGGTTCGCCGGTACTGCATATTTCGGTCAAATTCAGTACGAGCAACCCCGACATCCATATTTTCAGTGAATTGTACTGCAATACAACACAATTTCCGGTTGGAAACAGTTATTACATGAATCAGTAAAATGGAAAAAGAAAAGCAACTTTCGCGCAGGAATTTTATGAAAACTGCTACTGCGGCATCTGCGGCAGTTTTAGGTACATCAGTAATAGGTTCCTGTTCTGCCCGCCATAAAAAATTGTCTGAAATACCTGTTTTTTCAGGTGATAACTATAAAACAGAAGATGGTATTTCAGGATTATTATTTTCACAAATTGGTTACGAATTTGGCTGGCCAGTCAGAATTGTCATCAGGCTTCCCAAAAAGGAATTGGTCAGTAATGCAGTTTGCAACCTAACCGGTGTCGATGGTGAAAATAGTTACAAAACCAATTTCAGGTATCATGGTGAAATTTGGGGAAGTTACTGGTGGGTGGCAGATTTTGATGATATTGAAGAGGAAGGAACCTGGCATTTGGAAGTTCTTGACAGCGGGAGATTAATATTCAGTGCCGAAGGGTTGAAGGTGGGGAAGAATATTTTATGGAATGACACCGTGGAATTGTGTGCAGCCGATATGCTGGAGCGACGTGTACATTTTACAAAAGTTGGAGCCGGTTGGCAGGATGCCGGTACACTTTGGGTTGAAAGTCCGGCTCAAAGTGCCATGGTAATCTCATTGTGCGAATTAATTGTAAAAAAGAGTGACATCATTCCTGATGACTTTAAAAACAGAATATGGAAGCAGATTACCGTGGGCTGCGATTATTTTTTGATGCTCGAAGCAAAAGCCCGTGAACTGGGTTTCCCGGTTGGTGCGCAATCACACGACCTGCACGGACATGAGAAGGATGTTCTGCCCAACGATGCCATGAAAAGCGTGGTTGCTTTGGCTAAAGCGGCTCAGGTTCTCCCGGATAAATATGCAGAAAAAAAACAAAAATATACCGATACTGCAAAGAGGGCATTCCAATGGTTGACCACCACAGCAAAACCCATGGGTGATTATGGTTATGTGAGGTTGCAGCGCGGGTTGCCTGCTGATGCTGCCATTCCGGCGGATGAGTGGCTTACCCGCGATTTGCTGATGATGTGCCAGGCTTCGCTTGAAATGCTTAAATTGGGTGATCGCAATGCCAAAGATGTGGCGATTGGTTTTGCGAATCAGGTAATGGGACGCCAAATTGACATGAAAGATTCTGAAAGTGGATTTTGGGGGCATTTTCAGGAGTTCGACAGTTTGAAACATGCTGAACCATCCTGGGTTCATGGCATTGTGCCCGGAAGCAAAGGTGCCGAATTTGGAGCCGATATGGGCGGGATTTATCCCAATTACCTGATGCCGTTTATCGAAATGCTCAAACTTTGGCCCGACCACGCCGATGCCCCGAAATGGAATAAAACGCTGAAAAATTTTGCTTACAACTACCTAGTGCCTGCTTGCGAAAAGAACCCGTTTTACCTCGTGCCGCAGGGAATTTTTGGCAACGAAGGCCCAATCTGGTTTTGTGGCACTTTTCATGGAACCAACGCTATTTATGGCTACACCGCCGCACTGGCTCTTGAACTTGCTGATCTTTTAAACGATAAAAGGCTGAAAGAAATTGCTTATGGAAATCTGCAGTGGCTCGCCGGGCTTAACTCCGGAATAACCCGTGACAATTTGGCATTGGGTAGTGTAATATACAGTGCCGAAGTACCCGTGGGCGCTGCATTGCCCGCCAGCATGATGTGTGGTGTGGGCAATCGCTGGGCAGGAACCTGGTTTCAAACACGCGGAGTTATATGCAACGGTTTTTCAACAGGCGAACAATTCAAATATGACACCAGGCCACTTAAAGAAAATGATGGACCTCATTCATTTACTGACGAAGACTGGATTCCGCATACGGCTGCCTGGCTTTCCGGGTTAATAAGAATTTACAAATAGCTGAACAATCAAATTAATTCTAACAATGAAACAACCAATTTTTACTGTACTTTTCCTGTTGCTTTGCACAGGAATTTATTCCCAGACCAAATCGGTCAGGAAATCGCCGTTATTAACAGAAGCAACACCCGAAAGTGTGGGGATGTCAACCGAACGGCTGGCACGCATCGACCAAATGGTGGCTGGCGAAGTGCAAAATGGTAACCTGCCTGGCGCTGTGGCGCTGATTGCCCGAAAAGGTAAAATCGTTTTCTGGAAAGCATACGGAATGGCCGATAACCAGGCTGGTAAAGAAATGAAACGTGATGCAATCTTCAGAATTGCTTCGCAAACAAAAGCAATAACATCAACAGCAGTCATGATGCTCTGGGAGGAAGGCAAATTTCAGCTCGACGACCCGATTTCGAAATACATTCCGGAATTCAAAAATCAGCAGGTGCTAAAGTCGTTTCATTATGCCGATACTACCTGGACAGGTGAACCTGTAAAAAAGGAAATTACCATCCGTCACCTGTTAACCCATACTTCGGGAATTGGTTATGGAATTATCGACAGCAACGAACAAATGAAAATGATTTATCAAAAAGCGGGGGTGACCGACTTGTTCACAACCGAAAATATTACGATAACCGAAAGTGTGAAAAAGCTGGCGAAACTCCCGTTGCATCATCAACCCGGTGAAAATTATACTTACAGCGAAGGATTGGATGTTTTGGGCTACTTTATCGAAATTGTTTCAGGAATGCCTTTCGACCAGTTTTTAAGAACACGGATTTTTGATCCGCTTGGAATGAACGATACAAGATTTTATCTGCCTGACGACAAAGCTTCGAGATTAGTTGCCGTTCAGCACAATATAAACGGGAAATGGGAAAAATACCCTGTAACTTTTTATGATACCGATTACCCGGTAAAAGGTGCAAAAGCCTTTTTCTCAGGTGGCGCTGGGCTCTCAAGCACAGTAAAAGATTACGCCACATATTTGCAGATGTATCTCAATGGTGGCGAATACAATGGAATCCGTTTGTTAAGCCGGAAAACAGTGGAAGTAATTCTGAGTAACCAAATTGGCAATATCTGGGGCGAAAATTCTGATACCAAATACGGTCTCGCATTTGGGCTGCTCACAGAAAATGGTGAGGCAAAAGGTGGAAAAGGCAGCGCCGGTACTTTTGATTGGGGTGGATATTTTAATACCCAGTATTTTGCCGACCCGAAAGAACAGGTTATTGGCTTAATTTTTAAACAAACCCAGGGTCCGGTAAATGATGTAACCGGATGGAAGTTCAGGCAAATGGTTTTTCAAACAATTGATGATTAAAAAGAAATATGGATAAAGTAAAAGAACTTGCCAAAATGATTGACCACTCCATTCTTCATCCAACAATGACCGATGAAGATTTGCGCCGTGAGTGCGAAGTGGCAAAAAAGTACGATGTGGCTTCGGTTTGTGTAAAACCCTATGCTGTAAAACAGGCCGTTGAATTGCTGAAAGGCAGCGATGTGCTTGTAGGTTGTGTAATCGGTTTTCCAGCCGGCAACTCAGCCATCGGAGTAAAAGTTTTTGAAACCGAAAACGCCTGTAACGACGGAGCTGTGGAAATCGACATGGTAATTAATATTGGCAAAGCACTGGGTGGCGACTGGGATTACATCGAAAAGGAGATTTCTGAGGTTACCAACACTTGTCATAAAAACGGGGCAATCGTAAAAGTGATTTTCGAAACCGATTTTGTTACAAAGGAGGCTGACATTGTTAAGCTCTGCCAGATTTGCACCAAAGTGGGTGCCGACTATGTGAAAACCTCGACAGGCTATGGATTTGTAAAACAACCGGGTGGGGACTATAATTATAAGGGAGCCACTATCCCGGTGTTAAAACTGATGAAAGAAAACATCGGGCCAAAAGTTAAACTGAAAGCAGCCGGTGGCGTGCGGACACTTGACCAGTTACTGGAAGTCAGGGCTGCCGGATGTTCGCGGAGTGGGGCAACAGCCACTGCCGCCATAATTGAGGAGGCAAAAAAACGCTTTGCATAGGTGATTCGATTTTTAGTTGCATAGAAAAGCGGCTGAAAACGCATTAACCAAACAGACTTTAAACTTTTTGAAACTTAAACTTTAAACTAAAATGTACATTGTCGATTCTTATTCGCTTGCAGTTATTTTCTGCATCATTACCATGCTGGGGTGGGGCTCGTGGGCCAATACCCTGAAAATGACACCCAAAAAATGGGAGTTTCCGTTGTATTACTGGGACTATTCCATCGGACTGATTCTCACAACGCTCTTGTTTGGATTTACTTTTGGCAGCTCTGGTACCGAAGGACGCAGTTTTCTGGCTGACCTCTCGCAGGCCAATTTTTCTGCCCTTTCGTCGGCATTTATAGGCGGTGTGGTTTTTAACCTTTCGAATTTGTTGATTGTGGCCGCTACCGCCATTGCCGGACTGGCCGTGGCTTTCCCCATTGCAGTGGGACTCGCGCTGGTTATCGGGGTGGTGGTGAATTACATTGCCACACCGCTCGGAAACCCGGTTTTGCTATTTGCAGGGCTTGCACTGGTGGTTCTCGCCATTCTTGTCGATACCGCTGCCTACAAAAAACTTCCTCAGGAGAAAAAGGGCGACCAGAAAAAAGGCATTGTCATTTCCATCATCTCTGGAATTCTGATGGGCTTTTTCTATCGGTTTGTAGCTGCTTCAATGACCACCAATTTTGCCGTTCCGGATGCCGGGTTGATGACGCCTTATTCGGCGATGTTTGTTTTTACGATTGGTATTTTTCTGTCGAACTTTGTTTTTAACACCTGGTTTATGTACAGACCTGTAACCGGTGAAAAGGTTTCATTTTCAGACTATTTCAGGCTGGGTAATCCAAAACTTCACATGATTGGTATTCTTGGCGGGCTGATCTGGTGTGCTGCCATGGAATTTAACATGATGGCATCAGAGCAGGCGGGTTTTGCCATTTCCTACGGGCTCGGACAAGGTGCAACCATGATTTCTGCAGCCTGGGGCGTTTTTGTGTGGAAAGAATTTGCCAAAGCGCCAAAAGGAACCAACAAACTGCTGGCTGCCATGTTTGCACTCTTTATTATCGGTTTGGCATTAATTGTTATTGCGCGATTGAACTAAAGGAAGGCTCCCTAAATCCCCCCCCCTAAGGGGGACTTCAGGAAGGTGCTTAGTTTATGCAATAGCTTGATTTATAATTATAAAATTAAACGTTTTTAAAGTCTCCCCCTCCGGGGGAGATTGAAGGGGACTTTAAAATGAACAAAATAGTTGTCATCGGCAGTTCAAATGTCGATTTAATCATGAAAATGGACCACCTCCCCGAAAAAGGTGAAACCGTTACAGATGCCGAATTTTTCCAGGTTTATGGCGGAAAAGGCGCCAATCAGGCGGTGGCGGCAGCG
>JAJUGS010000274.1 GCA_029265875.1 Prolixibacteraceae bacterium
AACTCTGTCACGATTCAGTTGATTAAGTGGCATTTTCATGGTTTCTTCACTGATTGTGTAAGTTTTATACTTACTGAAATCCGCCTGTCTGTCGTAATCAAACCCGGTAATTACGGGAGAGCAGGCTGCAAAGATTAAAATTACGGGTAAAAACAGCAGTTTTCTCATGGCTTAAATATTTGTTTAACAATTGTTTATTTATTTTCTCCCTAATTTTATAAAGTATTATAAAATAAAAACTTACCAATCAAAAATCGTGCTACGTTAAGTATTACCGGTTATAAAATAAAAATAAACCACATTCTTTTTATTACAAAAATCCTGTCTTTATTCAACCAGTTGATCTTGCAGCGGACCGTGATAATCGGGTTCATTTTCTTCTTCATTTTCCGGGTTCAGCCATTCCATCACAAGTTTGTAGCCAAGTGTGAGCACAATAGCACCGGTAAACAAACCGATAAAACCACTCATGATAAAACCGCCGATGGTCCCGATAAATACAACCAACATTGGTGCTGGGGCACCAATTCCCATCATAAAAGGTTTAATGATATTATCCACCACTCCAACAAATAACATCCAGGCTGTCAGCAAAATAGCTGTTAAAGTATCACCGGTTGTCCAGATGTAAATTATAACCCCCAATGAAACCGGCAACAAACCAATCTGAACAATCGCTAAAACCATCCCGATTAATGCCCATAAACCAGCCAGTGGTATTCCGGCAGCCACCATTCCCACGCCGGCAAGAATCGCCTGAATAAAAGCAACCCCCAAAACTCCTTTGGAAACGTTTCTGACTGTGACAGCTATTGAGTTTTCCATCTTCTCACCTTGTTTACCAACCAGTTTACTAAAAAACAGATTCACAATTTTACTGGCATCTTCGCCATAAACCAACAATACCCCGCCTGCTAAAAATGATGCCATCAATAATAAAATGCCTTTACCTGCACTCGAAAGAAGAGCGATAAGTTTTAAAACCACAGGTTTTATATCTTCGTAATGTTTGGCAATAAACGACGAAATATTCGTGGATGCTTCTGACCAGTACACATAAAGCGAATTTCCGATAACCGGCCACTCCTTCACCCTTTCATCGGGTGGAGGTATTTGTAACATGCCCTCTGAATAAGCACTGCTAATCACCTTAAATTCATCGATTGTGGCAAGCAAAAGCGAAGTTGCGGGTCCGATAACCAGCAAAAACATCACAACAGTAATCAGAATTGCCGAAATCCATTTTCGCCCGCCAAACCATGACGTAAGTTTTTTGTGGAACGGAAATAACGTGATTGCCAGCACCGATGACCAGATTAATAATGTGATAAAGGGTTTTATAATAACAAAACAAAAATAGAGCAACAACGAAAGTGCCAATAACTGAAGGGCATAATGGATCACTGGGTTTCCGCTCATTTTGCTTGTTTTGATTCCTTTCATTTTCATGACAAACCGGTTTAATGATCCTCAAATTTAAACCTTTTCACCTTAATTTAATTTTATGTAAATAAGATTTCATCATTAAAACTAAATTCCCTTTTCACTTTACATCAAAGTAAAAATCACTTCTCAAGCCCAAATAAATCGAAAGGTTTTAAACTGAAAAAATCGCCCCAAAAGACAGATAAGACAACTATAAAAAGTATGAAAATCATCACTATCATCAGATGCAGCCAATTTGTTTTCTGAATCTCGTGTCGGTCTTTTACTTCACACACTTCGCCGGGGCAATATTGCACTTTGTCTTTAAAAAAAAGCGGGTAAAACTTACACCCCAGACATATTCCGAATGATGTTTCAAAAAACAGAAAAATGAGGCAGACAAAACAGATGAGCCCGGTTATCGGGCTGTAGGAATTGACAAGAACCAACAATCCAAACATGGTAACTGCGAGCACAAAACCAATTATCCAGGCAAATTTCTTTTGCGGCGCCCCCACATATTCGGGTACCTGGTTTCTAACAATCCAGCGTCCGAGTATTAAGGTTGGCGCATATTTCGGATTGATAAAAACCCGAACCGAAATATCGGTCAGAAAAATTACCCCGGCATATTTCAACAGGGTAAAATCACCTTTCATGATTACCGTTAAAATTGAAATCAACATCATCAGAAACAGGATTCCGGCGGCTGCCCTGATTTCACGTTCGTTTAAAACCCTGATATTGAACCCATCAACATCTTCACCAAATTGAAATACTCTACTCATTTTATTTTTTTTATGTTAAAACATTTCTGGCATACTAAAAGTTCAGCATGAACTGTTTCGGTTAAAACGAGTTAAAAGCTTCCCCTGGTTGTGAATTTTTCTGAAGTTGTTAAGCCCGGATATTTTTTTTTTGCGACTTTTGATCAAAATTCAAAAACTGACAATGAAACTGCTGAAAATTATCTTCACCGTTTTTCTGCTATCAACTGTTTTAAAAATAAGTGCTCAGCCTCAGATTATTTTCGATACCGATATTGGTGGCGATGCCGATGACCTGGGCGCACTGGCGATGTTGCACAATTATATCGACCACGGGCATTGCAGCCTGCTGGCAATAATGGTATGGAGTACCGATGAATTTGCCGTGCCGGCGGTTGATGCCATCAACCGTTTTTACCGGCATCCTGACATTCCGATTGGCGTGCGAAAAGACGGGACCTACAAAAGTGAAACGAGTTACAACACAGTAATTGCCGAAAATTTTCAATTTAAACTTACTTACAACGATGTACCGGATGCGGTTGAACTTTACAGGCGGATACTCTCAAAAGCAGCCGATTCGAGCATAACAATTGTAACGGTAGGCCCGCTGAAAAACATTGAAAGACTGATAAAATCTCAGGCTGACAATTATTCCGTTCTATCAGGAAATGAACTGATTTCGAAAAAAGTAAAGAAATTTGTGATGATGGGCGGACAGTTTCCCAAAGGTGAAAATGAATGGAATTTTAATGGCGACATGCCCGGTGTAACAAAATTTGTGCTCGACAACCTGAAAGTTCCGGTGGTATTTTCGGGTTTTGAATTGGGAGTAAAAATAAAAACCGGGGCAACTTTTAACAACATCGACCCGGAAACTCCCTTGTACAAAGGATTTCTGTTTTTCAGCGAACACGCTCCCTGGATAAAAAAAGATTTCAAAGGGAAAATACTAAACAACTCAACCTTCGACCAAACTGCTGTACTTTATGCAGTTAACAGCGGCGAAGGGGTTTTGTGGGAAAAAGTTACCGGCGGATTTTGCCAGGCCGACGAAAAAGGCGGGAATAAATGGGTTAAAAAACCGGGATCAAATCATGCCTACCTGAAGCTGATTGAAACGCCGGAATTGATGACCGCCCTGATCGAAGCCATCATGCTCAACCAGTTTGATAAAATTGCCCCGCAAGAGGAGTAGTCTGGATGCTGCCTGCCCCGACTGAATTTGTTCAGACGGGGAAGCTGGTTGCTGGTTGCTGGATGCTGGATACGTGATTTTGGATTTTGGATGATTTAAACCCGTAACATGCTACCTGTAACCTTGCTTACTTTATTCTCTCAAGAACATCCACCAAATGTTTCCAGAATTTCTGCGTGGTTTCAATATCCAGCCTTTCTTCCGGTGAGTGTGCACCTTTGATTGTTGGACCAAACGAAACCATATCGAGGTACGGGTATTTTTCAAGGAAAAGACCACATTCCAATCCCGCATGAATGGAGCGCACAATTGGTTTGGCCCCAAACAGATCTTCATACGATTTCACGACTGTTTTCAGGATTTCAGCATCAGGGTTGGGAGTCCAGCCCGGGTAACCATCACTGTGTTCCACAACAGCGCCGGCCAGTGTAAAAACCGATTCCACCATTGAAGCTGCCATAAGTTTTCGCGACTCAATTTCGCTGCGCTGGCTGGTAGTTACAACAATTTTATCTGGGCTCGCAAA
Source organism: Prolixibacteraceae bacterium (assembly GCA_029265875.1). GTDB lineage: Bacteria > Bacteroidota > Bacteroidia > Bacteroidales > Prolixibacteraceae > Draconibacterium. The sequence continues at coordinate 3,917 of JAJUGS010000274.1, forward strand.
TTTCACCGAGGCAAGGTTTGTCGAGGTTTCCACCATACCTTCCATCCGGGTGCTCATTTCCAGGACCCCGTGCGGACAGCCATCCAATGCTGCCAGTAGTTTTATTTTCGAAGATTTATCAATTACCGATTCCGGCATTTCAATGCTGCCGATTTTCAGTTTTAAACCCGGCTCGTTTCGTTCAAATTCATGGTTCAGTATTGCAGCAAAAATATTAAACGCTGCCACCGTTTTCTCTTTTTGCGAAGCAGCGACAGTTATAATGGCAAAAGCTTCGCGGGCGATGGCATTTCTGAGATTTCCCCCATCAAAAACCGCCAGTTCAAAATCAATTTCCTTTGAGAGTTCGCGTAAAATTCGTGTCAGTATCTTGTTGGCGTTGCCGCGGTTTTTATGAATATCGTCACCTGAATGACCACCTGTTAAGCCTGCTACATTTATTTTCAATGCTGCTGAACCTGCCGGAACCGGCTGCTTTTCGTAACTAAAAGTTGCCAGTGTGTCAATTCCGCCGGCGCAACCAATAAACATTTCTCCCTCATCTTCCGAATCAAGGTTCAACAGAATTTTACCTTCCAGAAAACCGGGCTGCAAAGCATTGGCCCCGGTTAACCCGGTTTCTTCGTCAACGGTAAACAGGCATTCAATGGGCCCGTGACTGATATTTTGAGCTGTAAGAACTGCCATTTGGGCGGCAATACCAATACCACAATCGGCTCCAAGCGTTGTGCCGTTTGCTTTTACCCATCCGTCTTCCACAAAAGGTTCAATGGCATCATTATCGAAATCAAAAACTTTATCGCTGTTTTTCTCGCAAACCATGTCCATATGTGTCTGCAAAATAACTGTTTGCACATGTTCTTTTCCCCGAACTGCCGGCTTTCTGATCACAACATTGCCCGTTTCATCCGTTTTTGCTTCAAGCTGGTTGGATTTTGCGAAATCCATCAGGAACTGCCTGATTTTTTCTTCCTTTTTTGAAGGTCGCGGAACCTGGCAAATCTGTTCGAAATTATTAAACAGGGGCTGGGGTTGCAAATCGGATAACATGTTTTTCATCGTTAAAAAATTATTGCTCAAAAATGTAAATTTTGAAATTAAAAATTACTGATTTTATCCATAAACGGAAATTACTAAACCAAATTTTACCAGAGTATTTGATGGGGGTTGCATAATTTATACCACGATTATCCGACTAATCTAAAATTTTGAAGATTTTGCCTTCTAATTTTCTCCTAAGCAGTTGTTGTTATTGCTATTTAAAAAGTCGCCTCGATCAAAATGCAAGTTTTTCAAACTCAGGCAGGTGAAGGTTTCCGAACTCTATTGAGGTGTTGCATCTTTCGGCGATGGCAACAGTATTGGTCAGAGCCGAAGGCACTTCTGCGAACGCCGC
>JAJUGS010000388.1 GCA_029265875.1 Prolixibacteraceae bacterium
GATACCAAGCAGAATATCATATAACCTGTCATCACGTTCGTAAATATCTTCATAAAAATAAATTTCACCCGATTCGTTTACCCAGGCAGTGAAATACCCGATGTGTACCGGGATTTTGTTTTTTAAAGCAACCCATTTTTCTTTTCCCGAATTCATGGCTTTGTCAATGTTTCCGGGTGTCCATTCCTGATCATCTTTCAGCACTTCAATCGCCAGATCGCGGGGTTTGCCCACCCTCACACATCCGTGGCTGAATGCCCGGCTGTCTCTGCCATACAGGTTTTTCACCGGCGAATCGTGCAGATAAATATTGTTGGAATTCGGAAATAAAAACTTCACTTTCCCCAGCGAATTGTTCTTCCCGGGTTTTTGCCGCACCTGCCCGTTGTACCATTCCATATTGTGTTTTGCCAGGTAATTTTTGTCTTTTTTGATGCCCGGCAACACTTCATTATTCAAAATACTGACCGGTACATTCCAATACGGGCTGAAAACCACAAAACTCATATTTCCGCTGAAAACCACTGTTTTCGACATGCTTTTGCCGACTACCACCGGCGATTCAAAAATCTTTTCGCCATTGCGGTTAAACACTAAATTATAAGAAGGAATGTTGACAAAGATATACTCTTTTGCGTTTGCTGTTTCGGGTGTCATCCAGCGCCAGCGTTCCATATTTACCACAATTTTTTTGATGTGTTCGCTCAGCGGGACGTTCATCAGTTTAATCAGTTGCTGACTGATGGTTTTTGTTTTGCCTTTCCCGTTTCTGACCTGGTATTTATTGACAGCCTCTAATAATTCTTCATCGAAAATATTGCTGCCACTGTTTACTTCCAGATCGCCTGTTTTTATAAGTCTTTCCCTGATCTGCACAATGGCACCGGCAGAATCGCCCAATTTGTAGGTTTTAATTTTCGGGTCGATGGCAATGGTATCCCAGCCACCTTTTTTTTGTATCTCGCGATAGTGTCGCAGCCAATCTTTGAGTTTGTAATATTGCCCGAATAAAACCGAGTCGTTGCGCGCCAACAACCCTGAGTTTTGCATTACCGAATCGAGAACCGTTTCATAGGAAACCTGTTTTTTGGGCAGCAACCATTCGAGTGCAGCCGCAGTTTTATCGTCAACACCCCGGTAAACATTTTCGGCATAAAACAAAAACATGCCTGAAATCATGATCTCGGTTTCGGTTTGCGAGAGTGCATTTTCAATGTCCGATTCAAAAACCCCGTCAATTTCACTGAGATAGGGAAACACTTTGTAAACTCCCTCACTGGCAATTCCTTTTACCTTGCTGAACAATGAACTGGCAAATTCCACAAGCCCGTTTTCGTCGTACCAGATGTGGTGGTATTTCTGTCCCCGGTAAATCTTTTTAATGTCATCAGCATATACAGCGAGCTGGCTGTATTTTACAAAAAACGAATCTATGAGCAAACTGTCGAAGGTTGTTTTGCTGTAACGGTTGATGCTTCCCTGCAAATCGGGATCTAAACCAGGTGCAGATATCTGTGGCTTTTGTTTACAGGAGAAAACAATCAGCATCACAACAAAAGGTAACAGGAAATACCGGATCTTCATATTCGGAAAGTTTTGTTTCGGATAAATGTAAAACAGTTTCGGGAAGGAATCTGTTGACCTGAAAATTAGTATTCAACAATATTATTGACAATCAATTGTTGCCGTTTTGTTCGTCCAGCAGTTTAACATACCGGTATTCGTCGCAGATTTTACCGTTTTTGAAAACAGCATTCTTAAAAATTGCCTCTCTTCTAAAACCACATTTTTCGAGTACCCGCATCGAAGAGGGATTAAATTCGAATATTCCGGCATGAATCCGCACAATATCGAGTTCGCGAAAACCGTATTCACAGATTAAATTTACCGCGCGGGGCATGATTCCCTTGTTCCAGTAAGGTTCGCCCAGAAAATAGCCCACTTCTGCCGATTTCCGGTAAACATCCGTGCCTTTGTGCAGCCCGATATTGCCCACATATTCACCATTCCACACAATGGCAAAAACTTCCGGAGGATCAGCTTTCGAAACATTCGCTATAAAACTCTCTGCATTTGCCAACGTGTAGGGATTCGGAAATCCATCACGCAGGTTGTCGCTGATGTTTTTATTGTTGGCAATTTCAACAAGCCTGAATTTGTCAGAAAAACTGAGAGGTCTCAATGTTACAACTGAATCGGAAAGAATCATAATTTTCAGATTAACAGGTTAGGTAAATAATCCTGCAAATATACCAATTGAAGCTTTTTTCATCTGTTTGGCGGGCATCAATTTACCCGATAAACATATTTCTTAACCCTTCTTATCATATCATCAAGTTGGGTTGAATCCGGTTCCTCGCCGCAATACATGAGTTTCAGTTCAACTTCCGGTTTATTAATTCCATACGAAGGC
>JAJUGS010000256.1 GCA_029265875.1 Prolixibacteraceae bacterium
ATTATAAAATCAAAGTGGCATCGAGCCACTTTGATTTTAAGCCAAAAGAAGGCACTCCGGCTCATAATTGTCCGATAGAAATTGATTTAAAATGAAAGTCAATAATTAGTAAAAACTGTCAACCTTATTTAGGGATCGTCAAGATTTCACAGGTTTCTGGAATCCAGTATCTTACACCCAATATCCAATATCCAACATCCAATATCCAACATCCAACATCCAGAATCCAATATCCAGTTTCCAATATCCAGTTTCCAATTTCCAGAATCCAGTATCCAGTATCTGTTTTATTCTCCTAAATATTTCCTGTACAAATCAGGCCTGAGCCGTTTGGTTCGCTCAACCGCCTGTTCGTGTTTCCAGTCGTCAATCAGTTGGTCGTTGCCCGAGAGCAAAACATCGGGTACTTTCATTCCTTTATATTCTGCCGGGCGTGTGTAAACCGGCGGACTTAAAAGATGATCCTGAAAAGAGTCGGTTAAAGCTGAAGTTTCATCTGAAAGAACACCGGGAATCAAACGGACAATACTATCGCTGATGACAGCCGCCGCCAGTTCACCACCGGTCAGCACATAATCGCCGATGGAGATTTCCATTGTAATATAATGGTCGCGGATACGCTGGTCGATTCCTTTGTAATGTCCGCAAAGAATAATGATATTCTCCAACATCGACAGCCGGTTGGCGGTTTGCTGGTTAAAAACAGCGCCATCGGGCGTGGTATAAATAATCTGGTCGTAATTTCGCTGGCCTTTCAGTGTTTCCAGTGCTTTTTCAATAGGCTGAATCGCCATTACCATGCCTGCTCCTTTGCTGAAGGAGTAATCATCAACCCGGCGGTGTTTGTCGTCTGAATAATCCCGCAGGTTGTGCAAATGAATCTCCGCCAGACCTTTTTCCTGTGCCCGCTTTAAAATTGAATAGCTGAACGGACTCTTCAGCATTTCAGGTAAAACCGTGATTATATCAATTCTCATCTTACTTTCCTGTTTGCGGCAAAGTTATTCATTATAATGGTATGTAAAAGGCCGGCTTGTTATAGAAAAAGAAGACATAATTGCAGTTTTATTTAAGGATGAACTGACGATATGGCGCAATTTTATCAATTATTGACACGGATTTGCCTGCTTTCAAAGTTGGAATACGAATTGAATATATATAATCATGAAATTAACATGAATGTTTAACAATTAAATAAGGAGAAACAAGCAATGAATTTAGTCAGATTTTATCATCCCCGCTACAATGTAACCCGCAACCTGGTAAACGAAATGCTGAACAATTTTGTAACAGCCGATCACCACGAAAATTATGTTTATAATTATAGAAAACCCGCCGTCAATGTTTTTGAAACTGAAAAAGATTTCCGGCTCGAAATGATGTTGCCGGGTTTCAGCAAGGAAGATGTGAAAATCAGTTTCCAAAACGAATTGCTGACGATTAAAGTCGATAACAAAGAAAACAAAGCAGAAAACGAAGAGAACAATTACAAATTTGTGCGCCGCGAATTTGATGTGTACAATTTCGAAAAACAATTTAAAGTGCCTCAGAGCGTGAATACAGCAGCAATCGATGCACGTTTTGAAAATGGGATACTGAGTTTGTTGTTACCTAAAAAAGAAGAAGTGCTTGAAAAAGCTGCCATTGAAATAAAAGTCCTTTAAGATTTGTTTGGTTTAGTTTGGTTTGATTGAATAGGTTTTATTGGTAAGGCCCTGGCGATATCAGTCAGGGCTTTTTTATTTTGTATTTTTCTTGTTTCTTTTGAAAAATATTTTGACGTTTAATTGTAAGTGTTATTTTTACGCTTTATTTTATAACCAAAACCTGTAAAATGAATATCAAATCAATAAAATTGCTGATTTTCACATTTTTGTGCTCCGTTTCTGTTCTTGCTTCCGATTACAATCTTTCATCGCCCGATGGAAAAATAAAGGTTTCGGTGAAGGTGGGCAACGATTTAAAATATGCAGTTCAGTTTGGCAGCCAAAAAGTGATAGAACCTTCGGGCATTGCGTTCACGTTTGAACAGGCACCGCCGATTGGTAAAAACCTGCTTGTAACAGGAACAAAACAAAATTCGGTTGACGAAACCTGGAAACCGGTTCTGAAACGATACGAAAATGTCAGAAACCATTATAACTCCTTGTTAATCGAACTAAAAGAGGAAAAGTTTCCACAGCGGATTTTGAACCTGGAATTCAGGGCTTACAATGACGGGGTTGCATTTCGCACCCTTTTCCCGGAACAGTTTACATCACACAGTTACGCCATGACTGATGAATTGACCCAGTTTGTTTTTCCTGAAAACTATACTTGTTGGGCAGTGAATTATGGCAGTTACACAACATCGCAGGAAAAAGAATTTTTTGAAAGAAAACTGCACGAAATAACCCCTGAAATGGTCATCGGACTTCCGATGACAGTGAAAATTGGCGACAAATGTTTTGCAGCCATCACTGAAGCCGATATTGAAAATTACGCCGGAATGTACCTGAAAACTGTTCAGGGCCAAAATGGACAGTATTTGCGGACAGCGCTTTCTCCGCGTAAAGGCCAGCCTGAAACCGGGACAAAAGTGCTTTTCAATACACCTCATAAATCACCCTGGCGGGTAATTATGATTGGCGAAACTCCCGGAAAACTGGTGGAATCGGAAATTGTTGCCAACCTGAACGACCCCTGCGAAATTGCCGATCCTTCGTGGATAAAACCGGGTTTGAGTGCATGGGACCATTGGTGGAGCGGTGAAGTAAAAATGGAACAGCCCGTGATTTATGAGTACATCGACCTGGCTGCCAAAATGGGCTGGCCCTACATGCTTATCGACTGGCAATGGTATGGGCCGTTCAATCAAAAGGATGCAGACATCAAAAAGGTAGCACCACAACTGAATATGCCCGAAATTCTGCAATATGCAAAAAGCAAAAATGTGCGCTGCTGGTTGTGGCTTTACAATACCGATGTCGATCGTGGTAATTTTGAAGAAGCCTGCGCTTTGTATGAAAAATGGGGAATTGCAGGTATCAAAATTGATTTTATGGACAGCGACGACCAGGAAATGGTGAACTGGTATCGCCGCGTGGTTAAAACAGCCGCAAAGTATCATTTAATGGTCGATTTTCACGGGGCTTTCAAACCCGACGGCTGGCAAAGAACTTACCCGAACCTGGTAACACGCGAGGGCGTTTTGGGAAATGAATACAACAAATGGTCGCTGCGGATTACGCCCGAACATTTGTGTACTCTTCCGTTCACCCGGATGTTGGCCGGACCGATGGATTTTACACCCGGGGGATTTCTGAACCGCAATCCCGATAAATTTCAGAACGGAACACCCGCCAATGTATTGGGAACAAGAGCTGCCACGCTGGCCGAGTTTGTTATTTTCGACAGTCCTTACATGGTTGCCTGCGATCATCCGAAAAATTACTATGGACAGGTGGGCGAAGAGTTTCTTGCCAAAGTACAATCGGTGTGGGACGACACAAAAGTGTTGAACGGCGCAGTTTCGGAATATATTACCATGGCGCGCAGATCGGGTAAAACCTGGTTTGTGGGGGCCATGACCAACAGTTTTGAACGCGAAATGGAAGTAAAACTTGATTTTCTGGGAGATGGCAGTTATAAAATGACAAGTTTCTCGGATACGGAAAAAACAAAAGAAAATGCTGAGATTGCGGAGAAAAAAATTACAACCGTAAAAAAAGGTGATATTATAAAAATTAAAATGGTGCCGGGTGGCGGGTTTGCAGCTTGGATTGAGTAAACAATGCATGAATGCTTAAATTCGTGAATGCTTGAATGAAGTAAGAAGTATTAAATGAAAGTAAAACAGCAAAAAATCACAAATGTCACCAAAGTTATATCTGTCCAACGCAAGTTGCCAGATGCTAAAACCCGGAACCCAAAACTTTGAACTTTAAAAATTAAACTCGAAACTAAAGAATTATGTTGGAACATTTAAAAGAACAGGTTTTTCAGGCTAACCTCGATTTGGTGAAACATGGCCTGGTGATTTTCACCTGGGGAAACGTGAGCGGAATCGACCGTGAAAAAGGACTGGTGGTGATTAAACCCAGTGGTGTTTCCTACGAAAAAATGAAAGCATCGGATATGGTGGTGGTCAATCTTGATGGAGAAGTTGTGGAAGGAAATCTGAAACCTTCAAGCGACACGCCAACCCATCTTGTTTTGTACAAAAGTTTTCAAAATATTGGTGGGGTGGTGCATACCCATTCCGAATGGGCCACCTCGTGGGCACAGGCTGGCAAAGGAATTCCGGCCATTGGAACTACACACGCCGACTATTTTTATGGCGAAATTCCATGCACCCGAAAAATGACAATAGCTGAAATTGAGGGCGAATACGAAAAGGAAACAGGTATTGTGATTGTTGAACGCTTCAAAAACCTCAATCCTGATATGATTCCGGGAGTTTTGGTAAACAATCACGGCCCGTTTTCGTGGGGAAAAAATGCTGACGATGCAGTTCACAATGCGGTGGTGATGGAAGAAGTGGCCAAAATGACTTTCCGTTCACTGACTTTAAACCCGTCGGTAACGATGGACAAGGTTTTGCTCGACCGTCATTATCTCCGTAAACACGGGGAAAATGCGTATTATGGACAGAAGTAGCTCAGAGTTTCGGGTTTCGGGTTCATAATTCTAAGTTTATGAGCGACAGCAGGTAGCAGGCAGTTTGTGGTTTAAGGTTTAAGGTTGATTTATCAATACAAATAATGTCAAGTATCACATCAAAACCAATGACGAGTATTACCATCCAGGAAACCATAATCAAGTATCATGAATCCAGAATCCAGTATCCAGTTTCCAAAATCAAATAATCAATAATCATTCATAAATAATAAATCAAATGAAATACACCATCGGCCTTGATTACGGAACCGACTCGGTTCGTTCGCTGATTGTAAATGTTGAAACCGGCGAGGAAGTTGCCAGTGCAGTTTTTAACTATCCACGCTGGAAAAAAGGGTTGTATTGCGATGCCCCGAACAACCGGTTTCGCCAGCACCCGAAAGACTACCTCGAAGGTTTGGAATACACCATTAAAGAGGCATTGAAAAAAGCTCCTGCTGGAGTTGCTGAAAATGTGGTTGGGATTTCGGTTGACACAACCGGCTCTACCCCGGTTGCAGTTGACGAACGCGGAACCCCACTTTCGCTCACGCCGGGTTTTGAAGAAAATCCAAATGCCATGTTTGTGCTTTGGAAAGACCACACTGCGGTAAAAGAAGCAGAAGAAATCAACCAGTTGGCGCACAACTGGAAAATCGATTTTACACAGTACGAAGGCGGGATTTATTCTTCTGAGTGGTTTTGGGCCAAGTTGTTGCATGTTATCCGCGAGGATGCCGGTGTTTACAGGGCTGCCTATTCGTGGGTGGAACATTGCGACTGGATTCCGGCTGTTTTAACCGGAAATACCAACCCGAAAACACTGAAAAGAAGTCGTTGTGCGGCAGGCCACAAAGCCATGTGGCACGAGGCTTTTGGCGGTTTGCCTACGGAAGATTTTCTGGTAAAACTCGACCCGCTGTTAAGTGGTTTGCGCGACCGTTTGTTTAAAGAAACTTACACCTGCGATGTTTCAGCCGGAAAACTCACCCCGGAATGGGCCGAAAAACTGGGCCTTACAACCAACGTGGTGGTGGGAGTTGGCGCTTTCGATGCGCATTTGGGCGCAGTGGGTGCCGAAATTGAGCCTTACTACCTGTCGAAAGTTATGGGTACTTCAACCTGCGATATGCTGATTGCCCCGATGGAAGAAGTGGGCGATAAACTGGTCAGCGGTATTTGCGGTCAGGTGGATGGTTCCATTGTTCCGGGAATGTTAGGCCTGGAAGCCGGTC
>JAJUGS010000202.1 GCA_029265875.1 Prolixibacteraceae bacterium
GATTCAATTCGGGTTTCAGTATTGAACGGCACCATTTCGTCGGCCAGCTGGAACTGCGGAACAATTGCACCCGGTTTTGCCGGACAGAGCAACTGGACTTTTGTTGCCGGGGGTTGTGCTGCCGATTTGGTTACCTGTTTCGAGGCAAAACAAACCGGAGTGGTAACCGTGAATTATGTGATTTATTTGTCGAACGGTGAGAAGTGCGAAAAGCAAATAAAACTTAATTGCATCGCAACGGCGGTGAACGAATTGAAACAAACAGATTTTCAGTTCCTCTCATTGTTCCCGAATCCATCAAGTGGCAGTTTCAATGTAAAATATACCACCGGACAAACAAGAGATATCGAGATACGTCTTGTAAACGCTGCCGGACAAACGGTAAAGGTTATCAGACGTGAAAACGAACAGCCCGGCAATCATACCGTGAAATTAGCGGCAAACGAATTAAGCAAAGGCGTTTATCAGGTTGTTTTGCTCTCAAACGATGAAGTGCTGCAAAAAACAGCGATTTTAAACAAATAGGTTACTTTTCACTATTAATCAGTTACATGGGCTGCTGCAGTTTTGCGGTGGCCTTTGTTTTTTGCCAATGCTCAATTTTGTATTTTGTCGCGTTTTTATAGTTTTGGTTTGAATTTTATGAGTTGAATCGATGCCAGAAATAACAGTTTCCGATGAGTTGTGTACAAAAGTCCCGGCTTTAAAACTTTCGTGTATTGAATGCGAAGTTGTTTTGCAATCCAAAAATGAGGAACTGTGGAATCTGGTTGAAACGAAAGTTGCTGAACTGGCCGGTAAATTTCAGGTTGACGAAATCAGCAGCATTCCGGCTATTGCTGCATCCCGAAAAGCCTACAAAGCCTGTGGAAAAGACCCTGCCCGTTACAGGCTTTCAGCAGAAGCGCTTTTGCGAAGGGTAGTAAACCGCGGCGAAATATATCAAATCAACAATGTGGTGGATGCGCTTAACTTAGTTTCCATTTCAACAGGTTTTTCCATTGGTGGTTACGATGCAGAAAAGATTAAAGGTGACGTTGTTTTTGGAATTGGCAGGGAAGGGGAGCCTTACACGGGAATTGGGCGTGGAGAACTGAATATTGAAGGAATGCCTGTTTTCCGGGACGCAACGGGTGCTTTTGGCACACCCACCAGCGACTCTGAACGCACTTCGGTGACAAGGAAACAAAACGTTTTCTGATGATTATTATTGATTATGCTGCCACGCAGCAACTGGACGAAGCTACCAAACTTGCGAAAGATTTGCTCAGTCAGTATGCCGGGGCAACTAATTTCGAAATAAAATATATCGAATAAAATGAGGACATTTTGCAAATTCATGCTAAAACTTTTAGGCTGGAAAGCGGTGGGTGGTGTTGCCCCTGAACCAAAAATTATCATAATCGGGGTACCGCATACCAGCGCCTGGGATTTTGTGATTTCTTACTTTTTTTATACATCATTGGGTGGCCGTGCCAGAATACTGATTAAAAAAGAATTTTTCTTCTGGCCTGTTGGCTGGTTCCTGAAAAAGATGGGTGGCATCCCGATTGACCGCTCTAAAGGTGCTAATGTAGTCAGGCAAACCATCCAGTTGTTCCACAACATGGACCACATTCACCTGGCTTTAACTCCCGAAGGTACCCGCGAACGCACCAAAAACTGGAAAGCAGGTTTTCACACCATTGCAACCATGGCGAATGTTCCGGTTTACCTGGGCAGTTTCGACTGGGGCAAAAAAGAAATTACCATTGGCAGCAAGTTTGAACTGACCAGTGATGCCAAAGAAGACATCAGGCGCATGAAAGCCTTTTACCGCGAAAAAGGTGTGGTGGGAAAATACCCGGAGAAATTTACTGCTGAGGAATAATATTTTGCCGTTGGCTTCAGCTAACGGTTGAAGGACCTGAATATAAAAGGCTTTAGCCACATGTTATTCAATGTGGCTAAAGCCTGATTTGTTTTGTTACATTTTGACCGTCGGTTAAAACCGACGGCAAAAAGGCTACTCTACCCAGCTCTCCAAAATCTTACTTCCCGTTTCTTCAGAATTGACAACACGCAAATGAACCTCGATTTCCTGCTGCATTTCCTCCACATGCGAAATCATGCCAACAATCCGGTTTTCGTGGCGAATTACTCTAATTTCAAACTTTTGGGATTCTGCCTGTTGTCAAAAAACGTAAGCAAGTAAATTTTGCTATTATAATTATCAATCGTATAAAAAAATGAATTGTTTTTGTCAACAACAGCTCTTCGTATTTCTTTATGTTTTGATGAAACCGGAAATATTCCCGGATTTCGTTTAATAGCATTCAAAACGAGTTCCGTTTTCTGGTAAAATTGCAGAATTTCCTTTTTGGTCCAGTTCTTTTCGAGGTAATCAAGAACATCGAAAAACGTAATTCTTGCTTTGGATGACCAGATAATTTCCATCAGAAACCATATTTTTGTTTGGCTTCCATCATTACCTCATCATGTGATAACACTTTTCCTTCCTTGATATCCTGGAGTCCTTCAAAAATTGATTCCTGAACTTCAACTGGTAAACTATCCCACCAGTCATCTGCTTTCTCACTCTGAAGCAAATCTTTTATTTTAAATAAGATTGAAGTTTTTTCAGTGTGAATTATTTTTTCAACCAAATCAAGTTTCAGCGCCTGAATATCCATTTCTGTCGTTTTTTGTAAAGGTAAAAAATCAAATGAGATTTATAAATATTACCCCGCCCAGCTTTCTATAATCTTACTTCCGGTTTCTTCAGAATTGACAACGCGCAGGTGAACCTCGATTTCCTGCTGCATTTCCTCCACATGCGAAATCACGCCAACAATCCGGTTTTCGTGGCGGAGCGACTTCAGCGTATCAAAAACAATGGAAAGCGATTCTTTGTCGAGTGAGCCAAAACCTTCGTCCAAAAAGAAAAAATTCTGGTTCGATTCGGTGATTTTCTGGATATTGTCGGCCAGCGCCAGCGCCAGCGAAAGTGCTGCCTGAAAGGTTTGTCCGCCCGAAAGCGTTTTCACACTTCGCACTTTGCCGCCATTCATATAATCGCGCACCTGGAAATTGTTGTCTTCGGTGATTTCGAGACTCAGTTTTTGGCGGGTGAGTTTAAAAAACCTTTCGTTGGCGGCATTGCAAAGATTTTGCAGATACACCGACGAAATGTAATTCACAAAACCACTGGCTTTGAACAACGATTTCATGGTTTTGATATTTTCTGCACGAAGCTGAAGTTGTTCCAATTGAGCGGTTAGTAACAACCGGGTTTCGATATTTGATTTCAGTTGAACAAGTTGTTCGCTGAGTTTGCCCTTTTCCTGGTTTTTCTGATTCTGAACTTCCTTGTTTTTCGCCAGTTCTTCTTCGGTTTTGCGATGTTTTTCGGCATCGTAACTTCTGTCGCCCAGTTCGTTACGAAGGTTTTGGATGTTTGTATGCGTATTGAGCAGGTTTTGCCTGAACGCAGTAATTTCTTTTCTGAGTTTTTCTGTATCGAGGTTTTGTGCAATCACCTGCTCCACCTGTTCCACCGATTCAAAACCTGAAGTTGCCAGTTTTTCAGCAATCAGAAACTGTAATCTTTTGCTTTCTTCAATTTCCTTTTTCAAGTCGGCCCGGTTGTTTTCGAGCGTTCCTTCTGTTTTCCCCAATTCAACCTGTAACTGGTTCAGCTTTTCTGTGAGTGCATTGTATTGTTTTTCAACTTCATCCGATTTTTGCTTCAAAACTGAAACTTCGTTTTTAATGGCTTCATTGTCTGTTTTTTCGTATTGTTTAATATCGATAAGCTGAAGCTGTTTTTCAATTGTTTGCGCAGTTGTAAAAGCCGTGTTTTTTTCTTCTTTGAGATTGGCAAGCGCGGTTTTGTACTTTTCAACCAAATTTTGAGATTCTTTCAGCTCTTTCGAAATATTCACCAGTTTTTCTTCCTTGATTCTGATGTTTTCCTGCAATTGACGGGCTCCGGAAAATGCTGTTTCAACCGCTTCAACGGTTTCAAAACCCTTCCACTGAAACCTGAGCTTGTGTTCTTCAGTTTGTTTCAAAAGCAACGATTCTTTTAAACCGATATCGGAAAGTTGTTTTTCCAGCAACTCAAGATGTTTGCCGAAATCGGAAAATACCGGGATAATTTGGTTCAGGTTTTCGCTTTCCTTTTCAATGCCGGTGAGTTGTTTCTGAATGGTTTCAAGTGCTTTTGCCGTTCCTGAAGCGCTGTATTTTTGCGGGTGGTGTACCGAGCCACAAAGCGGACAGGGATTTCCTTCTTCCAGGTTGTCCGCAAATTCCTCGAGTTTTAAACTGATTTTCAGTTGCGTGAATTCGTGCACCAGTTTCTCGTTTTCGGTTTTCAGCGCTGCCAGCCTGTTTTTTATAAAAGCGATGGTTTCAGCAATTGTGGCAGGTTTCGGAAGTGCCGCCAAAAGCAGATTTAGCTGTTCAGTTTCGATTTTCTTTTGGATGGTTTGAATTTCTGTTGTGGTTTTGCCGCCAATTTCCCTGTTTTCTGTAAGCTGTTTTTCGAATAATACTTTTTCCTGGTGCCAGTTTTTTACTTTCGCTAACAGTTCAAAATCAGGTAATTTCTGTCGTTCTTCTTTGATGGATTGTTCGGTTGCTTCCTTTTCCAACGCCAGATTTTCAGCCTTATTTATTTCATCCGATGTTTTTGCTTCACCCTTTGTAAGTCGCTCTGTAAGCGTTTCTACCTGCAATTTCAGCAATTTCACCTGAACCAGTTTTTCGAGTTCGCCCGCTTTTTGTCTGAAAGTTTCGCGCTGATCGTAATCAGTTTTCAAGAGAGTGGCTTTTTGCTGAATAACGGCTATTTCCTTCTGGATTTCAGTGAGTTTGCTTTCATCGGTTTTAATCTGCCCCGATTTACTGGAAGCCCTTTTCAGGGAGGCTTTCCATGCTTCAATGTCGCTTTTAAACCTGAAAACACAGTGTTCGTATTGCTGTAACTGTTTTTCAAGCTGGTTAATTTCGGGTTCTTTTTCCAGCAGTTGCGCCAACACTTTTCCGGCTGATTCCAGTTTCTCCTTCAGTTCTTTTATTTGCTTCCATTCAGCGATATCTTTCTGCCCTTTCTCAATCCTTTTTCCCAGATTTTCAAGGTCTTCGGCAAGCTGTTTCAGGGTAGTTTCCAGTTCTTCGATTTTTCCCGGCGCTGTTTCGCCAAGCTGCAAAAGTTGTCCCTGCAGGTTTTGAATTTTTTCGTTATTCACATTTTCCAGCGCCACCGTTTTTCCGTACAATTCAAACTTTTCGAGCCCGAATAGCTCTTTCATCATTTGTGTGCGGTCTTTGTTGCCCAGTTGCAGAAACTCCTGGAATTGTCCCTGCGGAATGATGATGGTGCGTTTAAAATTGTCGTAACTCAGCCCGATGGCTTTTTCGAGGGCTTCCGGCTCCACCGGAACCCAGTTTTTATTTTCAAATCGAAGCGCAGTCCGTTCCAGCGTTTTTACATCTTCAAACTTTTTGCTGTTGCGTTTTCCTTTTACAATGGCGCGGTATGCCGTTTGTTCTTTGCCGGTTTCAAACTCAAAATCAATCAGCAGTTCAGCCGATTTCAGGTTCATCATGTTGTAGTTGCGGTTGTCGCCCGAAAGATTGAGCCGGTCGGTTTTGCCATACAAAGCAAACGTAATGGCTTCGAGCACCGAAGATTTGCCACTGCCCACAGCACCAAAAATCCCGAAAATATGCGACGAAGTAAGCCTTTCGAAATCGATTATTTGTTTTTCCTGGTAGGAATAAAGTCCTTGAATTGTAAGTTTTATAGGTATCATAATTAGCCTTGGTTTTTACCACAGATTACTCAGATAAAATAAGATTATTGATAGTCGTTTGATTGAGAATTTTGAATGCTGAAAGGGTTAAGCGCAAAGTACGCTAAGAAAGCGCAAAGTACCGCAAATTCAATATTAGTAAGATTCCTTTGCGGTTCTCTGCAAAAGGCTTTGCGGTTCTCTGCGGTAAAAATTAAATTTATAACCATAAACTATTCGAAATTGGATAATTATTCTAATCTGTGTCCATCCGCGTAATCAGTGGTGTTCTATTCTTCTTTTGCCAAAATCTCGGTAAATAGCTCCATGATTTCATCGTTTGGTTCCTGGCCTTTTGCAAACTGAAAGTATTCGCGAAACAAGGCATCCATGCTTTTTCCCGGGTCGATATTTTTTCTGCTGAAGGTTTCTGAAATACCTGAATTTTTTACCTCCGGAATCAAAGCCACAATTCCATCGTGAATTGCATTCAGTTGTTTTCTTTCGGTGGCAGTCAGAAAATTGTCGGTTGCCAGGGTGAGTTCGACTAAACAATCCTGGTTTTGCTGCAGCCATTCCATCGCTGCTTCCACACCTTCGGCCCTGAAACGCAGCAGTTTTTTGCCTGATTTCAGTTCTACCGGCGTTACTTTTGCCTCTTGACCCGGTTCTATGTCGGCCACCAGCACATATTTTTTTTGCCCGGCTTCGGCAAAACTGTATGACAGAGGACTACCGCAATACCACGCATTCTGGCCAGGCGGGTGCATCCGGTGTAAATGTCCGAGCGCGGTAAACTGAACCTGTTCAGGAATATTTTTTGTGTAAACTGCCTGCACTCCCCCCACGTGTAAAACAGGTTTTTCATCCTCTGGTTCTTCAGGAATTTCATTGCCTTCTTGCACCACAAACAGGTGGCTCAACAAAATATTCACACCCTTTTCATCACAGTATTTAGCGGCTGATTCTCCCCATTTCTGCTGCAAGAGGTTGCGCATTTCGGCTTCGTTGTTTTCGTCGCCCAAAAATGCTTTTAACCGGACAGCATTGGCATAAGGCGTCAAAAGAACCCGCAATGGGACCGGGCTTTCAGGCAGGCCGATTTCGATAAAACCTTCTTCCGACCGCAAAATCTTTAACCCGGTTTCGAGCTCAAACGCAGGAACAACAGTACCGGGATACCCCGCGAAAATAATCCCGCATTCACGGGCCAGCGGGTCGGGTGCCTCAATGCGGTCGGGCGAATCGTGGTTACCGGCAATGGCGATAACAGGTCGTTTCCCATTATTTGTCAGTTTTTTTAGGGTTTTGTATAACAAATCAACAGCATCGGTGGGCGGATTGAACGTGTCGAACAAATCGCCGGCCACCAAAACAGCGTCAACTTGTTCGCGGTCGGCAATTTCGCAGATTTCGTTCATCACTGCCTTTTGCTCCTCAAAACGCTGAAAATCGTCGAGCCGTTTGCCAAGGTGCCAGTCGGAAGTATGAAGTATTTTCATGATTAATACCGGGTATTTTCTATCAAAAGTAATCAAATTAATGATTGCCGGTTTTTAGATTTTATTCATGTTTGTTTATTTAGGGTGCGTTCTGATTGTTGATCATTGTTACTGTATTTTGAAACACAGATTATTCATTTTCTGACCAATCAGTCTGTAAAATTTACAATTTGATTAACAAATATTGTTAAAAATGATTTATATCACAACCAATAAAAAGGATATATTCCTAAATTGTGAGCTAATGTCCGATGATTACTGACTAATATTGTTTGCAATAAGCTTATAAAAGTTTTGAAACAGTGCAGTAATCTGATAAACAAAAACTTATTAAACATTATAAAATATTAAGAGTATGAAACTAAAAATTTTACCTGCATTTTTTCTTGTTTTTTTAGTGTTGGCCATTTCGGCAGGCGCACAAATTCCTGAGAGGAACGGTTGGTGGAAATTTGACGATGTGACCAATCTTGTAAA
>JAJUGS010000228.1 GCA_029265875.1 Prolixibacteraceae bacterium
GTTGGTGCATGAAAACCATAATCCATCAGTCGTTTGGCAATATCTTCCTCGGTAATGCCCGATGCAGCTTTCAGGTGGCGGCATTCAAGGATCAGTTCGTGTGCCACTCGCCCATTTTCACCAGTATAAAGCACTCCATAATTGTCACCCAGGGCTTTTGCAATATAATTGGCATTGAGGATGGCAATTTTAGTGGCGTTGGTTAAACCCGAAGCACCCATCATTTTTATATACCCGTAAGTAATCGGTAATACCGAAGCGCTTCCCCAAGGGGCTGCTGAAACCGCATTGATGCCGATGTGCCCGTTGTTCATCACCGGATGGGAAGGTAAAAATTCGATCAGGTGTTCTGCCACCGCAATCGGCCCAACCCCCGGACCACCTCCTCCGTGCGGGATTGCAAAGGTTTTGTGCAGGTTCAGGTGGCAAACATCGGCTCCGATATTGCGTGGATTGGTAAGTCCCACCTGCGCGTTCATATTGGCACCATCCATATAAACCTGGCCCCCGTTCTGGTGAATAATATCACACATTTCGATGATGGCCGATTCAAAAACCCCGTGAGTTGACGGGTAAGTCACCATAAATGCTGCCAGACGGTCTTTGTATTCTTCTGCTTTCTTCTTTACATCGGCAACACTGATATTCCCTTTTTCGTCGCATTCAACCACCACCACATTCAAACCGGCAGCAACAGCACTGGCCGGATTGGTCCCGTGAGCTGAAGAAGGAATCAGCACCACGTCGCGCTGGTTGTCGCCTCTTCTCAGATGATATTCCCGAATCACCATCAAACCAGCATACTCACCAGCCGCACCCGAGTTGGGCATCAGGCTTACATCTGCCATTCCGGTAATTTCGGCCAGGTCGCGGCGGAGTTCTTCCATCATTTCGTGGTAACCACGTGCCTGGTTTTTGGGAACAAACGGGTGAATTCCATTAAATTCAATCCAACTGAGCGGCAACATTTCGGTGGCAGCATTCAGTTTCATGGTGCACGACCCCAGCGAAATCATGGAATGTGTGAGCGAAATATCTTTTAGTTCGAGTTTTTTGATGTATCGGACCATTTCAGTTTCTGACCGGTAGCTATTAAAGACCTCCTGCCTCATGAATTCTGAAGTACGCGCAAATTCAGGAGAAATAGCGGCATCAGCCGGATATTCATTGACAACCGGACATTGTTTGTTAGCGGCCTTTGCAAAAACTTCGAGTATCCAGCCCATATCTTCGGTGTTGGTGGTTTCATCGATGCTGATGCCCACTTCCCCATTTTCGAAGTATCGGAAATTCATTTCCAGTTCGAGTGAAAGCCATTCGATATCCTCGCGTTTTACATGTTTGGGCAGTTCAATCCTGATGGTATCAAAATAGTTCTTATTCAACTGTTTGTAGCCAAGTTTCTCAATTTCTGCCGACAAGAACACTGCAATACTGTGAATGCGTGTTGCAATGGTTTTTATCCCTTCGGGCCCGTGATAGACACCAAAGAATCCGGCCATGTTGGCAAGCAATGCCTGTGCGGTACAAATATTTGACGTGGCTTTTTCGCGTTTAATATGCTGCTCGCGGGTTTGCAGCGCCATTCGAAGTGCGCGGTTTCCGTGAATATCTTTTGTGATCCCGATAATCCTTCCCGGCATCGAACGTTTGAATTCATCACGGGCGGCAAAGAAAGCTGCGTGCGGGCCGCCGTATCCCATCGGAACTCCGAAACGCTGGCTGTTACCAAAAACAATGTCGGCCCCCCACTCGCCAGGCGGAACAAGAATTGCCAGCGACAAAAGATCGGCAGCAACCGCCACTTTTATTTCCTTTTCATGCGCTTGCTGAACAAGTTCTTTATAATCAACAATTTCGCCATCCGAATTTGGATATTGCACCATTGCACCAAAAACATCGGGCGCAAATTCGAACTTGTCTTTGGGCAGAATTCTTAACTCAACGCCCAGCGGTTGAGCACGGGTAATCAGAACATCATGGGTTTGCGGCCACATTTTTTCGTCGACCAGTAATACGTTCACATTATTTTTTACCATTTGGCGCGAACGCAGGTTCATCATCATAATCATGGCTTCACCCGCTGCAGTTGCCTCATCCAACAACGATGCATTGGCAATTTCCATTCCGGTAAGCTCACAAACCATGGTCTGGTAATTCAGCAAAGCTTCCAGCCTTCCCTGCGAAATTTCTGCCTGATAAGGCGTGTAGGAAGTGTACCATGCCGGGTTTTCGAGCACATTCCGCAAAATCACTGCCGGGGTAATGGTATCGTAATACCCCATCCCGATATAAGTGTTGAACACTTTGTTTTTTGAGGCGAGCCGCAGAATTTCGCGATAGTACTGACGTTCCGTGAGTCCCTCTTTCAGTTTCAGCGGTTCTTTCAGCCTGATATTTTCAGGAACTGTTTGACTGATTAATTCATCGAGTGAAGAAACGCCAATAAATTCAAGCATTTCCTGAATTTCCTGTTCTCTCGGACCCAGGTGCCGGTTAACAAAACGATCGTGAGCCATAATATTCTGATTATTTTTTTTGCAATGTTAAAAATGTGCTGTTTCGTAAAAAATGATTTTAAACAAGTTCGTGTTTAAAATCATCATGTGTTATCGTTCAGGTTAAAAACGGGTTTGTACTTTTTTCAAAACCCAACTTTGTTTCGGGGCCGTGTCCGCTGTAAACCACCGTATTATCAGGCAAAACAAACAGTTTGCTCTTTATACCTGAAATCAATTCCTGGTAGTTTCCACCCGGCAGGTCGGTTCGTCCGATGCTCCCGTAAAAGAGCACATCGCCTGCCAGCAGTATATCCGATTCTTTGTTATAAAAACAAACATGACCGGGAGAATGACCCGGAACATGAATAACTTCGAAAACTGAGTTTCCGAAAGCATAATTTTCCTGTTCAGTCAGAAAATTGTTAATTGGCGAAACTGTGTTCATTTCAAAACCAAACATCCTTCCCTGTTCAACAGCCCTTTCCACCCAGAATGAATCTGCCTCGTGTGCAAGAAACGGGATTCCGTATTTTTTCCTGAGCCATTCTACACCCATAATATGGTCGAAATGACAATGCGTATTCACAATTGCAACCGGTTTCAGATTATTGCTGCTGACAAATTCTTTTATTTCGTCGAATTCTTCATTGTAATAAAACCCGGGATCGATAAAAACACACTCGCCGGTTTCGTCGTAAGCCACGTAACTGTTTTCGCCAAGCGGATTGACCACGAATTTTTCAATCTTTATCATTTTCAGAAATTTACGGTACCTTTTAAAAGAGGAACAAAAATAAAGTCGCCGTGGTTTTCGGTTTTATAATCATTTTCGCTGATACGGGTCACCAGTTTCATCTCCTGCCGCTGATTATTTCCCACAGGAATCACCATCATTCCGCCAATTACCAGCTGACTGATTAATCCTTCCGGAATTTCGGGAGCACCTGCAGTCACAATAATTTTATCGAAAGGGGCAAATCCCGGGAGTCCTTTATATCCGTCGCCAAAAAAACAGGCGGGGTTGTAACCAATTTCGGGTAAAAATTTATGCACCCGGTTGTAAAGTTCTTTTTGCCGTTCGATGGTGAAAACACGGGCGCCCATTTCGAGCAAAACGGCAGCCTGGTAACCCGAGCCGGTTCCCACTTCAAGTATTTTATCGCCTTTTTCGACTTGCAAAAGCTGTGTCTGAAAGGCAACGGTGTAAGGCTGCGATATGGTTTGCCCGGCTCCGATCGGAAATGCCTGATCTTTATAGGCGAATTGAATAAATGTACTTTCCATAAACAGGTGCCGCGGAACTTTCCCGATTGCACTGAGAACTTCCGGATTCCTGATTCCTTTTATTTTCAAAGCTTCCACCAGTTTTTTCCTCATCCCCTGGTGGCGGGCTGTGTCATTTATTCCCATTCGTTAAAATTATGCCGCAAAAATAAATTTTAAAAATTACTCATCAAATTTAACCTAAAAACAACCGCATTTTTCAGGCAGTGCTGACGCTATTGTTTTCAACCGTCATTCTCCTTCAAAAAGCAAGCTATCAACAAAGAGCGTTGATAAGTTCGTGAATGATTAAAAACCAGCGTCGGTGCTCTTTTCTATATTTGACCGTTCAACCAAAATTGTTTGCTATGTTAAACGTCGGATTAATCGGAAATACAGAAATTCTTGAACCTTTTGTAAAGAAATTCAGGGAAAACAAAAATATCAATGTAATTGGCAAATCGTCGGTTGGCACGAGTGCCCAGCTTGACAGTTTTCACTTTTCGATACCTGAATACAACAAAGTTGAACTGATTGAACGTTCTGATGTACTGATTATTGACAATACTTCGCTGATGCCGTATAAACTGCTGACGGATATTGTCAGGAAATCGAAACATATTTTTACGGCTGGCTACCTGAACATGACAATTGATGAATGCACCCAGATAGTTAAACTGGCAAATGAATCGGGTTCTGTTATCCAGGTATCAAATCCGTACTATTTTTCACCGGCCATTCAATGGCTGAACAACCATATTTCGTCGCCGGTTTTTATCGACATTCTTGATTTTGAAAATACCAGTTCAAAGGAGAACATGCTTTACCCGATCATCCTGATGTTATTGGACACAACCGGAATCAGCCCTAAAAAAGTGAGTGCGGTAACCTTTAACTCAAGCCCGAATAAATCGGATTTCACCAACGTGCGCCTTGAATTTGGTGATGCTTCGGTGGTTAACCTCAGTTTTGGGTCGCTTGAATCACTCGAAGAACTTAAAATGCGGATATATTCCAAGAATAATTTCATTACCTTAAATTTTACTCGGAACAATTATATGTGTAACAACCAGCCAATCGACCTTACTGCATATAACCAGGGAAGTGAAATTGGCAGTTTTGTGGATGCCATTCTTGGTAAAAGCAAACACAAAAGTACGTTTGAAGATTATTTAATTGCCATGTACCTGTCCCAAAAAATCAATAAAAAGATTGCGCAGTTTTTTGCCGGATAAAATGTGAATAAATATACTTTTGCCGCAATATTTTTTATTGAAATCCGTTTAGCAGTTAACGTTCTGTACGTTTTACACTAAACTTAACTTGGGAAGAAAGAATGAATAAACCCTGGCAGGTAGCCAAATATTTGAC
Source organism: Prolixibacteraceae bacterium (assembly GCA_029265875.1). Taxonomy (GTDB): domain Bacteria; phylum Bacteroidota; class Bacteroidia; order Bacteroidales; family Prolixibacteraceae; genus Draconibacterium. The sequence goes on from JAJUGS010000228.1 coordinate 5,136, forward strand.
TTTCGATATTTTAGCCGCGGCAATAAGTTGGGTTGTATTTTTTGTATATCGAAAAGCCATTATTGAGCCCCAGCGTTTTGGTATCGATATCCCCATTGAATTTAACAACCGCTTTTTTATCGGGTTATTATTGATTCCCATTTTCTGGATAACCATTTATTATATCACCGGTTTTTACAAAAATATTTACCGACGCTCGCGGCTTATTGAGTTGTGGCAAACCTTCAGTACTTCGCTGGCCGGTGTTGTGGTGATATTTTTCACCTTGATTCTTGATGACTTTATCAATAATTACAGAAATTACTACGAGCTTTTTTTCACCCTTTTTGGTTTGCATTTCAGCCTGACGTATTTATTCAGGCTAATCATCACCACACAAACCATCCACAAAATACACCAGCGAAAAATTGGTTTTAACACGTTGATTATAGGGAGCAATGAGCGGGCACTCAAGGTATATAACGAAATGAACAACCAGATTTTGCCTGCGGGAAATAAATTCATCGGGTTTGTAGGCTTAGAGAACAACAACGACAGCCTGCTGGAAAAATACATCCCCAAACTGGGCAAGTTCGACGATCTGATTGAAATCATCACCAAATACAACATCGAAGAAGTAATCATTGCCATTGAAACCATAGAACACAAACGTTTGAGTGAAATACTCACGGTGATTGAAAACCGTCAGGTAACAATCTGGGGAATTCCCGATTTGTTCGACTTTTTATCGGGTACCGTTAAATCGAATGTCATTTACGGAATTCCGCTGATAAAAATTTCGAATGGATTGATGCCAGCATGGCAGGAAAATACAAAACGGCTGATTGATGTTACATTTTCGTTGATTGCCAGCGTTATTTTCCTTCCGGTCTTCCTGGTTCTGGCTGTATTAATTAAAATTTCCTCTAAAGGGCCCGTTTTATACAAACAAGAACGAATAGGACGTTTCGGAAAACCCTTTCATATTTACAAATTGCGCAGTATGTATGCCGATGCTGAAAACGGTACGCCAGCTCTTTCATCGGAAAACGACAGCAGAATCACAAAAATTGGTAAATTCATCCGCAAAACACATCTCGACGAAATACCCCAGTTTTATAATGTGATTATCGGTGACATGTCACTTGTTGGGCCGCGACCTGAAAGGCAATATTATATCGACCAGATTGTAAAAAGGGCCCCGCATTATACACACCTTCACAAGCTGCGCCCGGGAATCACTTCATGGGGGCAGGTGCGTTACGGATATGCCTCGAATGTGGAAGAAATGCTCGAACGTTTGCCATACGACATGATGTACCTGAAAAACATTTCGCTTTATGTCGATTTCAAGATTCTGATTTACACCATTATGGTCAGTTTCCGGGGTAAAGGAAAATAATTCTTCAAAACTCACCGAAGCGGCTGTGTTTCTGCCGGTTTTACCAATTCAATTACCATTTCATTGTAATCACCATTTAATTCGTTAAAACTGAATTGAAAATTATTGCCAGATAAAATTATTACGGTGTTTTCGCAATTATAATGAATTGTTTAATTGATACAACCGCAAAGGTTTATAAACAGGTCCTGTTGGCAAAAGAATACTTTCGTAAAAAATAACCTCGTTTACTGTTACTTTTTGAAAAGGTA
>JAJUGS010000122.1 GCA_029265875.1 Prolixibacteraceae bacterium
ATTTTGGCATCCCAAGCTGAACCAGGTCCCCTAAAATTTCCTTTTCAATAAAAGCAAAGGCATTTTTGCGGGCCAGCGTGAGTTCATTTGCTTTCTTCTCCAGTGTTTCGTGAGTTGATTTTATGTTTTTTTCCATTGCTGAAATCTCGTCATCATAACCCGTTACCTGCATTATTTTTTCTTCAAACGAATTTTTCAGATTCACCAAATCAGACACCGTTTTTACGTGATGTTTCTGCTGGAGGCTATAAATCAGGTTGAGCCGTGCGGTTACTTTTTCAATTCTTTCCGGGTCATGCTCAATTCCATCCGAAATAGTTTCTGTTTCTTCAATAATGTCTTTTAATTCAAGAAACAAACTCTCCAGCCGGTTCACCAGTTCTGGGATGGAATGAATATAATCCTGAATCTTTTCGAGCCTTTTTTTGCTTTCTTTCAGCTGGTTGAGAACCGGGAAACGTTCATCATCGAGCAAATTCTTCACGTCACCCAACGCAGTTTTTATCTCTTCGGCATGAGTCAGCCGGCCCAATTCGGCTTCCAATTCTTCCTGTTCTCCCTCTGTGAGATTAGCTTCATTCAACTGGTCGAACTGAAACTGCCAGTAATCAAGCTCAGCCCTTTCTTTTTCGCTCTTTTCAACAATTTCGGCAAGCTTTTTTTGCAGTGCTTTATAATTGGAAAACCGTTCACGGTATTCGTTCAGTAAAACACCATTTTTGGCCACAGTATCCACCAGGTCGAGTTGGAAGCGGTGTGTGCCCAGTTCAAGGTTCTGGTGTTGTGAATGAATGTCGATAAGTACAAGACCGAGGTCGCGGAGGGTCTTCAGGTTGACGGGCGTATCGTTGATAAAACTGCGCGAATTTCCGGTGGCCGTAATTTCACGTCGAACAATGGTTGTTTCCGAGAAATCCAGATCATTCTCCAAAAAAAACGTTTCAAGATTATAGTTACCAACACTGAAATGTGCTTCCACCACGCATTTCCGGGAGTTATCTTTTAAAACCGAAAGATCGGCCCTGTTCCCCAGAATCAATCCCAAAGCACCCAGGATTATCGATTTACCGGCACCTGTTTCACCGGTAACAGAATTCAGCCCGTTGTGAAATTCAACATTCAGGTTGTCGATAATCGCGTAGTTTGAAATAGTCAGCCGCAATAACATGTTACTGGGTTGTTTCGGTTTCTTCAGCAATTTTGGCGTATTTGCTCCCGTTTGAAGGGTCAATTTCCTTGAGAATGGTGAGCACCCTGTTTCTTTCATCGGGGTATGATTTGGAGAAAACATTGACCAGTTCTGCCGATTTTGAATCAAAAAACATCTGCAAAATATAAGTTGATGGCCGTTTCCGGAAAACTTTCTGCAAATCGCGCAATGCTTCGGCAATATTCGCCCTGCCCTCTTCCACTCTTTGCGACATCAAATCAAGTCCGTTTCTATGGTAATTGTACATACAACGCCTGAAATCGGAATACGATTTGTTTAAAACATTTTCGATTAGCCAATAACGGTTTCGCTCGCTTTCAAATGATTTCCAGCCTTTTACCGGCAGGTTCTGCGAATTATTGACAATGGCCTGCGCCTTTTCAAAATAAGGGGTGCCCCCTTCCATCGAAAAGGTATCGTAACTAAACCCAAGGATTACATAGGCATAATAGGCAAGTATGTTGGTAAGATTATCGCGGTTCGATGTTTCGTTAAACTCAAGAGGCTGGAATTCAACATACCGGCATCTGAAATCGTTATCTTTAATATTCAGGACTGTGGTTTCGTAGCTTGAATCAAAAACCGGGCGTACATATTGAACCTGGATTGACCCCCTGAATTCGTCAGCTGAAAGTTGTTCGTCGAGAACAATCATAATATTACACCGCAGTTTTTCGTCATAGCTGTAAACATGGTCGGTCCACTTGCGGTTATTCATGAATTCATAAATATCGGATTGCATCGTACGGAAAAGATTTTGGTTGGCGCCCTGGATTTTCTGTGACGACACAGTAACATTGCACCTTAATTCCTGTGCCCCGGCCAAAACAGGAAATAGCACGATTGCAAGCAAAACAAGATTATACTTCATCATTTTTTTCAGAATCGAAGTTATAAAAATACAATTCCAATCAGAAATCACTTCAATATAGAAACTATTTTATCCACAATATCTGAAGCGACTTCTGCCTTGTTCTTTAACTCAAAAAACAGGGGAATATTGTCTTTTCCGAGGATTGTAATTTTGTTTGTATCGGTTTGAAATCCTGCTCCATTGTCGTTTAATGAATTTAATACGATGAAATCGAGATTCTTTTGTTCCAGTTTTTTAGCAGCGTTGGCAAGTTCGTTGTCGGTTTCGAGGGCAAAACCCACCAAAACCTGTGCGGGAGTTTTTATTTTACCCAGTTCCAGCGCGATATCTTTTGTTGAAACAAGCTTCAGTTCCCAATCATTTTTCTCCTTTTTAACCTTTTTTGATTCAGGTGTTTCAGGCGTATAATCGGCCACTGCGGCATTCATTACCGCGCCGTTGCATGCAGGAAATACCGAAATACATTGGTCATACATTTCTTCGGCTGATTCAACACGAATGAGTTGAATATTTCCGTTTACAGGTTTGATATTTACAGGGCCCGAAACCAGCACTACTTTAGCTCCGCGGTTTGCCAGTTCTTCAGCAATGGCATATCCCATTTTACCCGACGAATAATTGCTGATAAACCGCACCGCATCTATCTTTTCGCGGGTTGGGCCTGCTGTAACAAGAAATTTTTTACCCGTTAACTGAAGTTTACCATCAAAAAATGAAATAAGCTCTTCAACAATAATCTCCGGTTCTTCCATTCGTCCTTTTCCGCTTAATCCGCTGGCCAATTCACCGGTTGCGGGTTCAATTACAAAATTTCCAAAAGATTTAAGTGTGCGAAGATTTTGTTGCGTAGTAGGGTGAGCAAACATATCCAAATCCATGGCTGGCGCAACAAAAACCGGGCATTTTGCCGATAAGTAAGTTGTAATCAGCATATTGTCTGCAATTCCGTTTGCCATTTTTCCGATGGTTGAAGCTGTAGCAGGGGCCACAATCATGGCATCGGCCCATAAACCCAAATCAACATGACTGTTCCAGCTTCCGGCACCCTGTGCAAAAAATTCGCTGATAACTGGTTTTCCCGACAAGGCAGAAAGTGTTACAGGCGTGATAAATTCTTTGCCGGCTGGTGTAATCACCACCTGTACTTCGGCGCCTTCTTTCACCAATAAACGCAAAAGCACAGCAGCTTTGTAGGCTGCTATGCTTCCGGTAATTCCTAAAATTATTTTTTTGCTTTTCAGCCTCATGGCTGAGGATCAGATTTTCGGTTTGTTTTCCCTGCTGGGATTCCGGTGATAAATTTCGCCGTCTTTGAGTTCTTCAAAAGCGATCAATGTTGGTTTCGGCATTCTTTCGTAGAATTTCGAAATTTCAATCTGTTCGCGGTTTTCAAAAATCTCTTCGAGGTTGTCGGTATAAGAAGCAAACTCCTGCAATTTCTGATTCAATTCTTCTTTTAATTCCGATGAAATCTGGTTCGCCCTTTTGGCCAGAATCATTACGGTTTCATAAATGTTTCCGGTTTCCTTGGTAAGGACATCCAAATCACGAGAGATTGTGGTCGAAGCGGCTTTTGTTTTTTTGTAATCCATATCGTTAATTAATGTTTGTTTCAGCGTTTTCTTTATAATTCAGCATTTTTGCCGTCACTTTATAATACCTGTCAGCATCTTTTTTGTGTTTGCTATCGGGGAATTCGTCAACAAATGAAAAGTACTCATCAAGAGCACTTGACAACCGTTCTTCCCTTTTATCAATCACGCTGGCAACAGCCAGGTTGTACTTCGATTCAAGAAGCATAAACTTTAAATCTTCCCGGTATTTTGAATCGGGATATTTGTTGAGACAATTGTTCAAAGCGATTACAGCAGCTTTGTAATTTTTAAAATCGTAATATAGTCGGGCACTCAAATAGGCTTTGTAAACAAGCTTGTTATTCAATTCGTCAATCAATCGGTTCGCTTCGTCAACCCTGTCGTTGTATGGATAAAGGTTTACATAAAGCTGTAATGCATCGATAGCTTCGGTTGTTTCCTGCTGGTCGAGCCTGGCTTTTGGCGACATCAAATAGGAACAATACCCCACCATGAAATACGATTCCTCTGCATAATCGCTCATCGGAAACTCCTTAACAAGCGAATTAAAATAATGTTTTGCCAACAGATAATCGTTTTGGGCAATATTACATTTGGCATAATAATAATAAATCTTGTCTGCCCGGTTGGTTCCGCGGTAAATACTTACAAGGTCCTTCAACAGCGTACCCGCTTTTACGTACTCACCATCATCGTAATATTCAATGGCCTTTTTGTACTTGTATTCAGTATCGGTACTTTTTACTACCTTGTTGTAGTTACCACATGAACTAAACGCAAAGGCAAACAACACCAAACCAATTTTAAAATATTTCATTTTTAATAACATGGCGCAAAAATATATTTTTTTTACAAACCTGAAATCTTAAGAATTCTGAAAATTAACGTAATAGATTGAAATTAATTATTGCAGTTGATTCATTTAGTGAATATTAACAAAAGTGGGCCCCAAAAATAGTTGAATTCTGAATTTAAAAACGTTTAAACAAAGCCATTCGCTTAGTAAAATTTAACAAACCACCGTTTATAGTAACGATTCAATACATCTGAAATCGGGTAATTTTCAGGAACTATTCAGCCACTTCAACCCAAACAGGATGTCGCTAAAATGATGAACAACTACCTGTGGAAAAAATTTTAAGATTCTGATTCAGGTAAATAAATTAAAGAAAACATAGCTGCAAATAAAAAAGTTTACATTTGCACCCAGTTTAATCAAAAATCTATACGACGTGGATATATTTGAAAAATTCAGAAAAAATAAGGGCGAAATCGGGAAATGGATGGACCAGATTCATGGTTACTTTGCTTTTCCGAAACTGGAAGGAGAACTGGGCCCGTATATGACTTTCAGGGGAAAAACAGTTTTAAACTGGAGTTTGAATAATTACCTGGGATTGGCCAATCACCCCGAAGTCAGAAAAGCGGATGCTGAGGCAGCGGCTAAATTTGGAATGGCTTACCCGATGGGTGCCCGCATGATGTCGGGGCAAACCGTTTACCACGAACAATTGGAACGCGAACTGGCAGCTTTTGTAAAAAAACCGGATGCATTTCTTTTGAATTACGGGTACCAGGGAATGGTTTCTGTTATCGATGCCATTTGCGGAAGAAATGACGTGATTGTTTATGATGCAGAATCACACGCCTGTATTCTCGACGGAGTGCGCCTTCACATGGGAAAACGCTTTGTTTTTCTTCACAATGATATCGACAGCCTTCGCAAACAATTGGTTCATGCCACAAAACTGGCTGAAAAACAAAAAGGTGGTATTCTTGTAATCACCGAAGGTGTTTTCGGGATGGCCGGCGACATGGGTAAACTTGCCGAAATTGCTGCTTTGAAAGACGAATTTGAATTCCGTTTGCTGGTTGACGATGCGCATGGTTTTGGCATGATGGGCGAAACAAGCGCCGGAACTGGTGAACACCAGGGCGTTCAGGATAAAATCGACCTCTATTTTGCCACATTTGCAAAAGCAATGGCCGGAATTGGTGGTTTTATCGCCTGCGATACTGATATTTGCTACTATCTGCGTTACAATATGCGGTCGCAAACTTATGCCAAATCACTGCCAATGCCAATGGTAATAGGTGGGTTAAAACGCCTTGAATTGATCCGCACGCATCCTGAATTCAAAGAAAAACTTTGGACCATTGTTGCTGCCCTTCAGAAAGGTTTGCGCGAAGCCGGTTTTGATCTTGGCAAAACCAATACTGCCGTGACCCCGGTTTATATGAAAGGTGGTGAAGCTGAGGCAACTAACCTCGTTTACGATCTCCGTGAAAATTACGGTATATTCTGTTCGATGGTTGTCTATCCGGTTATCCCGAAAGGCGACATCCTTTTGCGTTTAATACCAACGGCAGTTCACACACTCGAAGATGTGGATAAAACTGTAAAAGCATTTACAGCCGTGCGTAAAAACCTGGTAGAAGGTAAATACAAGTCAGATACTCTGGCTTCGGTTCAGGTTGACAAATAAAACCATTATCGATATACACAAAAAAAGGGAGCTTTCGGGCTCCCTTTTTTTGTTTCTTTATTTCGAATTACGAATGTTTTTCGGATAAATACCTTTCGGCATCAATGGCAGCCATACAACCCGATCCGGCGGCAGTAACAGCCTGACGATAAACCGGATCCTGAACATCGCCACAGGCAAAAACTCCGGGAACATTGGTTTTTGAAGTTCCAGGAATGGTTTTAATATAACCAACCTCGTCGGTGGTAATGTAATCTTTGAAAATATCGGAATTCGGTTTGTGTCCGATTGCCAGGAAAAATCCATCGATTTTGATTTTCACTTCTTCCTCGCCTGCTTCACCTTTATTTTTAACCAGAACAGCCCCCTCAACCACACCATTGTTGCCAAGCAAACCTTTTGTCTGGTGTTTCCAGAGAATTTCAATATTTTGCATTTTTTTCACTCTGTCAGCCATCACTTTTGATGCACGCAGTTCGTCGCGGCGCACAATCAGGTAAACCTTGCGGCAAAGACCAGCAAGATACATGGCCTCTTCAGCCGCTGTATCGCCACCGCCAACCACTGCCACATCTTTTCCCCGATAAAAGAATCCATCGCAGGTTGCACACGCCGAAACACCGCCACCGGCATATTTCTTTTCATCTTCCAGACCCAAATATTTGGCGGTAGCCCCAGTTGCAATGATTACTGTTTCTGCTTCAATCAACTTGTTGTCATCAATCCACACTTTGTGGACATCGCCCGAAAAATCAGCGGCAGTCGCCATTCCCCAACGAATATCGGCCCCAAAACGTTCAGCCTGTTTTTTCAGGTCTTCCATCATTACAGGGCCGGTAACACCTTCGGGGTAACCCGGAAAGTTTTCAACCTCGGTGGTGGTTGTCAATTGTCCGCCAGGTTGCAAGCCTTCGTATAACACTGGATTCAGGTTAGCTCTCGACGCATAAATTGCTGCAGTATATCCTGCCGGGCCTGAACCAATAATTAAACATTTTACCTTTTCAACATCCGATGCCTGAAGGTCATTTTTCTGGTTATCTTCTTTAATATCAAGCGGTTTAAACATATCTACCTATTTTAATTTTTTCGTATGACAAAAGTATAAAACATAAATTATCTGAGTAACAAAAACTCATCAATAATTATGAAACCGAATAGACAAAACCAATTCAGGAAAATACAAACCTGATAAATTGACACAAAAGTTTTGCAAATGAAAAATCAACTGTTACATTTGCACCGCAAAACAAAAAAGTTCTTTGCAACCGGGGTGTAGCGCAGTTGGCTAGCGTATCAGCATGGGGTGCTGGTGGTCGTCCGTTCGAGTCGGATCACCCCGACCAATTAAATTTGAAAAGCCTGTAAGTCAAATGATTTACAGGCTTTTTCCTTATAGTCAGATTTTGCTCCTGTTTTTATAGCTTTGTGACTTCAAAAATTTCTGAATAAAAATGGCAAGTGAAAAAGGGATTTTCCAGCGAACCGAACTACTGCTGGGCAGTGAAATAATGAAGGAGATGGCTTTGAAGAAAGTAATTCTTTTCGGAATCGGCGGGGTTGGCAGTTGGTGCGCTGAAAGCCTTATCAGAAGCGGCATCCGCAACCTTACCATTGTTGACTCTGACCGTATTGCCGAATCAAACATTAACCGGCAATTACATGCCACCACCCTCACTGTAGGCGAAGTAAAAACCGAGGTACTGAAAAAACGTTTGCTCGAAATCAATCCTTTTGCAGAAATTACTGCCATTCAAAAAATTTATAACGAGCAAAACCACGACTTTTTTGAACTCGAAAAGTACGATTACATTATTGACGCCATCGACAGTATTGGCAGCAAAGCTCACCTGATAAGAAAGGCAACCCGCACCAAAGCCGTGTTTTTCTCGTCGATGGGAGCCTCGCTGAAACTCGATCCGGCCAAAATCAGTGTTGCCGAATTCTGGAAAGTAAAAGGTTGCCCGCTGGCCTCAAGAATGAGAAGGGTTTTGAAAAAAGGCGAATTACCTGCTAAAAAATTTCTCTGTGTGTACAGCGAAGAATTACTTGAAAATAAAGGCGCAGGGTTGATTTTTAACTCAAACGAACCCGAATCAGAACAAAACAAACTGTTACCCGGCGATCCGGAACTGGTGAACCATGACTGGAGCACAAAAAAGGCAGTTATTAATGGAACAGTAGTCCACATTACGGCAATTTATGGTTTTACACTGGCAGGCCTTGTAATTAAAGACATTTACAATGCTGTTGAAACAGCAAAAAAAACGGCAACAGAATAATCTGTCGCCGCCATTTTTTACCTTTCCCTATCTATTCCCCCAAAATATTATTAACTGCCTTTAATCCACGAAACGATTTGATCGTCATCGGGTTTTACTTTTGGTTCAACCATTTTTACCAATTGGCCTTTTTCATCAATCAAATATTTCTGAAAGTTCCAACCCACTTCCGAATCCAGTATACCATTATTACTTTTTTCAGTCAGCCAGTGGTAAAGCGGGTGCATATCATCACCTTTTACCGATATTTTGCCCATCATCGGAAAAGTAACGCCATAATTTTTTTCGCAAAACTCAGCAATTTCTTCGTTTGTTCCGGGTTCCTGCTTCATGAAATTATTAGCCGGGAAACCAATAATCACAAACTTTTCGCCACCAAACTGTTCGTACAACGATTGTAATTGTTTGTATTGAGGCGTCAATCCGCATTTCGACGCCGTATTTACAACCAGCACCTTTTTGCCTTTCAAACTGGCAAGGTCAAAATCATTCCCTTCAATATCCTTAACTTTGAAATCGTAAAAAGATTTTTGAGCAAATACGGTTGATATCATCATCATCAAACTGAAAAGTATTACTGTTTTTTTCATCACTTTTTAATTTTTAATTGTTTAAGGTTTTAAACAATTACACCAACAAAAGGTTTTGGTTCAATTTTAAAATACATTTGCCGGATGAGTATAAATTTTCCATCAACAATGAAAGCCATTATTCAAAATGAAGATGGCGGCCAGCTTTCGGTTTCTGAAATTCCCGTTCCAAAACCCGGCAAAGGAGAAGTATTGGTAAAAATGATTGCTTCACCAATAAATCCTTCAGACCTGGCCTTTCTACGTGGTGGTTACGGACCTGAAAAAACATTTCCGGTTGTTCCCGGATTTGAAGGCAGCGGGATTGTTGTTGCTTCGGGGGGAGGCATACTGCCAAAACTAAGGTTGGGAAAAACAGTTGCCTGCGCAGCTACACCCAAAAAGCAGGGGTGTTGGGCTGAATACATGGTTACTTCGGCTGCCTCGTGCGTTCCGCTTCCTCCAGAAGTTTCAGCTGAACAAGGTTCGATGATGTTTGTAAACCCGATGACAGCACTGGCTTTCTTCGATATTCATCATTCATTTTCAAAAGAAAAAGGGAAGAAAATTGGAATAATCAATACCGCCGCTGCCAGCACCCTGGGGCAAATGATTATCAAACTGGCCAATCGGGAAAAAATTCCGTTGATTTCGGTTATAAGACGTGAGGAACAAATCGAAACATTAAAAAATGCAGGTGCAGAATTTGTTTTAAACAGTGAAGCGCCGGATTTTGATGAAACACTGAAAATACTTGCTGCAAAACTCGATGCCATGCTTGTTTTTGATGCAGTTGGCGGAAAACTAAGTGGCAGGCTGTTAAATGCTGTTCCTTCAGGCAGCCGGATGTATATTTATGGAAGACTTTCGGCGGAAGAATGCAGTTTTAATCCCTCTGGTTTTATTTCACAAGAAAAGCAGGTGAAGGGGTTTTTACTCAATCACTGGCTCAAAAACGCCGGATTGTTGAAAAAACTGCAAACCATCAACACGGTAAAAAAGCTACTGAAAAACGATTTTAGTTCCTCTGTCCACCGGAAATTTTCACCCGAAGAGATTTCAGAAGCCATTGATGATTACAAAAATAACATGAGCAAAGGGAAAGTAATCATCAGATTCTGAAACTCCTTCCCCATTAATCTGCTCCTCAAAAATAAATAAAGACAATTTAGTATTATTTATTTTTCTGATTCGAAATAATAAAATACTTTTATGTCTGATTTAATTAAACGACATAAAATGGAAAACAGGAAAATTATTGCAGTTATTGGCGCTACCGGTGCTCAGGGCAAAGGAGTGATTAATGCCATTTTGAATGACAAATCGGGAGAGTTTGTTCCGAGAGCCATCACAAGAAATGCAAATTCTGAAAAGGCAAAAGAACTCGCCGCGTTGGGCATTGAAGTGGTGGAAGCGAATGTTGATGAAAAAGACAGTATTGTGAAGGCATTTAAAGGTGCTTATGGAGCGTTTTGCGTTACCTTTTTCTGGGAACATTTTTCACCTGAAAAAGAGACACAGCAGGCAAAAAATCAGGCCGATGCGGCAAAAGAAGCCGGTATTGAACATGTTATCTGGTCGACTCTGGAAGATACACGCAACTGGGTTCCGCTTGACGACAACAGGATGCCAACACTTCATGGAAAATACAAAGTACCTCATTTCGATTCGAAAGGCGAAGCAAACAAGTTTTTTGAAAACAGCGGTGTTCCCTATACTTTGCTGAACACATCGTTTTACTGGGAAAACTTTATTTATTTTGGTTTAGGTCCACAAAAGGGAGCTGATGGGAAATATGCCATTACATTTCCGATGAGCGATAAAAAACTTCCGGGAATCTCTTCAACTGACATTGGAAAATGTGCATTTGCCATTTTCAAAAACGGAGATGAATACAAGGGAAAAACAGTCAGCGTTGCCGGTGAACACCTGACCGGGGCCCAAATGGCCAGTGCGTTTTCGAAACACCTGGGCGTTGACGTGGCATATAATGCCGTTCCGCCTGAAGTGTACCGCAGTTTCGGTTTTCCGGGAGCCGACGATATGGGAAACATGTTTCAGTTTAAAGCCGATTTCGAAGCCGATTTTTGTGGTGCCCGGAATATCGATGCGGTAAAAAAACTGAATCCTGAATTACTGGACTTTGATTCCTGGTTGTCGAAAAACAAAGATTTGATAAAATTATAATGCAACAAAAAAGGTGGAAAAAAAACTTTCCACCTTTTTTATATCTCAATACAAACATCAATTCTCTAAACGTTCGGTAATTTCCAGTTTTCGCTGTAATTCAGTTTTATCAACTGGTTGGCTTCCTCTTCGGCAAACAATTTTGTAGTATCGTCCCAATGAATCCGTTTCCCACATCGGTAAGCAATGTTGCCCATTTCTGAAACGATGGCGGTTTTTGCACCAATCTCAACCGGACAATTCAGTTTCCCTCCTTTTCTAATGCATGCAAGAAAATTCTGAATATGTTCGTTCATTCCATCACCGTACTCAGCCTGCTTTTTACCTTCAAAAAATGGTTTCTTTTCAGCGTTATTCCGGTCGGGCATTGTTTCCCAGCCTCCGCGGTCAACCACCAAAGTACCTTTGTTTCCCACAAAGGCAACTCCATGCGCTTTTCCGTAAGGCCCGATTCCCGGATTCAGGCCGCATTCCCACATCATAATATGTTTCGGGTAACTGTAAATTGCCTGCTGAATATCCGGAGTTTCAATGGTTCCGGGTTCGTGGTAAAAAATTCCGCCGCCGGGAGAAATGGTTTGCGGCATATCGGCATCCATTCCGAAAAGTGCAAAATCAAGCAAGTGAACCCCCCAGTCGGTCATGGCACCACCGGCATAATCGAACCACCAGCGAAAATTGTAATGAAACCTGTTTTCATTAAACGGGCGTTTGGGTGCAGGCCCCAGCCACATATCATAATCGACATACGCAGGTGCTTCGCTATCAGGCTTATAAGGATATGGATTGTTATAACCTTTATAAATCCAGGCTTTTACAAGATGTACATCACCCAACTGACCCGATTTTACAATGTCTGCGGCTTCAAACCAGTGTTTCGAACTCCGTTGCCACATATTCACCTGAACCTGTAATTTCGGGTATTTTGCGGCGGCTTTTACCATGGCATTACACTCCTCGATGCTGTGTCCCATCGGTTTTTCAACATAAACATGTTTGCCGGCTTCCAACGCCATCATCATCATAATGGCATGCCAGTGGTCGGGTGTGCCGATAATTACAGCATCAATGTCTTTGTTTTCCAGCAATTTTCTGAAATCGGCATAAACAATCGGTTTTTTGCCCGTTTGCTTTTCAACTTCCGCCGCGCGGGTTTCCAGAATTTTCGAATCCACATCGCAAAGCGCCACACATTCAACGTTTTCCTGTTTTAAAAATCCTGACAGGTCATTGAACCCCATCGAGCGGCATCCAATTAAGCCTACGGTAACTTTTTCGTTTGGCGAAGCACAGGCATTCAGCACTGTCGGGCCCAAACTCACTGCTGCTGTTGCAATAGCTGTATTTTTTATAAATTCTCTCCTGTTGTAATTCATGGAATGATTTTTATTGGTTTACAACTGTAAAAATAATTGAATCGTTTTATCGAAACAGGTTTTCATGA
>JAJUGS010000294.1 GCA_029265875.1 Prolixibacteraceae bacterium
ATTCATAAGTTGCTGCTTCAAGTTCTTTTAAGTGGTTAAAAATAATATGAATATCCGTATTCGTTCCTAAATTACCCCTAAATCCCCTAAAGGGGACTTTGGGGCTGTGAGTTGAGTAAATGTCACCTGTTTTTACCGGGTTACAGCCCCCTTCAGGGCCTGCCTGCCGAACAAGCAGGGGTTGGGGGTACAATATCAGATAAACGAAACATACTAAAAATTAAAGCTGTGAGAAAGGAAAAATTACATATTTCTATATTTTCACTCACCCCAGGTTTTTCCGATTAACATCCGGAAAACTCTGTCCCTTTCTCAGTTAGTTACTCTTTATACACATTTTTAGACAAGGAAATGATATTTTACGAACAGGAAAGCGGCCTGCAAGGCCAATATAATATAGCCCAGGGCAATCCCGGTAAAGCCGGGAGTCGCCCTGGGTTGAAAGATGCACCCGAAAATCGTCCGTGTGAGAACGTTCATCAAAGTGAAACGCTTGTTTCGGACGGGGAGATGGCCTTTTGTTACCTCATTATGATGTTGTTCCATTCCGTCCGAAATGATTTTTTTGCTTTGATCGTCGGTCCTTCGCGGACGGTTTTCTTCTGCCTCCTTTACCCGGGGCGACGTTTCGGTTCGTTCCTCTCTCAACTTGCCCCGGGCTGAATTACAGGGGCCTTTCAGGCCGGGAAATATCCTGCCTGGACTGATGCACAAAGAGTAGCTCTCCATGAGAGATGGGAAAAGCCACTGAAAGGTGGTTTACCAGCCTCACCAGCCATATTGGGCAGGGAGTGAGTAAATTAAGAAATGCTTCTCAATACTTAGCGATTTTTTAAATTTTCCCGTAGGGGAAACAGATGGGTAGAAAAGTTGGAATCATATAGAAATTTTGTCCCATCCGGGACAAAACCAAATCTGTTTAACATTCATTCTACCTAAATTCTGTTCCTGCCCGACTGCATCATTCCCGCCAGAACCGATCTGTCGGGCTGGCAGGCGGGCCTGACGGAACAATAAATCAAAATTCACAACAGTCTCTTAAATCTTTGAAAATTAATAAAATCAGTTATAAAGTTTCTTCTGTGCGGGCCAGGACTTCCAGATAAGAAGTCAGCGGATACATTTTTTCGTCGTACCACAGTGAAGCAAAATATAAACCGATGGGCGCCGAAACAAAACCCTTCTCCTGTATCGTTTTTTCGAGCCATTTCAAACCCGATTCGCAGTTTTCAAGATTTTTCTTCGAAATCAGTGCCGAAACTGCCAGCGATGTTTCTTCAATGGTTCCCGGAATGTTTTTATCGCCGCCCCAACTTCCGTCTTCATTCTGAACCCCGACCAGAAAATCGTTTCCTTTCCGGATCATCTTTTCAAGTTGATCCCTGGTTTGGGTTGAATGCCAGTTATGCAAAGCAGCATCTTTTAAATAAGTCACCACTTTGGCCGTTCCGTAAACCGGATTTGTGTGATTTGCTGTCAGTTGATTTCCAAACCACAGCGGGAGCCAGCTTCCGCCGTCCGACTGCTTTTTCTCAAGGTACTGCAAAGCACCCTCAAAAATCTTCTTCAGGTTTTCAGATTCCTTTCGCGATAATTCATCGTGATAGTTTTCCATCACTTCTGAAACAGCCAGTAAACAGTGACCTGTCAAATCGGAGCAACTCTGATCGAAAGGCAGTTTTCCCCAGCCACGCGAAAATGTGGGGAATCCGCCGTCGCTGTTCTGTAATTCCCGCAGCCAGTTTGCTGCATTCAAAACTTCGTGTTTTATTTTGTTTTTCGGCTCCAGTTTCAGCAGCGCCAGCATCGCCCCGGGTGTGTCGTCGCCGTCGGGAACCGAACCTGAAAATTGGGTCCAGCCCCAGCCCCCCGGCCCGGTACCATTAAACGGATGAATCTTTTCATTCTGAATCAACCTGAAATAATCGGCAATTTTATCCTCCTGATCAGAATTAAGAAAGCCTTCCAGTTTTCCGCGAAACGCTTTTACCGAAAGAGAAGTCACCCAGGTTGATAAATCAACATCGATGGGCCAGCCGCCATCTTCGCGCTGGGTCCGTTTTAAAAACTGAATTCCTTTTTTTACCACCTCTGTTTCAGCAAAACCTGAATTGATCAGGCTCAGAGATACAAAAGCTGTCAACGGAATTGCCTCCAAAAATCCGCCACTTTCAGGCAGCATCCGGTGCAAAATTTTCATGGCCTTTTTAATCGAAAATCTTCGGATAATCCGCCAAAAAAGATTGGATTTTTTCTTTTTATAAATCAGGATTCCCACTGCCACCAACGCCGGAATTGCATAACTTACCACACTCAGGTTCAGCAAACGGTAGAATTTCCGGGGCAATAAAGAAAGCTCGAAAGGCAGTTGCGGAATGTGATTAAATGCGTCATTTCCCGGAACGCCACAAACGCCGCACATGGCCAGAATGGGCACCGAAAATGTGTAATCTTTCTGATAGTGCGCTAAAATAAACTCCGCCACTTGCGGCGAATGAACATCGATATGCAGCGAGTGGAGGTAGCCGGCAATTTGAAGCTGAGTCTCTTTTACGGTTATATCGCTTGCAGCATAAAGGTTCAGTGCTGCATAAACCAGTAAACTGGTGCTTACATTTCCCTTACTATCGGGCGTGTCGCCAAAACTGCCGTCGGAGTTGATATTGTTTTGCAGCCAAAGAATTCCCTTGCTGATTTCCGGAGCATTTTGCACGGCATCATCGAAATGCAGCGCAGCAACGGCCACTGCAACTCCCAATGCACTCGACGACAACCGGCCTTCCCAGTAACCTTCGGGCCGTAATTCACTGGCAATTATTTTACCAACCTCATTTATCCTGGCAGCGATATCTTCTTTGTTCATGTTACGAAAGTGTACCCAAAATTAGCAAACCATAGAACGTATATTCCAGATCGCGGGAAAAATCGCCATCACCCGAAAGAAAAGCGCCGTTATCATAATTTTCCCCGGCCAGTTTCAGACAATCGGGAGCGATCAACCGCAAATCAGTTCCCGTCTTTTTGAGCGCAAAAAGTGCCACGGCTGTTGAAAGCAGATCGGCATTTGGCTGTTCCCTGAAAGCTTTAAATCCCGCTCCTTTTTCAAAAAAGGCCTGCAAAAGCAATGTTTCCCGGTTAATTTTTCCACCGGTGATAAATTTTGCCAGCAACAGGGCTGCCAAAAAACTGCAGGGCAGATCTACTGAGGGCTTATAAAACCGCAGGATTATTCTGGCGAAAAAGTATATCAGCCGGTTTTTCCCATACAAAGCATCGAAACTCAGCATAAAAAGAAAAAAACGATAAGCCGGACCCAGATTTTTTGTTTCTCGGAAAATACGGACAAGTTTTATCATTCCCGTTTTGCTGTATTCAGGCACACCTGTCAGTAAACCAAGCAACAAAACTGAAAACTGACCGACTCCTTTTTGGGAATCAAATTTTCCGGACACGATAAAATTTCCCAGGCTTGTGAGTTGTTCATCCAGGTTCAGTGCCTTTGAAAGCCAGGCTCCAAACAGCGAGTAATAAAGATCAGGATTTCCGGCGCGGTCGGTGAAAGCGCCGTTTTTGTGCTGCTGTGTTTTCACAAAATCTGCCACTTCTGCCCGGCTTTTTTCGTCGAGCATCCAAAAACCATTTTCAATTTCTGCGATAAACTGAAGATAGAACGGAAGGTATGCAGCCTGGTTTTTCACTTTAACGTTTGAACACTTTTCCCAACACGCTGTACAAACTCAGCCTCATTTTCCGGTTTTGCAGCTTGTCAAGTTCGGCGTAACATTTTTGCAGGTAATCATCCAGAAATTTCTGGACTTTGGTTTCAGTTTCATATTGTTTAAAACTCTCCAAAATCAAGGCAAGATTACCGGTTTTCATGATTTCCTGAAACGACGGTGAATGCCCGTTGATGCTTTGATTCAGCACTGAAAGCAGAAACGGAAAATCAAAAGCGTGTTTCAGGTCGTTATTTTCATGCAGTTCGTTTAAATCGTCCCGAATTTGGTAAGCAATTCCGAAATAACCGGCAAAATCGGCCAGTACTTTCAGGTCGTTTTCGGATGCATTTCCGGCAATAGCACCGGTCAATAACGCAACTTTCACGGCCTCACCGGTTTTCAGTTCAAAAATCTTCAAAACATCCTTCACCGGTTGCTGGGCCAAGTTCTGTTGCAAAAGAATATCCGCGCCCTGTCCTTCGGAAAGACTGAGATGCGATGAAGCAACCACTTTCAGGCATTCGGCTTTCACAACCGGATCGCAATCAATTGCCGACAGCAGTTTATAGCCTTTCCCGGTGAGATAATCACCAATGTTGATGGCGACAGGAATTCCCGCCGTTCTGTGCAATGCCGGCTGATTATACCGGAAATCCTCATCATCCTGAATATCATCGTGCACCAGCGAGGCTTTGTGAAAACACTCAATAATCACGGCCAGAGCGGATTGCACTTCTTCTGAAATATGACGGGAATAAGATTGGACAGCAAGCACTGTTAACAAAGGCCGCATTCGCTGACCGCCCAAAGTCATGGTTTTCAAGGCCAGTTTCTCAGTTTCCGAGTTCCCGGGAAAGAATTTTTTCAGATTCTCAGTAGTGAAATAATCCTCCACTTTACTTTTTAGTAATGAAACTGAAAGCGGCCTGACTTCTTCATTTGCTGATATTTGTTCTATTTCCTCAAAAAACCAGTTGTAATCGATGGAAGTGTTCGAGCAGCCATCAAAAAGCAGTGGTAATCCAATTACCGGAACCGCCGCGTGTGAAACCGCGTCAAAAGAATTTTGCAAAACCGGCATGCAACTCACACCAATCACCGCGTCAATCGACC
>JAJUGS010000116.1 GCA_029265875.1 Prolixibacteraceae bacterium
ATAGGCTGTTTGATGGCGCTGTTGATTTACGATTGCGTTGGATTTTTCCTAAGACTCATACGGCGCCCCCATCAACACCCGGTTTTTGATCGCAACCGAGCCGTTGACGGCCCGGCCTCGGCCCCGCGCGCCGTCGCAGGGTCGTTGCGGGCCAGCAGGCTCAAAAGCAAAAACTCGGTGGAGGTCAGTTTTACAATTTCGTTGTTTTTTCTGACAACATGATTTTGCAAATCGATAGAAAGTGTATCGAAAACCAGAAAATTACTGTCAGGATTTTCGTTGACCGACCTGAGTGCTGCCCTTATTCTTGCCAGCAATTCGCCGCTTCTGAAAGGCTTTGTCAGGTAATCGTTGGCACCGTTATCAAGTGCCGAAACAATATCTTTTTCCGAATCGCGCACCGACAAAACAATTACAGGTTTTGAATACCACTCGCGTAGCTTTTTTAAAATCTCCACCCCTTCAGCGTCGGGCAAGCCAAGATCGAGAATCACCAATGACGGGTGCAGTGTGGCGGCTTCCACCAAACCTTCTTTTCCGGTTGACGATTGCAGCACCTTGTAGCCGCTGGCCGAAAGTGTTATTTCAAGCAGCCGCCTGATTTGTAATTCGTCGTCAATTACCAATATGGATTCCTTTTCATTCATGGTCATCAGGTAACATCAGGTTTTTAATATCAGCAACTTCAGTGGGAATACGGATCGAAAAAACAGCGCCCTGCAGCGGGTTGTTTTCAACGGTTACATTACCCGCGTGCGCTTCCACAAATCCTTTAACAATTGAAAGACCGAGCCCCAGACCGCCTGCTTTTGACCCTTTTACCCGGTAAAACTTGGTAAAAAGATGTTGTAATGCTTCATCAGTAAATCCCGGCCCTTCATCTTTTACCCTGATTAATAATTCATGGTTTTCAATATCCGACGAAAGTTCGATACAAGTTAATGGATTGGCATATTGTGTTGAATTAAACACAAGGTTATACAACACCTGCTCCATCAAACCAAAATCGATTTTCACAAGGGGCATATATTCCGGAATTGATACCTTGACTTTAAACATTCCAAGTTCATCTTTCAGGTCATCTATCACTTTGTTAAACAAATCGTTGATATCGCACCAATCAGGCGTTACCAACAATTTTCCGCTTTCAAGCCGCGACATGTTCAGTAAATTCTCAATCAAACGGTTTAACCGCACCGAGGCAGTAAAAATTTCGTTGCTCAGCACATTTTGTACATCGGACGGGAGTTTTGAGTTGAGCAACGAATCGGAAGCACCCATAATCGTGGCCACCGGAATTCTGAATTCGTGAGATATGGAATTAAAAAGTGTCTTATACAATCTTCCTGATTCATCAAGAAGCCGGGCTTTTCCGGCCACTTCGGCTAAAAATTCACGTTCAATTGCATTCGAAATCTGGGTAACAAAAGTCAGCCAGAAGGTTCTTTTTTCACCGTTCATCTGAAACGGGGGGTTCACGGCGAGAACGCCCGGCATTAATTTGGTCCCGGGCAACGGGAAAAAACTGTAATCAACGTGGTTAAAATTAGGGGTTAAAGCACCGGCTTCCTGATTATTTCTGAAACACCATTCAGCCACATCGTATTCAGCGGTATTAAGCATTTTTTCCTTTTGCAATCTTCCGGTTGAATACAATATATTATTACCATCCTGCAGGATAAAAAATACATTTACCCCAAAATGCAGTTTTATTTCTGCTATGGCAATTTTCAACACTTCGTCAATACTTCCGGCTTTCGAGAGCTGTTGTGTGAGCTTAAAAAGCAACGAAGTCCGCTCCTCTCTTTCAAGGGCCAATTGTTCCTGGCGGCGGATTCTTGATGTTAAAATCCCGTTCAGAATGGCAATGCTGAAAAACAATACAAACATCAGGATATCATCCGTTTTTTCAATATGAAAAGTATTATGAGGTGGAATAAAAAAGTAATTCCAGGCAAGAGAACTCATTGCAGCAGCCAGAAAAACCGGACCAATTGGCAGAAATACCGCCATTATTAAAACGGCAAATAGCAGGATATACGAAACAAGATAATATTGCTGCGTGTCGGAAAGCGGATAACACAACAATAGAACCAATGCAACAATTGAAACCGATTGCAGGTAGCTGTAAAAAACAGTATTTCTCAGTCTCGACAAAACCGGTTTCATAAGCATTTTCTGAAATATAAATCTTAACAAATCTAATACAAGTAAAAGGTTTTAACCTATTTTCTCCAATATCCCGGAATAAAAAGCATTAACAAAGTTAAAATCTCCAAACGGCCCAGAATCATTAAAAACGACAAAATAAGTTTTGCAGCAACCGATAAATGGAAAAAGTTGCTCACCGGTCCCACGGTTCCGATTCCCGGGCCGATTCCGGCCATACAGGTGGCCACCGAACTTGCCGCAGTTTTCCCGTCGGAGCCAAGCATTACCATAATAATACTGCTGATGAGAAAAACGAGGAGGTAAATCGTGATGAATGACAAAATGTTCCGGTTATTTTCGTCGTTTACAACATTGCCATTCAGTTTCAGTTGAACGATTGCGTTGGGAGAGCGGGTTAGTAAGATAAACCGCTTTATATTTTTGAACAGAACAAGATGTCGTGCCATTTTTATCCCACCGGCGGTAGAGCCGGTGCTCCCGCCCAGAAACATGATAAAAAAGATAATTGTCCAGCCAATTGACGGCCAGAGCAGATAATCGGCAGAAGCAAAACCTGTACAGGTAATGATGGAAATTACCTGAAAAAACGCCTCGCGGAATGACTCTTCAAAACCTTTGTCCATCTTCAGGTAAAGAATAAAACTCACAATCATTCCGACTATAAACACCACAATCAGGTAAAACCAGAATTCATCGTTTTCTTTCACCTTTTTAAAATTTCGCTTCAGAATGTGGTAATGAATTACAAAATTTATACCTGCCAACAGCATAAAAATCATCACTACATACTGAATATAAGGCGAATAATCAATCATACTTGAATTCTTTGGCGAGAAACCACCCGTAGCAACCGTACCAAATGAATGACAAATACTTTCAAACAAATTCATCCCGCCTGCCAACAGCAAAACCACTTCGGCAAATGTTAAGGACAGGTATATGTATAGCAGCCGCAGGCCCACATCTTTTATTTTGGGCTGAATTTTTTCCTGTACCGATGATTCCAAAGTAAAAAGGTTGTATGAGCCAATATTAAGTACTGGCAGAATTACAATTACAAGAACAATTATTCCGATTCCACCAATCCAGTGCGTGAGGCTTCGCCAGAATAATATGGAATAAGGCAGCACCTCGATGTCGGTTAAAATGGAAGCACCGGTGGTTGTGAAACCCGAAACCGATTCAAAAAAAGCATCGGTAAACGAAGGAACAGAGCCGGACAATACATATGGCAGGGCACCAAAAAAAGAGAAAAGCATCCACGACACAGATACAATAAAACCAGCATCTTTTTTTGTCAGGCTTTCCTCTGTATTTTTCTTTCCCGGCAAAAGCAGGAACAAACCTGCCGATAAAAAAACTACTCCGGCAGAAAATATCAATGGTAAAACACTTTCGGAATATATTACAGCAACAATCGCACTAAAAACAAGGGCAAATGCAAGAATAAACAAACTTCTGGCAACAATTTTCAGGTTCAGAAAAAGATGAATCACCATCCCCAAAAGGCTTTAAAATAACGTGCAAAAGTGCAGTTGATTTTATAAACAGATTATCAGGATGAATAAGTAAAGTATAAAGATTTTATAAAGATTGCCGGCGACAAAAACCGGAAATTTTCAGAATTTTCAGGATTTAACCGGGATTTCAACCTGGTTTATTATTTTATATTTACACCCGTATAATTCAATTGCATTGGCTCCGATATCAAAATCAAAAATCATCGTGTCGGTAACCAGCGACCTGGTTTCCGATAACCGCGTGCATAAATATTGTACCACGCTGCACAATATGGGTTTTGAGGTTTTACTGATTGGAAGGAAGTTTAAAAACAGCTTGCCGGTGCAAAAACGCCCCTACCCAACCAAACGTTTCAGCCTGATTTTTAACAAAGGCCCCTTGTTTTATGCCGAAATGAATTACCGGCTCTATCTTTTTCTGCTGCTTTCAAAAGCCGATGTATTGTTAGCCAACGACCTCGACACACTGGCTGCCAATTTTCTGGCCTCAAAAGTGAAAAATATCCCGTTGGTGTACGACAGCCACGAATATTTTACCGAGGTACCGGAACTGGTTCACCGCCCAAAAGTAAAACGAATCTGGGAATGGCTGGAACAAAAAATGCTGCCGAAAATCCGTTATGCAACAACCGTTTGCCAATCGATTGCCGATATTTACCATCAAAAATATGGTACACAATTCAGGGTGGTCAGAAACTTACCGGTGGCAGCGGATATACCTGAAAAAACTGAAAAAGAAATCAATACTGAAAAAATGATTCTTTATCAGGGTGCGCTGAATATCGGCCGCGGGTTGGAACAGGCCATTTTGTCGGTGAAATTTGTAAAAAATGCCCGGCTTGTTTTGGCGGGCGATGGCGACATCCGGAAACAACTGGAAGAACTGGTACAAAAAGAAAACCTGCAAAACAAGGTGACTTTTACCGGCCGGCTTTCCATCGAAGAACTGAAAACGCTCACGCCCACTGCCGATCTGGGGCTTTCGATCGAGGAAGATTTCGGGCTGAATTACCGCTTTGCCCTGCCTAATAAACTCTTTGATTACATCCAGGCGCAGGTTCCGGTGCTGGTAACCAATCTGCCTGAAATGGCCGCCATTGTTCAGCAATACAAAGTGGGTGAAATTACAGATTCGCTGGAACCGGAAACGCTGGCCGGAAAAATTACCGACTGTCTCGAAAACACAGAAAAAAGAAATATCTGGCTGCAAAACCTGCCAAAAGCCGCATCAGAACTGACCTGGGAAAACGAAGAAAATGTGATCAGTGAGATTTTCGGGAATTTTCTGCCCGTAAATCCAAATCAATAATTCTTTTCCAGCAGGCTTTCAAAATCAACAAGTGTGTTGTTGGCAGCCGAGTCGGTTATTCCATTGTTGGCGCAAACCAGCGTTCTGGTTGGTTTTTTGGCAATCGAGGCATAATCGTGTGTTACCATAATCACGGTTTTTCCCTCTTTGTTCAACCTGATAAAAAGATCGAGAATTTCTTCAGAGGTTTCCGGGTCGAGGTTGCCGGTGGGTTCGTCGGCAAGAATCAGTTCGGGATTGTTCAGAATAGCACGGGCAATCACCACGCGCTGTTGTTCTCCGCCGCTAAGCTGGTGCGGCATTTTTGTCAGTTTATCGAGCATTCCCATGCTGTCAAGCACTTCGGCAATCCGCGATTCAATATCCAGCTTGTTTTTCCAGCCCGTCGATTTCAGCACAAACGAAAGGTTATCGTGTACATTGCGGTCGGTAAGCAACCTGAAATCCTGGAATACAACACCCAGTTTTCTTCTGAGTGGCGGAATATCCCTCGATTTGATATTGAAAAGCTCAAAACCTGCCACCTTCCCCGAACCGGCTTGCAGCGGAATTTCGGCATTCAGTGTTTTGATGAGACTGGATTTTCCGGTCCCCACCTTTCCGATTACATAGATAAACTCGCCTTTTTCGATTTCGAGGTTGATATTCGACAATACCAGATTTTCGCGCTGATATATATCGGCATTCACCAATTCCACAATTTTGCCTGATTCCATAATTCAAAATTAATTCTGGTAATGTTGGTAAAAATAGAAGCCTTCAGGATAATAAACAAAGAAATAAACAGTTTCATGTTAAGAAAATGATTTAAAACGGTAGTCAACTGCCACCTGAATCGCCTACTTTAGAAATTCAGATTAAAGTGAATACTGAAACTAAAATTTCAGGATGCAGTGAAAACCATAAAAACTGAAGCAACAAAGCATGAGAACAATCCGGATTGTTTCTATTCTGTCGTTTATTCTGCTGTTCCATTCACAGCTTAAAAGCCAGGAAACAGGCTATTACAGCAATGTACAGCGCGACATTGATATGGCAAAGGAACTGTTTGCCAACGGGAAATATATTTCCACTTTCAGGGAATTCCAGAAAATTCAGCAACAGGTTGATGAAAATTCTGAACTCTATTCAGAAGCTGAATATTTCAAATCGGTGTCGGCATTAAAAGCCGGGTACAGCGCAGGCAGCAAAATGCTCACAACTTTTATTAAAGATTTTTCCGAGAGCCCCTACATTAACAATGCAAGGTTTTATCTGGGCGAATACCAGTTTGAAAAAAAACAGTATGCTGTTGCCATCAAAACCTTTGAAACGGTTGACCGCAAAGACCTCAACGAGCAGGACCGTATTAAACTGGCCTACCAGAATGGTTATGCCAACCTGGTAACCGACAATAAAGAAATTGCAGCCAGGGAGTTTTCAGCGGTAAAAAATGCCAACAGCATTTACAGCAAACCAGCCACTTATTATTGGGCCCATATCATGTACCTGGAGGAAAAATACCCGGAAGCGCTGGAAGGCTTTAAAAAACTGAACAACGACCCGGCGTATTCAAAGGTGATCCCGATGTATATCAGCCATATTTATTATAAACAGCAGAATTATGCCGAAGTGGTGAATTATACCAGCCAGGTGATTAACGACGTGGAAGAAGAACAGAAACCTGAACTTTCAAAAATTTTGGGCGATTCATATTTCCACCTGGGAAATTACGAAAAAGCAATCCCTTACATGGAAGCGTATTTCAATTTCTCGAAACTGCAGACACGCGAAGAAAACTATGTGTTGGGTTACTGTTACCATTATACCGCGCAATTCGACAAAGCCAAACCATATCTCGAAAAGGCTTCAAAAGGTGATGACGAAATGGCCCAGAATGCCTATTATCATTTAGCCGATTGCTATGTAAAAACAAACGAAAAGGAAAAGGCTAAAATGGCTTACGATGCTGCTTCGAAACTGAATTTCGATGCAAAAATACAGGAAGAAGCCCTGTTTAATTATGCCAAACTCACTTACGAACTTTCGTTTTCGCCGTTCAACGAAACCATCAAAGCTTTTGACGCTTACATTGAAAAATACCCCGATTCGGAGCACAATGCCGAAGCATACAGAATTTTGAGTGAAGTTTATATGGTGACCAAAAACTACAAGGATGCCATTACTTCCATCGAAAAAATAAAGGTAAAAACGCCTGCCATTCAGAAAGCTTACCAAAGAGTTACTTTCTATCGCGGGCTCGAATTATTTAACAACCTGGCTTACACACAGGCTTTAAACAACTTCGATATTTCGCTGCAAAACAACCAGGATCGTTCAATTTATACACAAACACTTTACTGGAAAGCCGAAGCACATTACCGTACCGGCGATTACAACGAAGCCATCAATAACTACGTGCGTTTTCTCACTTCAAACGGGGCTTCTTCGATGCCCGAATTTAACAATGCCCGTTACAACCTGGCTTATGCGTATTTTAAAATACAGGATTATGAACTGGCAGCAACCAGTTTTACAAAATTCACCGAAGCCACTAAAAACAACCGCACCGACAAACTGGCCGATGCGCTTAACCGGCTGGGCGACATCTACTTTCTGAAAGCAGATTATACCCGTGCCATTCAATATTACCAGCAATCGTACACCCTGAAACTTTTCGAGCCCGATTACTCGCTTTACCAGATTGCCTTCTGCAAAGGATTGCAGCGCGACCAGCAAAGCAAAATCAGCAACCTCGAAACCTTGCTTTCAGCCTATCCTGAATCCTCGTACCAGGATGATGCTTTATATGAATTAGGCCGTGCATACGAAAGGTTAGGTGAAAACCTGAAAGCCACAGCCCAATATAACAAAATCATCCTTGAACACAAACAAAGCAGTTATTACAGAAAGGCTCTGCTGCAAATGGGTTTGATTAATTATAATAATGGAAGCTATGATAAAGCTTTGGCACAATACAAAGAGGTGGCCGAAAAGTTCCCTGAAACACCCGAAGCACAGGCTGCATTATTGGGCGTAAAAAACTGTTACATCGAACTGAACAATGTTGACGGGTATTTTACTTACATCAACCAGTCGGGAAGTGGTGTAAAAATTACAAGTTCCGAACAGGATTCCCTCACGTTTATGTCGGCTGAAAGACTTTACATGGCCGGCGACAAAAATGCAGCCACGCAGTTAAACCGCTACATCCAGCAATATCCGCAGGGCAGTTCAGTGCTGGCAGCCCGTTTTTATCTGGCTGAATTACTTTACAAGGAAGGGAAATATTCAGAAGCCAACAACCATTATAAATTTGTTGCATCGCAACCTGAAAATGTATTCAGCGAGCAGGCTGTTTCGAAAGCGGCAGAACTAACCCTCAATGCCGGTAATTACGAAGAAGCACTCGAATTTTGTAACCGGCTCGAAGCAATGGCCAGTAACAAGTGGAACACGTTGCGTGCCAACACCGGGCAAATGCGTTGTAACCTGAAATTGGGTGATTACGAAAACGCGCTGTTGGCCGCAGCCAAAATAAAAAAATCGGAAATAGCCAATGAAGCTTTGAAACGGGAAGCCAGTTATACTGAAGGGAAATCGTATTACATGACCGGCAAACCCGACAAAGCAGTTGAAGGATTAAAAGCTGCCGCTGCCGATGTAAAATACGAACAGGGAGCCGAAGCCAAATATCTGCTGGCTGAAATCTATTTCAAACAAAAAAACATTCAGAAATCGGAAACTGAAATCCTGGATTTTATCGATAAAAACACGCCTCATCAATACTGGCTGGGCAAATCGTTTATTCTGCTTGCCGATATCTATCTGAGCCGAAACGACGAATTCCAGGCAAAACACACATTAAAAAGTCTGGTTGAAAATTATAATGTGGAGGATGACGGCATTATAGCAGAAGCATCCAAAAAGCTTTCAGTAATTGAAAACAAAGAAAAAACCGACCAGCAAAATGCGATCGACAATTCTTACCAGATGAAAATCAAGGAACAATAAAAAAACAGGAATCATGCAAATCACAATAAAATCAGTTTTATTCATTGTTTTAGCCGGTTTCTGCACACTGGCACAGGCACAGCGCGATACAAGCCTCAACCGCGAAGTGGAAGTGGTAAAATCGTTTACCCCCACCCTGCTTGATGTTCACAAAATCAACGATATTCCGGTAATTAAAGAAACAGAACCGCAAAAACCGGTTTTCGACTACAGTATTACCAGCAAACCTGTTATCAATACCTTTGCTGTAAATCCGCTGAAAGCAGCCACCATTGAATCGGCCATTCCCGAACAAAAAGGGTATGGTTTGATAAAAGCCGGGGTGGGCAATTACAACAAACCTTATGGCGAATTCTTTTTTAACCACCTGGCCTCAAAAAAGGCAATCTTCGGTATTCATGCCATGCATCTCTCGTCGCATGGAAAACTGAAACTGGAAGGCGGAGAGAAAGTGGACGCACCTTTTTCCAAAAATGAGGCAGAAGTTTACTTTAACCAGTTTTTCTCGAAGAAGATTCTTGCAGTGAACCTCGGAATCAATCACGATGGATTTAACTATTATGGCTACCCGAAAGACCCAGTACCCACCCCTTTACTCGAAAAAAACCAGGGCATCAACTATTTTGGCACCAAACAAACTTTTACCAAAGCCGGAATGAATGTGAAACTGAATGACCCTTCAGCAGAAATGAACGACCCGCATTTCGGATTCGATCTTGGGTATGACTATTTTCAGGCCAAAACAGGGCAAACTGAACACTTTGGCAACTTCACGGCACATTTACAGAAACCTTTCAGTTTTGGTACAGGGCTACTTGATGCAGGTGTCAATTTTGTGCAGGACAACAATGTAATAAACCGTGTTACAAAAACCGAAGGTACCCGTCAGCAATCGTGGCTTTTTGCCAATCCGGCTGTGTACATTGGGAAAAAAACACTCAACCTGCGCGGTGGTCTGAAGTTCTGGTACATTTCAGACCAGGACGAGAATGCCAGGGTAAGAATTGCACCGGATGTCCGTGTAAATTACACGCCGGTAAAGGATTTCATCAAGATTTTCGCCGGAGTGGACGGCAATCACATCAGCAACCATTATTCAAAGATTGCCTACGAAAATCCGTTTGTGGATCCGGAACATGATGTAAAAAACAGCTTTGAAAAAATCAGGCTGTACGGTGGGTTCGACGGAAAATTCGGCAAACGCACCAACTTCAAAATCGGGTTCGATTATGCCATCACCGACGACCAGCCGCTTTATTACCTGCACGAATACACGTATCCCGCCCCTGAAATCAATCCCAATCCGGTGCTGGCCGACAATGACTTCAAAATCAGGTACGACGATATGAACCGTTTTAAAATCAATCTGGAAGTATTCCATACCTCGGCCGGAAAGTTTGATTTATTGCTGAACGGCAATTACTACGTTTACAACATGGAAAATGAAGCGGAACCCTGGAATATGCCCGACTGGGACGGTACGCTGACTGTTGGTTACAATATTTCGGAAAGGCTGAATGTGGCTGCTGAAATCTTTCTGATTGGCCCCAGGAAAGCGTTGGTTATAGAAACACTTCAAAGGTATTATACTAACGATTCATTAAACCCTCCGGTTTTCAAATCCTACAATCTCGACACGGCTTTCGACCTGAATGTGAAGACGAACTACAAGATTACCGAGAAATTCTCGGCCTTTGTCAACCTGAATAATTTCGGGTTTCAAAAATACGAACGATGGTTTGGATACCCGGTTCAAAGTCTCAACTTATTGGCCGGTGTGAGTTATGCATTCTGAATGTTAAATTATCGAAAATAACCGTCTTCATTTATACAAAGTTCTTATAAATAAACTCAGGCTATAAACCCTCATTTTCAAGTTGATAACCTGTTGAAAAAAGCATGCGATTTCACATTCTCCACAAACCCGTGCTTCGGTTTATTTTGCTATATTTGCCCGTTAAAATAAAAATGGCCGCAAAATCCATTTAAAATATTGAAATTCAATTAGTTTCCTGTGTAAAGCAAGATGCTTTTTACGATGGAAACTATTTTATTTTAACCATTTCAGGATTATTCAACAAAACTGACAAAGCGTAATGAGTGAGATAGAAAAAAAAGAAACTGTAAATAACGGAAACGGCAATTATTCAGCCGACAGTATCCAGGTTTTAGAAGGGTTGGAGGCAGTTAGAAAACGCCCGTCGATGTATATTGGCGATACCAATGAAAAAGGTTTGCACCATTTGGTTTACGAAGTGGTCGACAACTCAATTGATGAGGCACTGGCCGGGTATTGCAGCAATATTGATGTTACCATACACCCCGACAATTCAATTTCAGTAAAAGATGATGGCCGGGGAATTCCCACCGAAATACATTCAAAAGAAAACAAATCGGCACTTGAAGTGGTAATGACTGTTTTACATGCCGGTGGAAAATTCGATAAAGATTCATATAAGGTTTCTGGTGGTTTGCATGGTGTGGGCGTATCGTGTGTAAATGCACTTTCAGTCCACCTTCGTGCCGAGATTCACCGCGATGGAAAAATCTGGGAGCAGGAATATTCCATCGGGAAACCCTTGTATGCAGCCCGTGTGATTGGAGAATCGGACAAAACAGGAACGATAGTTACTTTTAAACCCGACGACACCATATTCCAAACCACCGTTTATAAATACGAAATACTGGCAGCCCGTCTTCGGGAACTTGCATTCCTGAATGCAGGGATCAGGCTTACAATAACCGACGAAAGGGAAAAAGATGAAAACGGAGATTTCAAAAGCGATACATTTTATTCAACCAACGGATTAAAGGAATTTGTTGAATACCTTGACGAAACCCGTATCCGTCTTATCGACGATGTCATCCATATTTCGTCTGACAAAAGCGGCATTCCGGTTGAAATTGCACTACAATACAATACTTCGTATTCCGAAAATATTCATTCGTACGTAAACAACATCAACACGATTGAAGGAGGGACCCACCTGACCGGTTTCAGGAGAGGGCTTACCCGTACTTTGAAAAATTATGCCGACCAGTCGGGGATGTTATCAAAACTGAAATTCGATATCAGTGGTGATGATTTCCGTGAAGGTTTAACAGCTGTTATTTCGGTAAAAGTTGCTGAACCCCAGTTCGAAGGTCAGACAAAAACCAAATTAGGCAACTCTGAAGTGAGCATCCATGTTGACCAGGCCGTGAGCGATATGCTCAAAAACTACCTGGAAGAAAACCCGAAAGATGCGCGAACCATAGTAAACAAGGTAATCCTGGCAGCACAGGCACGTCATGCAGCCCGTAAGGCGCGCGAAATGGTGCAGCGGAAAAATGCACTTTCCGGCGGTGGATTGCCCGGTAAACTAACCGACTGTTCAGAAAAAGACCCCGCCATTTGCGAAATCTTTCTGGTTGAGGGAGACTCGGCAGGTGGAACTGCCAAGCAAGGCCGCGACCGCCGCACTCAGGCTATTTTGCCACTCCGTGGTAAAATCCTGAATGTTGAAAAAGCCATGTTGCACAAAATACTTGAAAACGAAGAAATCAAGAATATTTTCACAGCGCTCGGTGTTACAATCGGTACGGCTGAAGACACAAAAGCACTGAACCTTGAAAAACTGCGCTACCATAAAGTGATAATCATGACCGATGCCGACGTGGATGGCAGCCATATTGCAACTTTAATAATGACATTCTTTTTCCGCTACATGAACGACCTCATCAAAAACGGTCACTTGTATATTGCCAATCCACCGCTTTACCTGGTTAAAAAAGGAAAAAAAGAAGCCTACGCCTGGACTGATCAGCAAAGGCTTCAATACATCAATGAGTGGGCCGACGGAAATGAAAGTTCGGTACACGTGCAGCGCTACAAAGGTTTGGGTGAGATGAACGCCGAGCAACTATGGGAAACCACGATGAATCCCGAAAAACGCACGCTGCAACAGGTAACCATTGAAAATGCTGCCGAAGCCGACCACATTTTCTCCATGCTCATGGGCGACGATGTTCCACCACGGCGGAAATTTATTGAAGACCACGC
>JAJUGS010000140.1 GCA_029265875.1 Prolixibacteraceae bacterium
TGTCATTTCGACGAGTGTGCGAGGAGAAATCTCTTTGAACAGACAGATTTCTCCTAACGTCGAAATGACAATAAAATAAGATTCTGTCATTGAGTGAAAAGCTGAAACATGAACGACCTGCAAAAAATGATTTCCGAAACAGGGCAAACCGCAGATCAAATTCTTAGACAATTTGCCAAAGAACAGCAGGAAAGTTGGCCGCTGGCTGCCGCCAATTATTCCGGGCTTGCCAGTGTGGAGGAAAAGCAGTTTGATTTCGGTGATTTTGTGATAAAAGTGCAGTTCAATCCAGGGCGAATCCGTTCATCGGCTGCCAAAGTCGATACAGCATCGATTGCGGAACGAAAATGTTTTTTGTGTTCTGAAAACCTTCCGCCCGAACAAAAGGCGGTTTCCTGTGGCAACCAGTTTCAGATTTTAATGAATCCGTTTCCCATTTTCCGCAGCCATTTTACCATTGCTTCTGAAATTCACACCAACCAGCTTTTTGCACCCAACATTGGCGAGATGCTGCGGATTTCGAAACTGATGGAAGGTTTCACGCTGTTTTACAACGGCCCCGAGTGTGGCGCTTCGGCACCCGACCACCTGCATTTTCAGGCCGGCGAAAACGGTTTTATGCCCATCGATTCGGAATATGAAAAAATAAAAAGCTCAGGTGAATTGCTTTTCAATGGCGGTTCAACAACCATCCGGGCGTTTGAAAATTACCTGCGGAAAATGATTTCGGTGGAGTCGGCTTCTTTTGACGAAGGTGTTGAAGCCATCCGGTTTTTCACCGCGAAGTTCCAAACGTTTCAGCCCGAAAAAACCGAACCCATGCTGAATGTGCTTTGCAGTTTTGCTGATGGAAAATGGACCATTCATCTTTTCCCACGGAAATTGCACCGCCCGTCGCAGTTTTTTGCCGAAGGCGATAAACAAATTCTCATCAGCCCCGCGTCGGTTGATTTTGGTGGCGTTTTTATCCTGCCCCGAAAAGAGGATTTTGATAAAATAAGCGCAGCCGACATTGCCGATATTTTTGATCAGGTAACGGTTGACGATGTTGTGTTTGGAGAATTGAAAAAAGAGATAAAAACCGGGTTTCGAACAAAATAAAACAGTGACCGAAAAAATAGAGTGATTATCCGTGAAAGAGCTTATAAATTCTGTTGACTTGAAAAGTCAGGATATTCATAACCGCATGGTCAACGACCTGCGGAAAATAAACAAGAAAGGGCAACTGCCTGAAAGGCAGAACATATTCATATAAATGAGTTGATTAGTAGTTGAAATTATTGATATTTTATTTAAAACAGGTTTTATGAGAATGAAAGATTTCATTAAAAATCAAGCTATATCCTGCCTTTCAGGCAGTTGTCGGGTTAGGCTCAAAGCCCTTGGGTTAGCGACCCAAGGTTATGAAAATATAACACCTTTGGTGTTTTCATTTAATAAATGTCGCTGTTGAAAAGACTAATTTTATAAGTGGTTGACAACTAATAAATAAAAACTAATAACTAATAAATTGCTATGACGCAGCCAACCATCAAAGTAGGCATTATGTACGAACCCGAAATCAGGTTTGTTCTGAACGGCTACCACCTATTGCGCGAAACCGGCGAAATACTGAACGGCCTGCAAACCGTAACTTATTCAGATGGCAAGATTTTGCTGAACGGTGTTGCAGTAAAAACTGCCAGTGTGGTGCTCAACCCGGTTGACCCGAAAACAGCCTCGTTCGACCTGCTGGATGTTACCATCGGGATTCATTTTCACTGGGAACGAAAAGAAAACCAGCGGTTTAAAGGTTCGCTTTGTGTGATTGTTGAAGACGAAAAACTCACGGCCATCAACGATATTCCGCTGGAAGATTATCTTGAAAGTGTGATTTCATCGGAAATGAGCGCCACCAGCAGCATCGAACTGCTGAAAGCACACGCCGTGATTTCGCGGTCGTGGCTGCTGGCGCAGGTGATTAAAGGAAAAGAGCTGAAACAGTCGGCCCAAAAATACAACCCGGTTTCCGAAACCGCTACCGAATACATCCGCTGGTACGACCGCGAAGACCACCAGAATTTTGATGTTTGTGCCGACGACCACTGTCAGCGCTACCAGGGAATCACACGCCAAACAAGTCCGCTGGTGAGTGAGGCAATCAACGAAACTTTTGGACTTGTTCTGATGCACAATGGCAAGGTTTGCGATGCCCGTTTCTCGAAAAGCTGCGGTGGTGTGGCCGAAACTTTCGAAAATGTATGGGAACCCGAAATTCACCCGTATTTGCAGGCAATTGTGGATAATGCTGAAAAACCTGCCGGTTTCGATCTTGAGCTTACCAACGAAACAGCAGCCGAAAACTGGATTCGTAACGCACCTGCGGCTTTTTGCAACACCCATGACAAGCATGTTCTTTCCCAGGTTTTAAACGACTATGACCAGGAAACCACCGATTTTTACCGCTGGAAAGTCAGCTATTCGCAGGCTGTGATTTCGGAACTGGTGGCACGCAAATCGGGCCGCGATTTTGGCGAAATCATCGATTTGATTCCTGTTGAACGCGGCAATTCGGGCAGGCTGAAAAAGCTGAAAATTGTAGGCAGCAAACGCACACTCACCATCGGGAAAGAATTGGAAATACGCAAAACACTCTCGGAGTCACATTTGTACAGCTCAGCTTTTGTAGTCGATAAACTGAAAATCGAAAACGGGATTCCGCAGGAATTTGTTTTAACCGGTGCCGGCTGGGGTCACGGTGTTGGCCTTTGCCAGATTGGCGCTGCCGTAATGGGCGAAAAAGGATATGCTTTTGAAGAAATTTTGATGCACTATTTCCGTGGCGCTGAACTTGAAAAATTGTATGAATAAAAAAGATTGCTTCGCGTTGCTCGCAATGAAACATTTTTAAATTGCATGTCATATCGAATGAGGCACAAATGAGAAATCTGTATCTTACAATGAGATTTCTCCTCATTCTTCGTCGAAATGACAGCTTTGTCCGTGTTCCCGTCATTGCGCAGCGAAGCAATCTAAAATAAAAACCAGTGAAATAAAAAAAAACAAAAACTGCTGCCTTTTGAACACTCCCCCTGGGGGAGTTGGAGGGGGCTTAAACAAATAAAATGAAACAATCAAAACCGACTACCCGCAATCCCTGGGCATGGATTCCCACCCTCTATTTTGCCGAAGGAATTCCGTACGTTGTGGTAATGACCGTGGCCGTTATCATGTTCAAGCGGCTGGGGATTTCGAACACCGACATTGCGCTGTACACCAGTTGGTTGTACCTGCCGTGGGTAATCAAACCACTCTGGAGCCCGGTGGTCGATTTGCTGAAAACCAAACGCTGGTGGATTGTGGTGATGCAGCTGGTGATTGGGGCAGCGCTGGGTGGAATTGCACTGGCCATTCCATTGCCGGTTTTCTTTAAAATCACGCTCATTTTTATGTGGTTGCTGGCGTTTAGTTCGGCCACGCACGACATTGCCGCCGACGGGTTTTACATGCTCGGTCTCGACGAACATAAACAGGCCTATTTTGTGGGCATCCGCAGCACGTTTTATCGAATTGCCATGATTACAGGGCAGGGACTGCTCATTATTCTGGCCGGATTTTTTGAAACTGCAACTGGTTTGCCACCCGTTGAAATCAACGCCGCTGCAAGTCCTTCGGTTTTAAAGGAGATTGTTTTGCCCGAAGTTGCCCAGGCAACCGGAACCGGCGAAAGCTATTTTATGGTTTATCCGCAAAAGGCTGAAATTTCGACACAAAATATTACCACTGCCGAACTCGATTCAATCCGGAAGTTTGTTTCGGCACACAACATCGAAAATGGTTTTATTCATGCCCCTGCCGGAAAAACTCTCGCGCATTCGGGCAAAACCGGCGAATCGTGGTGGACTACCCATATTTCGTCGCCGCTGAAAATATTTCTGAAAGAACATTTTGGCGACAAAACGACGGTGGTTTCCGGCAGCAAACTCACCGGAAATGTGGGTGTTGTGGCGGTAAAACTCAGCGGAAAACCAGAAAAGGATAAAGAAATGGTGCTGAACCTGAAATTCAGCAATGGCGATAAAAGCATCAAACTCATCGAAGGCGAACGGCTGGCTTTTAACACGGGCAACTACGAAAAACCGGCGTACCTGCTTTTTCAGCTCGACCCAAAACTGAACCGCGCCACCGAAGCCACTTTTAAGGGAACATCAGGAAACCTGCAACTGGCGTGGAGCATCACGTTTATCATTCTGGCCGCGATGTTTGCGCTGTTTTCGGTGTACCACCGTTTTATTTTGCCATACCCAGCCGCCGATGTTCACAAACCACAACACCAGAATTTTCTGAAAGAGTTTTTCAAGACTTTTGGCTCGTTTTTCAAACGAAAAGATATCGGATTGATTTTGTCGTTTTTGTTGCTGTACCGGCTGGGCGAGTCGCAGATTGTAAAAATGGCCTCACCGTTTATGCTCGACCCGCGGCAGTTGGGCGGTTTGGGACTTACAACCGGCGAAGTGGGTTTACTGTACGGAACTTTTGGAATACTGGCGCTCACAGTGGGTGGCATTTCAGGCGGGTTGGCAGCAGCAAAAAAAGGATTGAAATTCTGGCTGTGGATAATGGCGCTGGCCATCAACCTGCCCCACCTGGCTTACGTTTACATGGCTTATTTTCAACCCGAAAACCATTGGATTATCGGACTTTGTGTGGTGATTGAGCAGTTTAGTTACGGCTTTGGGTTTACCGCTTACATGTTATACATGATTTATGTGTCGGAAGGCGAACACAAAACCGCGCATTTTGCCATTGCCACCGGTTTTATGGCGCTGGGCATGATGATTCCGGGCATGTTTTCGGGGTGGCTGCAGGACATTATCGGGTACAAACATTTTTTTGTGTGGGTGATGTTGTGCATGATTCCCGGTTTGCTGCCTGTGTTTTTTGTAAAAATCAAACCCGGTTTCGGGATTAAAAAGAAAGATTAGTGCTCTCATTAAGAGTGCGGATTTAATCTTGCACTCACTAATTCTTTGTTAGTTTCATCCAGCATGTTGATTCAATCGAAATACTTTTAAATTTGTTAGTCTGAACTTGAAATTTAAACCTGAAAAATGAAGAACTTAAACTGGAAAAAACTCGTCATCACCCTGTTCAGGGTAGCCATTGGCTGGCATTTTTTATACGAAGGGTTATCAAAACTGATGGC
Source organism: Prolixibacteraceae bacterium (assembly GCA_029265875.1). Lineage (GTDB taxonomy): Bacteria > Bacteroidota > Bacteroidia > Bacteroidales > Prolixibacteraceae > Draconibacterium. Next base: position 5,186 of record JAJUGS010000140.1, read on the forward strand.
TGGAAACTGGAGCGCAACCGGTTACCTTTCAAAAGCCACCGGGCCTTTCGACGGTTTTTATCACTGGATGGCATCCTCTGAAAGCCTGATGAATGTAATTGACCCGCTGAACATGGCCGGTTTGATTTTGATTGGCCTTGGCCTTTTCCTTGGCCTTTTTATAAGTTTGTCTTCCATTTCCGGGATTATTTTGCTGATGTTGTACTATTTTGCCTATCCACCGTTTGGTGGCGATATTTTTGGTTCAGCGGAAGGTAACCTGTTTATTGTCAACAAAAACCTGATTGAGGCGCTGGCGTTGCTGGTTATTTTTCTTCTAAAAGAAAAAGGATATGGAATTTATGCCTTGCCATTTTTTAACAGGCAAGCAAAAACAAAAGAAGAATTGCCAAATGATGAACAACCTGCTGATATTGGCAGTTCGCGGCGCGAGGCTTTAAAAAACTTAGCCACCATTCCGGCACTCGGAATCATGGGCTGGGGTGCTTTCCGCGAAGCCAGTCAGTTTGGGGTTGACACGCTTTCGGGGGCAACAATACAGGTGGGTGGAGCCGATATCAAAGACCTCAAAGGCATGTTGCCCAAAGGAAAGCTGGGCGAACACGAAATCAGCCGGCTGGTAATGGGTGGCAATTTAATCGGCGGTTGGGCGCACTCGCGCGACCTGATGTATGTCCCGGCACTTTTCAGGGCTTATAACACCGAAAAGAAAATATTTGAAACGCTGATGCTGGGTGAAAAAGCCGGAATTAACGCCATCAATATTGGTTTTCCGACCATGGACACCATCAACAAATACAAAAAAATGACGGGCAGCCAACTGAAAGTGATTGTGCAGGTGGCACCCGATAACGATTTGAAGGATATTTATGTGAACATCAACAAAGCGGTGGATGCCGGAATGGACATCATCCAGGTGCAGGGAAACTGGTGCGACTGGTTAGTGCGCGACAAAAAATATGATGTGATAGACAAAATGCTCGAAAAAATCCGCAGCCACAAAATTACCGCCGGTTTGGGAGCACACACCATCGATTCACTGATTGAAACCGAAGCACAGGGAATCATCCCCGATTATTATATGAAAACCATGCACCACGACCAATACTGGAGCGCACACCCGCGCGAAAACCGGTTCCCGTTTGAGGTGGATGGAAAAAAATACCTCGACCACAATCGTTTCCACGACAATCTTTTCTGCCTTTTCCCCGACCGTACTGTTGAATTTGTGAACCGGGTGAAAGTACCGGTAATGGGTTTCAAAGTGCTGGCTGCCGGTGCCATTACGCCCGAAGACGGCTTTAACTGGGCTTTTCAGAATGGCGCCGATTTTATTTGTGTGGGCATGTTCGATTTCCAGATTGTGAACGATGTAAATATCACCATCGATACGTTGAATAAACTAAAAGGCCGCACCCGCGAGTGGTACGGGTAAAAGCCCCCTAATTCCCCCGCAGGGGGACTTTTTCTCCTTATTGGCAGCTACTTCAGTATTGAAAAGTGGGCTCAATTAAACCGGATAACTTAGAAACCAATTCAATTGGTAAATCACATAATGATTGATTTGTATTGGTAAATAAAATAATAAAAGGGGCTGACTAAAAACGTAAAAAATGCCACAAAAGCCCGAAAACACAAAATTCCCACTAATTAATTTATTTGTATATCAATATTTTGTGTTGTTTCGTATTTTGGTGATTTGGTGGCAGAAAGGCTAAATTGTACTTTTGGGTCGGCCTCGACGTTCATATATCATTTGAATGCAAAAAAGTAAACCTTTATGAAAACAACCTTTTTTACCTTGCTTATGGCATTTTTTGCAACCGGAATTTTTGCCCAGAACGAAATTAAACTGCTCATCCGTGCCGACGATATCGGCTCGTTTCACGCGGCCAACGTGGCCTGTATTGAATCGTACAAAAATGGCATCGCCCGCTCGGTGGAACTGATGGTTCCGTGTGCCTGGTACCCTGAAGCCGTGAAAATGCTCAACGAAAACCCGGGTTTCGATGTGGGAATTCACCTGGTGTTGACCAGCGAATGGAGCAATGTAAAATGGCGGCCACTCACCAATTGCCCCAGTTTGGTTGACAAAGACGGCTACTTTTTCCCGATGGTATGGAAAAACGACAACTTCCCGGCTGGCAGCTCCATTTCTGAAGCCAACTGGAAAATAGAAGAAGTGGAAAAAGAACTGCGGGCACAGATTGAACTGGCACTCCGGCAGGTCCCACAGGTGTCGCACCTCAGTAATCACATGGGTTTTACCATGCTCGACCCGAAACTTGCTGAACTGGTGGAAAAATTAGCCAAAGAATACAAACTGGGCACCGAAGCCAACAATCTGAAGTATTTCCAGGGTTGGGGCCGTGATGCAAAACCGGAAGACAGGATTGAAAAATTCTGCGAAAACCTGGAAAAGCTGGAACCAGGAAGCTACCTGTTTGTGGAGCATCCGGCCCACGACACCGACGAAATGAAGACCGTGGGGCACAAAGGTTACGAAAATGTAGCCACCGACCGTGAATGGGTGACCCGCGTTTTTACCAGCAAAAAAGTAAAGGAAACCATCAAAAAGAAAGGGATAAAGCTGATTAGCTATGCGGATTTGAAAGAAAGATAAAAGCAGAATACATGGAACCCAGGCGATTTCAGTTATACAAAATGAACCCCTTTTCAATGAAGCTTTACTTGGTGTTTTGCATTTTATAATGACTGTTTTGGGGCTGGCAGGTTTGGTTTCGGAGCTGGTGTTTAATTACCTGATTTTCAAGCTGCAAACCTCTTTTTTTGTATTACTGGCATTTAACAGGGCTTTTGGCGTGTTTATATCCCTGAAAAACTTCGACAGCTTAAAATACTTTGTTTCGTGGGACGAAAACAAACTTCAATACCATTTGCCTAACAACAAAGAACAAGAAATTATCCAATTATCGGAAATAAGAAAAATTAATCGGGAACCGCAGAAAATCAGGAATGAACTAAAAACCGGTGAAGTAAAACACTTCAGTTTTAACTATTTCTATTTCCCGGTACGAACAACGATCCTTGATTTTTTTGATGATGGAAAGTGAGGGTTGAGGGAGAAAAATTGGGTTAAAAAGGTAAAATGAACCTGGATATTAACCAGTTATCATCGTGCATTAACCCCAAAAAACCGTATCATTCAAAAATACCCTCTGTAAAAAAAAACCGAAAAATCATTGCACAACAATTTTCAATTCCCCTGAAGTATTGATATTCTTCGGCTAATGAAAGAATATTCTATTCTCCCCGCATTTCAAAAAGTTTTGCAATATTTATAGCCTGTATGGATTGTTTGTCAGGTAAATGGAATCAGGCAACAATCAGGAGCATGAAACACAACTAAATCATAAATTAATGAAACAGTTATTTTTAGCAGTTTTCATTTTTCTTGCCCTTTTTGCCGGTGCGCAGGACCCGGCCCGGTTTAAAACTGATGTGGAAGAACTGGCGAAAAAAGAATACAATTTCAGTCCCGAAAAAAAGCTGGTCGTTTTTGCCGGTAGTTCAAGTATCAGAATGTGGAAAGATTTGCCAGACTATTTTCCCGAATATAATGTGATTAACAACGGTTTTGGTGGTTCGCACTTCAGTGATTTGCTGTTTTATTACGATGAACTGATTTTAAGCAGAAAACCCGATATCCTTTTTATATATGAAGGCGACAACGACATTGCCGATGCAAAAAAGCCAGCGAAAGTGATGAAACAGGCAAAGGAACTCACGGCAAAAATCAGGAAAGACCTGCCCGGAACACGTGTTCTTTTTATTTCGCCAAAACCCAGCCTGGCAAGGGAAAAACTGAAAGAAAAATACCTCACTTTCAATAATAAATTAGAGCGCTATTGCAACCGGAAAAAGCAGGTTGAATTTATAAATATATGGACGCCGATGTGCGACAAAAGCGGAAATATTCTGCCCGGGTTGTTTATTGAAGACGGCCTGCACATGAATAAAACCGGCTACGACATCTGGGGCGAAACAATCCGCGGATTTTTAATACCTGAATAAATGCCGCCCAAAATTCACAGATTATACTAATTTTAAACGATGAACCTGTCTGAGGCAGACAGGTTTGTAGCTTTAAATTCAACTAAACCAATTGACGATGAAACTAAAATTACTGGCTTTGATTGTAATAACCCTCTTCCATTTTTCGTGCGGGCAAAAACCCGTTAAGTTAACTGAAAGAACTTTCAATTCGGTTTACGAAGGTGAAAACCTGGACCGGCTGGCTTTTCCAATCGGCGGAATTGGCGCGGGAATGTTTTGTCTCGAAGGAAACGGTGCCATTTCGCATGTTTCGGTGCGCAATCACCCCGAAATTTACAAGGAACCATTCATGATGGCGGTACTTTCGGTAAAAGGGATTGAAAACGGGGCGAAAGTTTTGGAGGGACCTGTGCCTTCATGGAAAATCTTCGGCAATCCGAACACGGGAAACGGTGCCGGCGAAAAAAGCTATGGTTTTCCGCGGTTTGAAAAAGCTTCGTTCGAAACCCGCTTTCCGTTTGGGGAAATAAAGCTGGAAGACAGCGATATTCCGCTGGATGTTTCGGTGACCGGCTGGAGCCCTTTTATTCCGGGCGATGATAACAATTCGAGCCTGCCGGCAGGAGCACTCGAATACACTTTTAAAAATACGGGTAACACGAATGTGGAGGCTTGTTTTTCGTATCATTCCGAGAATTTTATGCGGGTTGAAATCCCCAGCGAATGGGGCGGACAATACCAGGGTGGACATGCTATTTCAGGTATCGAAAATGGTTTTTTGCTAAGTCAGAATTGTTTTCCGGATAAACCCTATTTTAAAGGCGACTTTGCCATTTTTACCGATGCACCCGAAACAGTAACTGATTTGTGCTGGTTTCGCGGGGGCTGGTTCGACTCAAGAACTGTTCTCTGGAAAGATGTTACCGATTTTACTTTTCAGGCCGATACCACCACGCTGAATTCGCCCGGCGCTTCATTATTTGTGCCTTTCAGCCTGAAACCCGGTGAAGAGAAAACCATCCGGCTGATGATGGCGTGGTATGTTCCGCATTCCAATCTGAGGCAGGGGCTGGGACCGGTTTCTGATGAACAACTGAAAGCTGACCTGGCTAAATGTAAACCCGGCAAAGATTGTTGCGCCGATTTAAGCGATATTTATTACGAACCCTGGTATTCGGGCCGTTTTAAAAAGATTGGCGAAGTGGTGGATTACTGGAAAACAAACTACGCTGCTTTAAAACAGCAATCGGAATTGTTTGCGAATACTTTTTACAACACAACTTTACCCCCCGAAGTGGTTGAAGCAGTGGCCGCCAACCTCACCATTCTGAAATCGCCCACCGTTTTGCGCCAGAAAGACGGGAAACTATGGGCCTGGGAAGGCTGCCACGACAATAGCGGCTGTTGTTACGGTTCGTGTACCCACGTTTGGAATTATGCACAGGCTATTCCGAACCTGTTTCCGGCCCTGGAGCGATCATTGCGTGAAACCGAGTTTACCATCAGCCAAAATGAACCGGGTCACCAGAATTTTCGCACAAGTTTACCTATTCAGCCGGTGGAGACACACAATTTTCATGCAGCAGCCGATGGACAGTTAGGCGGCATCATGAAGATGTACCGCGACTGGCGCATTTCGGGCAACACGGAATGGATGAAATCACGCTATCCCAGTGTGAAAAAAAGTATGGATTACTGTATATCAACGTGGGACCCGAAACAAAACGGAACGATTGAAGAACCCCACCACAATACTTACGACATTGAATTCTGGGGGCCCGATGGCATGTGTACCAGTTTTTATCTCGGTGCGCTTTCTGCCATCATTGAAATGGGAACCGTTGCCGGCGACGATGTTTCGGGATATAAAACGTTGATTGCAAAAGGGAAACTGGCGCTTGAAAACGAATTGTACAACGGGGAATATTTCATTCAGAAAATAAAAGTGGAAGGATTGCAGGCTGCCGACCCGGTTGCTGCGTCGAAAGTGGGCATCAACATGAATTATTCGCCCGAGGCAATTGCTTTGCTCCAAAAGGAAGGGCCAAAATACCAATACGGAAATGGTTGTTTGTCGGATGGGATTCTGGGCGCCTGGATGGGGAAAATGGCCGGGTTGAATGATTTTGTGGAACCTGAAAAGGTAAAAAGTCATTTGAATTCGGTTTACAAATACAACCTGAAAACCGATTTAACAGACCATGTAAACCCGCAGCGGCCATCGTATGCGGTTGGCAAAGAAGGTGGATTGCTGCTTTGCACGTGGCCTCACGGCGATGCGCTCACGCTCCCTTTTGTGTATAGTAACGAAGTGTGGACGGGTATTGAATACCAGGTGGCATCGCATTTAATGTCGGTTGGCGAGGTGGAAAAAGGGTTGGAAATAGTACGCGAGGCCCGGAAAAGATACGACGGGAAAACCCGTAACCCGTTTAATGAATATGAATGTGGTCACTGGTATGCCCGCGCCATGTCGAGTTATGGATTGCTGCAGGGACTGACCGGTGTACGGTACGATGCCGTTGATCAGGTTTTGTATGTTGATTCAA
>JAJUGS010000234.1 GCA_029265875.1 Prolixibacteraceae bacterium
AAGAATTAATTTGAAGTTGAATGTGAAGTTTTAAATGCGAAAATGCTATAATGCATGAATGAACTTAGGGTAAATCTGAAACAAATAGTAAATCGTCAACTGTAAATCGTAAATTAAACTATCACTATGAAACTAACAATTTATAAAGCCGATGCTTTTGCTGAAAAGGCTTTTGAGGGCAATCCGGCTGCTGTGGTTCCGCTACAGGAATGGCTGCCAAACAGTTTGATGCAGCAAATAGCCATGGAAAACAACCTGTCGGAAACAGCCTTTTTCGTGCCGACAGAATCGGGTTTTCACATACGCTGGTTTACACCCAAGGCCGAAGTAAAATTGTGCGGACATGCGACACTGGCAACTGCACATGTACTTTTTAACCATCTTGGTTTTACCGGAAATGAAATCAGTTTCGATTCACTGAGCGGCGTTTTGAAAGTAACGCGCGAAAATGGACTGATTATTCTTGATTTCCCTGCGTTAACAGCAACTAAAACTGAAATTCCGGTGGCAGTTGCCAAAGCATTTCATTTTGCGCCAAAAGCCTGTTTCAAGGGGCGCGACGATTATATGCTCATATTTGAAAACGAACAGGATATTCTTTCGTTGCAACCCGATTTTCAGCAATTGGTAAACGCTCAAACCCGTGGTGTTATTTGTACTTCAAAATCAGAAAAATACGATTTTGTTTCCCGCTTTTTTGCACCGGCCGTTGGCGTTAACGAAGATCCGGTTACGGGTTCGGCACATACCATGTTGATTCCTTTTTGGGCTGAAAAACTGGACAAAACCGAAATGATGGCAAAACAGGTTTCAGCACGCGGAGGCATTTTACATTGCAAATTAGCGGGCGACCGGGTAAAAATCGGAGGAAAAGCCGTAACTTTTCTTACCGGTGAAATCACGGTTTAAGCAAGTTTGAAGATGGAAATTCTGAATTTCGACGAGAAAATAATCGCCAATTATATTGAAACTATTCGTCCCCCGGTTGAAGTGCGCAAAAGTATTGATCTGGGCTATTCTTTCAGTGAAAAAGAAGTTGTTCTGTTCGAAATCAGGCCAATTTCGTGCGAAACAAACCGGGTGGCTCACTACCCTTTTGTAAAGGCAAAACACGTTAAAGCGCACAAGCACTGGAAAATATACTGGATGAGTGCCACGGGGAAGTGGGAATTGTACGAACCCAATCCCACCGTTCGTGATTTAGCTGAATTTGTGGAGGTTGTGGAAAATGATGAATTGGGGTATTTCAGGGGGTAAAACACTACCAAATAAAATACCGCAATTGCTGAAAATAAATTCAGCCTTCTACAATTCATTTTCCTGCATCTTTTTAATTTTCAGTTGGTTCGGCTACTTTATTTAGCGGCGATGTTTTTGAAGCATACCCCTTTTTACTATCTGCAGGAATGATTTCAGCCAGCGGAGTAAAATTAATCACCGGCGCTTTTCCAACTGCCAGCGAAAGTTCAATCAGCTTTTTAAGTGTATAATTAAACTCACCTTTCATTACTTGCGAAACATAACCTTTTGTTACACCGAGTTGCTCTGCCAACTGGTTTTGAGTCATGTTATTCTCTTTTAAATAAGCCGTTACCTGTCGAAAAATCTCATTTTGAATGGATTCAAGCCAGAACTCAGGTTTTGTCACTAATTCTTCCCGATTAAGCATAGTTTTTAAATTAACGATTCAAATATTCCTTCTTTATCCGGCGAAAATGGTCGATGTCTTTTTGTTGTGTTGTCTTTTTTCCTCCACAAACCACCACTTTTCCGGTATTCTCTTCGTGGAACAGGTAAACACGCAAATGCCTGGTCTTTATTTCATATTCCTTTATCAACTCCTTTTTAGGTGTGATATCTCTGAATTTTTCCTTTGGCAGCAATTTTCCGTCAGCAATTTCCTGCAACCTTGTCTGAATTGTTACCAGTTCCGATGAATAAGAACCTTCAGTTTCAATTTGCCTTTCAAACTCATCATATTCGCATCGGTTATTCACAAATAACTTGAAGATTTTGAACCGACCGACAATTTCATCAATTTGTTTTAATGCAAATCTACTCATTTAAGTTTAGCTATAACTATACTTTATTGAAATTTTATTCGAGAATTAAATAGCTAAAAATATTAAGGTTGAATTTTTCATGATATTCCGTTTTATTAAAGTTTCTTCACACAGTACCTTAATCCGCAACTGCCTTCAGAACCTTCTCTTTTACAATCTCATTCAATTCTTCGGGCTTTAGATTTTCAGGATAAACGGGAGGGAGAAATTCTACCGTAATCTTCTCCCCTCTTTTAATGCGCTTTTGCCCCGACGACATGGCTTTGTAGGCTCCGGAAATGGCAATCGGCACAACGGGTACGCCAAGTTCGGTGCTCAAAATTGCGTAGGTTTTTTTGAAATCGCCCATCTCACCGGTTTTGGTGCGGGTTCCTTCCGGGAAAATCAGGATTTTTTTGCCCTGTTTTACCACTTCGGCCATTTTCTGAATCGAGTACTTCAAATCGTTGGTTAAATCCATTACAATAATATTGGTGCGACTGGCCAAATACCTGCGGACCGGTCCGTTAACATGGTCTTTTTTGGCATACGAATAGGTTTCTTTCAATACTTCTTTATCCAAATACGAAAGCACCAAAAAAGCATCCAGTTTACTTTGATGGTTGGGTGCAAAAAAGCAGGGACCTTCCGGGATATTTTCAAGCCCTTTTACTTCGTATTTAAAAAAGAGGTTGAAAATCCGGCGCACCGATTTTACAATTGGGCCCAGCAAAAACGAGGTCTTTGGCAAAATTACCTCCTGCCCTTCTTTTAAATCGCCACTCCAGGAAGTTTGCTTCTCTGTTTTGTGAAACAATTTATTCGCCTGTATATGCTCAGCAATCTTTTTCACCGATGGAAATTTCAGCAATTGCTCTTCGTTGAAATTAATCCCGAAAGTTTTTTCGATGTAGTCAATCAGGCTTAGTTTGCCGATGGAATCCATCGAAATGTCAAATACCAGGTGGTGGTCGGGCAAAACATCCATATCAACCTGACTTTCGATAAATGATTTAATGGCATGATATTCCGAACTTTCCGGTTCATCAGCAACTGCCTTTTTGCTTTCAGGTTGTTCAACCAATTCGGCAAGTTTAAACCGCTGAAGTTTTGCCAAACGTGTTCGCGGGAGTTCGGTCCTCACGATAGTAAATTGCATAATTCGTTTGTACGAACTCATTTCAGCGTTAAATGGCGTGATAATTTCGTCGCGGAAATACTGGTTAAAATCGGTTATGCCATTTTCTGACAAAAAACCTAAATCGGGGTGAATTACCGCGTGCAGTATTTCGTTATGAAGAAAAACCCCGGCTTCTTTAATTGCCGGTGAAAACCCGGCCAGTTTGTTTTCTATTTCAACCGGGTTAACATTTTTCCCGTTTGGAAGAATGATTATTTCTTTTTTGCGGCCGGTGATGTACAAAAATCCTTCATTGTCGAAATACCCCAAATCGCCTGTGTGGAGCCAGCCATCCCTGATAACTTCGGCAGTTTCTTCGGGCCGGTTGTAGTAACCTTTCATGATACTGGGGCCTTTGGCCACAATTTCGCCATCACGTATTTCAACCGATAAACCAGGTAATGCCTGTCCGGTTGAACCGATTTTCACTTTTCCCGGACGCGGGAAAGTAATCATTGGAGCAGCTTCCGTCATTCCGAAACCTTCGAGAATATCGAAACCGAGGTAGTAAAAGAAATGACCAACTTCCTTGTTCAAAGCAGCGCCACCGGCAATCATATATTGCAAATGCCCGCCAAAACTTTTGTGAACTTTCCCGAAAACCATTTTACCCAGTTTCCGGTTTTTGGTTTTCATTACCAGTTTCAGTAAAACTTTTCCGACGGCACTTTTATCAATTTTGGCTTTTATCCCCTTGTACATCAGTTCGTACAAACGTGGAACCCCCAGAAAAACACCCACCTGGTTATCAGCAAAAGTTTTAAGCAGGTCGGCTGATTGCATGGATGGAGCCATAACAACGGTGGTTCCCACGTAAAACGGAACCATTAATGAGCCAACCAGTGGGAAAACATGGTGCAACGGGAGAAAAATCATCACCTGCCGATCGGGCGTAAATATCTCACAGTCAATCACCGCCGTCATATTCTGAATGATGTTGGTGTACGACAGCATTACCCCTTTTGGGCTGCCGGTAGTACCTGAAGTATAGATAATTACAGCAGTTGTCTCTTCATCTTCCGGACCGATCCATACATTTTCAATAACCTCGTTTGTCAACCTGATTTCCTCGAAAACAAGTATTTCAGGTTTGTGACTGCAAAGTTTCTCAACTTTTTCGAATGATTCTTTCATCCCTTCGCTGATAAACAGCAGTTCGGGTTTGCAGTCGTCAATAATATAGGAAACATCCTCGGCTGAAGCCAGAAAATCAATAGGTACAGCAATACAATTGTTTTGCAGAGCTGCATAAAAAGCATAAATCCAAAACGGGCTGTTTTCGGCATAAATGGCAACTTTTGAAAAACCTTTGTCTTTAAAAATCGAAGCCAACTGAGCCGAATTACTCAACAACCCGGTGTAGGTAACATCGCCCTGTGCCGCAATAATTGCTTTTTTGTCCGGGTAGTCACGGTTTATAATCGCTTTTGTCATTTCCAGTTTTTTTATTGTGATAAAACTAAATAACAGTCTAATAAGTTCCGTCTGCCATCAATTTTCTTTCCTCGAAAAAGTGCGCAAGTCTAAAACTTTTCTACCTAAAATTAACCAAATAAAACATTTTTATACATTTATGCAGTTACTGACTTATCAACTAATCTTTCAGGATATGAAAAACCATGTTGTTTTGCCAATATTATTAATGGTTTTCGCATTTGTTACTATTGCAAAAGCGCAGAACGCAACCGGTGAAAAGCCCAAATGGAGCCATTATTTTGAATCCGATTTTTATTTTGAGGATGATTTTTATGTACTGCCCATGTATCGCGCCGACCACAATCATTTGCATTTGGAAGCCCGCTACAATTACGAAGATTTTCAGACATTTTCAGCCTGGGGTGGCTACAACCTTTTTGGTGGCGATAAACTGGAATATTTTATTACACCCATGACGGGAGTAGCTTTTGGAAATACCAGCGGTTTTCTTTTCGGCGCCGAAATGACTTTTACATTGGGAAATTTTGAGTTTTACAACGAATCGGAATACCTTGCCGGGTTTGATACAAAGCAGGGCAATTTCTTCTATGCATGGACTGACTTTACCTGGTCGCCCACCGACTGGTTATCGTTTGGGTACAGCAGTCAGATTACAAAACCGATACTTCTTGATTATGAATTCAGCAATGGCTTTGTACTTGGCGGCACATATAAAAACTTCGGACTTTCAGGCTATTTTTACGATATCTGGGCAGACGAACCTTTTGTAATGGTTGCGCTTTCGTTCAGTTTTCCGGAGTAAATAATTTGATTTCGGCGCCTGTAATAAATCAAATATTCAGACGAGCAGTTAATGATGGTTCGAATCGGACAAATAAAGCCTGCTCAGAAAAATACAGATTATCAAATATATCCTAAATTTGTGGGTGTATGAATGCTTCAGAAACCATAATAAATTTGCCGGTTATTATCACCTCTGCGGTTGCGTTATTGATGCTGTTTATTGCCGGATTTCTTTATTTCAGACTGAAAAAATCGGAGAAAAAGCGGAAAGAAACAGAAGGCAGGTTTTCGCAGCTCGAAAATGAGTTAAACCTTTTACAATTAGAAAGTCTTGAATCAAGACTCAATCCGCATCTTTTCAAAAATATACTGAATTCAATCCAATCACACGCATACCAAACATATTTTGCCATCGACAAACTGACCAACGTTCTCGATTATATTCTTTATGAAAGCCGCAGAAAATTTGTGACTCCGAAAGAAGAAATTGAATTTGCACTGAACCTGATAGAAATCAACAAGATAAAACTGAGCCCGTTGTTTGAATTAAAGGTAAAACAAAAAATCTGGGATAAAGACCCTTTGTATGAACAACGTTTGTTGGCACCTATGATTTCGATTGATTTGATTGAAAACGCCTTTAAACACGCTGATTTACAAAGTCCCGAATCTTTTATTTCCATAACTTTTGAGTTTACAGACAACAGTGTGTTTGCACTCACCGTTGCCAACAAAATATCGGGTAAAAATCCGATGAAAAAGGAGAATAAAGGATTTGGCACCGAATCTCTTGAACAGAGGCTAAAAATCATCTACAAAGGTTGTTATAAACTCGACAGGTTTGTAGAAGGCGATGTTTATATTGCTCACCTGAAAATTAATCTGCTTGAATACAAAGCTGAAATGTTTGCTGTTAGATGACGAGCTGACGGGGCTTGCCTACCTGAAAATGCTCTGTGAACAGCTTCCCGAACTGGAAGTTGTTAAAGCATTTAACAATCCCGAAGTTTTCCTGAAAGAAATCCCTGAAATTGAATTTGATATTTGTATTCTCGATATTGAAATGCCCGGAATAAACGGGCTGGAGGTGGCCAACCTGCTCAACGGGAAGCCCGTAATTTTTGT
>JAJUGS010000001.1 GCA_029265875.1 Prolixibacteraceae bacterium
ATTAAATGGTACATCGATGGCGTTTTAGTTGGTGATGCTGAGGTTTCAGGAGCCAATTCAATTGCTGCTTTAAGCAATACCAATGCCTGGCTTTGCAAAGGTGGTTATAATGCTGACCCAACCTGGATGGGAACCATTGACGAGTTCAATATATATAATGGCGTGCTCGATGCAGCTACTATTGCTAAACATGCAAAACAGTATTTAGGGGGCAATGAACTCACGTTAATGCACTCTTATACTTTCGAAGATGGAACAGCCAAGGATGTTGTGGGTACTGCACATGGTATTCTTGAAGGTGATGCTACCGTTGTTGACGGAAACCTTACCCTTTCGGGAACTGGTTTTGTGACTTTACCAGCAGCTGAGATCAATGTTCCTGCTTATGGCAGTATTACTTTGGAAGGTGTATTTAAACAGGCCGAAGGGATGACCAATAAATTTACAGCGCTTGCTTCGTTTGGCGATGTAAATCCAAATGTTAGCTGGATGGGTATCAACTACATAATCATGCAGCCGACCCGCCAGGACAATGCCAACAGCCGGACATCAATTTCGTGCCTCAACACCAACGATCCTTGGGCCACTGAAAATGGAGTAAACGGGGAAGAGATTGCAGATACTGAAACTCATCATTTCGTAACTGTGATTAATGCCACAGAAATTAAACTTTATATTGATGGGATTTTGATCGGAACATCACCGTTAACAGGAAACAATTCACTGGCCAATGTTGGCAAAACAGTAGCCTTAATTGGTAAAGACGTATATCCGGGTGACCCGCTTTGGCAAGGTTCTGTTGAAGAATTTAACATCTATCAGGGTGAAATGGATGCCGAAACAATTGCTGAACGCGCTCAAATGTATCTTACTGAGCTAACTTTAATGCACTCCTATACTTTTGAAGATGGTACCGCAAAAGACATGATTGGTAATGCTCATGGTACATTGGAAGGCAACGCAACAGTTTCTGACGGTAAGCTGGAACTAACCGGAAACGGATTTGTGACCTTACCGGCTGCTGACATCAATATCCCTTCATACAGCAGTATTACCTTTGAAGGTGTATTTAAACAGGCTGAAGGCATGACAGATAAATACACAGCGCTTGCTTCATTTGGCAATGTAAATCCGGATGTTAGCTGGATGGGTATCAACTACATCATTTTGCAGCCAACCCGCCAGGATAATGCCAACAGCCGCACTTCAATTTCTTGTCTGAACACGAATGATCCGTGGGCCACTGAAAGTGCTGTAAACGGAGCTGAAATAACTGATACCAAAACCCATCATTGGGTAACGGTTATCACAGCTTCTGAAATCAAACTTTACATTGATGGTGTATTAATTGGTACTTCACCATTAACCGGCAATAACTCTTTGGCCAATGTTGGAACTACAGTGGCTTTAATTGGCAAGGATGTTTATCCGGGCGACCCGCTTTGGCAGGGAACAGTTGATGAACTGAATATTTATAAAGGTGAAATGGATGCTGCAACAATTGCACAAAGAGCCAATGATTTCATAACCGCAATTTCAGGTATTCAAATTGACAATTCCTCTATTTTGGTTTATCCAACATATTCTTCGGGTGATTTTACTGTAAAAACTACCGGGAATAAAGGCATGATTACTGTTTATGACCTTGTAGGAAAATTAGTTCTGAATAGAACCATTGAAAGCACGGAACAGAAAGTAACATTGCAAAATGAAGGGATGTACATCATGAGGGTTGAAAGCGAAGGTGCTATAAAAACCTTTAAAGTATTTAAGACGAAGTTTTAACATAAGGTTTTAGTTAATTATTATTTAAAGGGCTGTCCGTCAATCGACGGGCAGCCTTTTAAATTTCAGGTTACAGGATGGATCGTATTTCATTGTTTTTTGTTATTATTATTGAAAAGCAAAAACGACTCAGGAACAAACTGACTGGTTGATGAAATTTCTTCGGTATTTAATGTGCATACGATGATTTTGGGAAAAAATATCAAACACCTGGCTGTAATTGCCGGTTTTTTATTAATGGTTTTCGCAGCAACCGGACAACGATGGCCGGCGGGTATCCACGACCCTTCAAAAATTATTAAATGCGACGACACTTACTGGATTTTCGGCACAGGCGATGGCATTTACAGTATGTATTCAAAAGACCTGATTAACTGGCAGGCTGGTCCGACACCGTTTACCAAAACTGTGTTTCCTGCATGGATAAAAAGTTACGTGGGCAAATTTGACGGGAATTTCTGGGCACCCGACATTATTTTTATGAATGATAAATACTACCTCTATTATTCCTGTTCGGAGTGGGGAACCATGACCTCAACAATCGGATGTGTTACCAACAAAACGCTTAATCCCAACTCACCCGAATATAAGTGGGAGGATGTGGGTTTTCTGGGAATCTGGTCGTACCAGCCCGGACTGGCGCTGAATGCAATCGACCCGTCGCTGATGAGAGGGCACGACGGTAAAATCTGGATGGTTTACGGTTCGTTTAACGAACAGGGAATTGTGGTCACTGAAATTGATTCGATTTCTGGTAAACCAAAAACCACTGCCGGAAATCTTCCTGGAATCAGCATCGCCAACTCATGGACAGGCCCTCAAAGCACCAGTTATGCCGAGGGAGAAGGTGCCTCAATGATTTATCGCGATGGTTATTATTACCTTTTTTACAACAAAG
The DNA here is from genome assembly GCA_029265875.1 of Prolixibacteraceae bacterium. Lineage (GTDB taxonomy): Bacteria > Bacteroidota > Bacteroidia > Bacteroidales > Prolixibacteraceae > Draconibacterium. The sequence goes on from JAJUGS010000001.1 coordinate 2,684, forward strand.
GAGGGTGTTGTGCCGGAATTGCCAGTACGTATTACATGGTAATGGGAAGATCAACCAGCCCGAAAGGTCCGTTTTTGGATAAAAGCGGTAAAGCCTTGCGTTTAAAAGGCCAACCCAGCGGAGGGACAGTGGTGCTGAAACACGACAACAGCCGCGGAACCGATGACCGTTATTTTGGGCCCGGACATTTTGGTTTGTACAGCGAAAATGGCGTCGATTATGTAACTTTTCATTATTACGACCCGAACGGATATTATCCGAATCCGGCAGCGAACAACCAGGGAGGGCCAACACTCGGCCTGGCTAAACTGGTTTGGGGCGAAGATGGCTGGCCTCGTGTATCATTTGATTTTGTTGACGAAGGCATTTACACCATCGAAAATATTTACAGTAAAAAAGTAGCCGATGCTTTTAACCACTCAGTCACCGACAGGGCCTCAATTTTTCAGTATGAAAAGGATACAACAATGCAAAGCCAGAAATGGATTTTCAAGTCTTTGGGAACCGGTGAATATGCCATTTCGGGTTATTCAAACCCGGCCTTTTATATTGAAGCGGGTGGAACCGACAATGCACCCGCTTTGTTATTGACTTCGGAATATAAAGGTTTGATAAACCAGCGGTTCAGAACACTTACTTCGCCTGCCGGAAAGACAATAATTTATCCTTCAACCAAAGATGTTGGCTGGGGACTTACAACACCAACCAGCAGTGATGTTAAAATATTGCTCAGAACTTTAACTGCACAGGATTATTTGCGCTGGAACCTGATTCCATTTCATGAATCACTTTGGGTTTCGGAAACAAAATTAACGGTTGGACACGCGGCCGGAACCGACAGCAGTATTGTTGTGGAAAGTAATGGTTTGTGGCGTACTACGGTTTTATATGAATCTTGGTTAAACGTTGAATCAACAGGCAGTGGAAATAAGTTGCTGAAATTATCTTTCAGCGAAAACACTGACACGAACGACCGTAAAAACCGGGTTTATGTTACGTCGAATGGCGGTATTTCGAAAATTATTAACATTACGCAACTTGGTAAACCCACTGTCATTAATGATGAACTCATGGGAAATAGGTTTGCAGTTTTCCCGAATCCGGTAAATCATGAATTATTCGTAGAATGCAGTAATAACGGAAAGCTGGCTGTTTACAACCAAACCGGGCAAAAAGTTAGAGAATTCAATCTTTCGACAGGGAAAAACAAGTTGAATTTTGGCGACCTTCATTCAGGTGTTTACTTCTTAATGATCGTTGCAGATAATCAAACTGTTATCAAAAAAATCATTAAAAACTGAAGTTACCAAAAATCGGGCACCTGAAAAACCTTACTTTTTCAGGTACCAATTGTTTTCATTCATAAGTTTTGAACGGATTGCCTGTATGTTTCCGATGTGTTTTGCCGCAATTTTATCGGCCAGAAATGCCGGATCGTTTCTGCGTATGGCAATTCTCATTAAATCATGAAAACGGCTGCCTTCGAAAGCAGTTTCAAGTGCCAGCTCTTCAATGATTTTATCTTCAACATAAATAATTGAATCTTCTTTTGTGGTCAGAGCCGGAATAACATAGTCAGTTGCCCGGTGCATGTTTCCGCAGCCACGCGAATGCACACCGATGTTATTGTCGAAAACAATGTTGCTGAAATTTACATAGTCGATAAAAGTGCCGGTTGAATCGGTGTAAACGCTGTATTTTTCGTGGCGTGGCACAATGGTGTCAACTGCCAGCACATCAGCATTCATTCCGTGTTTCAGAACGGCAAAAGCCAGGTTGGGTTTGCCGGCGCGGTTCACCGCTTCGGCATAACGCAGGTAGAGCGTGGCAACCCGGTAAACCATCACGGCTTTCGATACTTCTGCTTCGTTCCACATCAAATAGTACTTCAAAATACCATTCCCATGATTGAAGGTAATATTGGGTGTGGGGGTTGCAGGAGTAATATAGGCTCCGAGCGGTCCCCGCAAATCGCCTGTTATCGTTGCATTTTCGTTATAGTAATAAATTTGTTTGCCCCAATTATCAATTGCTGCCTGCGAGGGTTTTACCTCATAATTGGCAATGGTCATTTTATACAATTCATCTTCTTCTCCCAGCTCAGTTGAGCCGGCAATTAAAGTAATCTGCTCGCTGGTGGTAAGTTCAAAAATATCAAGGTAATTCTGGTCGATTAAATCCCTCTTCACAAAAACGCCGTTATCCACGGTCCATGTTGAGCGGTACCGGTCGTCAATCACATAGCGTTTGGCTTCTATCAGCGAATAATATTCGCGGGCCGCTTTTTCAAATTGGCCGCTCCACATGTACAAATCGCCCAGCAAAAGCGGAATCGGGAAAAACAGCTTTTCGCTCGACATATCCACTCCGAGTGAAATTCTGCCTGGTGTTTCGACATTTTTCACCGGTTCAAGGTCGTGAATTAAAAAAGGTACAAGTTCGCTGATGGAATATTCAGGTAACTGTTTTTGTGCTGCCTGGACCGTAAGAAGGGGTTCGGTGTAATATTTAGCTTTTCCATAGTTCATTGCAAGCTGCATATAGGTCCAGGCCCTGATTGCTTTAGCGGCTGCATATTCTTTTAACAGCGATTTTTCACCACCCGATACCAAAGCTGTGTCGATATTATAAATGAGATAATTACAATGGTTAATTACTGAATAGTAATCTTCAATGGCATTGTACGGATTATCGGAGGAGATTTCCAGGTTATTGATTTCTTTTAATTCTGAACTTGCATTTTCGGTAACATCCATCAGGTCGGCCCTGAGTTCGCCCAGTATAACATATCGGTCGGCCAGTTTCTGAAGTTTTGTAAAAATGCCCATCATCGAATAAATCGAGTCGTTTGGTGAATCGATTTTATGATTTTCCGGAAACATTGTCCGTTCTGAATTTACATCAAGCATTGTGTCGCAACTGGTGGCAATACCTGCCAGAACGATTAGCCCATATAATATTTGATTGATTTTTTTCATCTTTTATATTTTATAACAATTCCTGGTTTCCCGTAATTTCAGCCAATTGGTTACAGGTTCATTTTTATCCCTATAAAATAGCTCCGTGTAAGTGGCAGCATTCCGGCATCGATACCCTGATAAAGAACGTCGTTTTTCACCGAAACTTCAGGATCGCGGCCCAGATAGTTTGTGAATGTGAACAGGTTGTTTCCGGATACCCAGATTTTAAGACCCTCAATCACCGATTTTTTCATTGGGATATTATATCCCAGCGATAAAGTTTTAAAACGCAGGTAAGAACCATCTTCAATCCAGCGGTCAGAGAAGCGTGAGTTTCCCATCGGGTCCATGTAAGTAACTTTGGGCTGAACAGTTTCCTGGCCCTCGTAAAACCAGCGGTTCAACATGGCAGTTGTCTGGTTTGAAAATAATCTCCCCGATTCGAGGCTGGCACGCAGCGCATTGTAAACATCGTTTCCGTATGAATAGGTAAAAAGCATATCCAAAGTAAAATTCCCGATATCGATTTTGCTGTTGAACGAACCAAAAAAATCGGGGTTTGGATCTCCAATCACCTGACGGTCTTTTTCATTTATAATGTTGTTGTTGTCCAAATCAGCAAAATGAATATCGCCGGCTTTAAAAGGTATGCTAATACCGTTTTTATCAATCATTTTCAGGTTTGAGCTGAGGGCATCTTCCTGGCTGGTGAAAACACCGAGTGTTTTGTATCCGTAAAATACTCCGGCGGGATTTCCAACTGAAGTCAAAATATCGGCACCATAGAATGTAGTGTTGAATTCTCCTTCGTCGGGCAACGATTCAATTTTGTTTTTATAATGACCGATACTTCCTCCCAGTTCCCATTTAAAAGCAGTGCGGTTTACCACTTTCAATCCGGCCGAAATCTCGAAACCTTTATTTGTCATTTCTCCGCCATTACCCCAGTAATAGCCGCTTCCCAACACTTCGGGCAACGATTTCAGGAATAACAAATCTTTTGTCGTGTTACTGTAAAAATCAGCAGTAACCGATAAGCGGTTGTTAAAAAGAATGGCATCTAATCCTAAGCTTGCTTTACCTGTGGTTTCCCACTGAATTTCTGAATTACCGATGTTTGCCAGCACCAATCCATTTGCCCTGTCCATGTAACGGGTCGATTCGAAATAAGCGGTGAACGCATAGGGTTCAATATCGTCGTTCCCCGCTAAACCATAACCGGCGCGAAGTTTCAGTAAATCAACGGCATTTATACCTGACATGAAATTTTCAGAAGAGATCAGCCAGCCGGCATTTACCGATGGAAAAACAGCCCAACTGTGGCCAAACATCTGGAAACCACCTTGTGTTTCGCTGCCAAAACGCGAAGAAGCATCCATGGCAATGGCTGCCGACAATAAATAACGGTTGTCGAAAGAATAATCCGCCATCAGGAAATTCGAAATCGATTTTACACGGTTGTTTGCACCGTCAGTTTTTCTGATAAGCTGGTTGAGCAGGTTACGTTTTTGGTCTGACCCGGAATTATGTCCTTCGCCATAATCCATTTCGAAAAAGTTTGAAATGTACCGGAATCCTGCAACCGCTTTAATATCATGTACTTCATTAACCTGTTTCGAGAAATTTAAACGGGTATCGTCAAATATGTCAATATTTCTCATAATCTGGCTTTTGAAAACATTTTCAGAAACTCCGATGCCTGGCAATTCGCGGTCGGCAACTCCCACCATGGGGCTGTAATAAGTTTCTTTGAATTTATCGATGGCATAATCGAACTGTGTACTCAACACAAAAGCGGGCGAGAGTTTGAATTCGGGCTTAACGCCAATAGAAAGCCTGTAATGTTTGTTTGTATTCAAAGCATTCGCAATAACAGCCGTAGGGTTGCTAACACCGAAAATGTCAGCATCTTCAAGATCGGTGGTTAATGTTCCGGTTGGCGTATAAGTATTAGGGCTCAGAAAAGGTGCTTTAACCATGGCAAGATAGGTTGGCGAGGTATATTGGTTAATACCATCATCGAGCAGGTTACGGTCGATGCTTGTATAGCCAATATTCATTCCCAGTTTTATGTTTTCGGAAAGAAAGAAATCAGCATTTGTGCGGGTATTTAAACGTTGCAGGCCGGCTGTATTTACAATGCCAGTATTTCCGGTGTAGCCAAGCGAAAAGTAATAAAGAGCCTTTGCATCGCCTCCGTTTACTCCAATGTTGTAACTGTGTGTAAAACCTTGCCTGTAAACTTCTTCGTCCCAGTTGGTAACATTGTGGTATTTTTTATAGGTAATCGAGGTTGGGTCATCGTTAAAAAATGGCAGGGCATCCATCTGTTCCGAAGTCATTCCGGTTGACCCCAGCAAATCGCTTGTGTATATACGAAACTGGTCGCCATTCATAACTGGCAGTGAGGAAGCTTTTTCGGTTAAACCGGCGAATGCGTTAAATACGATTTTTGTAGCCATATCTTCACCCCGTTTGGTTTTGATGATGATTACGCCATTGCCTCCTTTTGAACCGTAAATTGAAGTTCCGTCTTTTATCACTGAAACACTTTCAATATCGCTTAAATCGATATCATCCAGCGGGTTATTATAAAACCCGTCATGCACCGATTGCATGTCGGAATAATTATTCCAAATTACACCATCGACGATAAAAAGGGGTTGGGCATACATGTTAACCGAATTTAGACCCCTGATGAACATAGATGTACCTAATCCACTATTTCCTGAACGGCTCATGGCACGCACCTCGCCATTCAGTTTCGACTGGATTGCATCGTCAACCGAAAGAGGAGTGGGATAACCCAGGTCGCTTCTTTCTTTTACAGCATTTGCTGTCATTGTTGAACCAACTGTTCCAGCCACATTTTCAATATCTTTATACAAATCCCTGAATACTTCTGAAAAAAGATCAATATCAAGACTTTGTTTTCCCCTTACCGGCACTTCGCGCAAGTCGTAGTCGAAAGCATTTACAATTAAAATTTCACCTGATGAACTGACTTTGATACTAAAATTCCCCTGTTCATCGGTTGTTGCTGCCGATTTTTGTTTGAATGCACGGATTTGCGCGGCACTGATGGGTTGCCGGGTTATTGCATCCCTGACGGTGCCTTTCAAAGTAAATACCGAATTATCTGACTTTGAAATGGAATCGATTGACAAACTGTTTTTTACGGCATCAGAATCTGTTTGCCCGAAAGCCACAATACTTATGGCCAGCATACCTGACATTATGCATATTTGGCGGAATTTTCGTAAGAGGTGATTCCTCATCGTAATTTTATTTTTTATATCTCTGTTCATTTTCATCTTAATATTTTCAAAACCTATTCAGATACAGGTTCTAAAATGATACAATCGATACGCATTGTCCGGGTGTATTTACCCGTTTGTTCTTCCTGGGCCGATACAGCACTGCTGACTTCGAGTTTTACTGCAACCCGGTTGTATTTTTCGTCAACAACATTGGCAAACTCAAAATCAAACTGGTCAACAAACATTTTTGTGATCCCTTCAGGATTTGTAACATTATCAACAGGTGTAACGCGTTTAATGAAGGTACTGCCATTTGCTCTTCTGATGTAGGTAAGCTGGAACTTTGCCTTTGTAGGTTTAGGATTAACCGCATCGACTATTTTTTCAGGTACAAAAACACAATAAATGTTGTATTTTGCCGAAAGCGTATTCGGGATTGAAAACTCGACAGCCGGTTCGGTAGATGTAGGGTCGACCAGGATATAGTAATTGCCCGATGCAGTAAACGCTGTCCCGTAGCTCGAACGGTTGAAAATGTTGCTACCTGTATTTGTCCTGCCAAAAGATTGTTCGGCTTCAACCCTGATTTTCTTAAAGAAGGAGGCAGTATCAGCAAATGGCATTTTATGGGTTACATAAGCAAGGCCGTTGCTAAGGGCTTCGTAGTCAAGTCCTTTAAATAGTTCTTCGGGATTGTGAAAAACGTTATCATAAGTTGATGTTACCGAGTCGGGTTTTTCAGGTTCGGCAATTCGTCCGCGGTACAACATGTCCTGGATAATAGTGAATCGTGTCAGGTCTCTCTGTCGTGCTGTGCTTCCTGCATCGTTCGGGAAATTGTAATAATCTTTTATTCTTGAGTAAGCCTCACCCCAGGCAATGTTATCGGGCATGATGGCAGTGTATGTGCTGTCTTCGTTATCAATAGCCCCCAACCTTTCCAAAACAGGGTTCCAGATAACAAAGGCACTGTCATAAATTGCCTGGCCATTTGCATCGGCCCCGATTTCGACACTGTTTACGGGATCAAACACCTTCTTCGACTGACCGTAAATATATTCGCGCACCGAGTCTAAGCCATTGGTTGCACCCAGGTATTCCCAAAGGTTATTAACATAAGGAGTGTACCCGTTAATAATATGTATCAACCCGTTTTTTGCAGGTTGGTTAGCCAAAGTAATGCTATTACCTCCGAAGGAATAGCCGGATTGTTCTTTTGAGAAATTGACATACTTACTGTTTATCATTCTGATGTATGTATTGTCAATTCCCGAAGTGGTGATCCGGCTGCGTGCGATATGGTTTTGTATGGTTTTTTTAACCAGTTCGGTGTTGTTTAAATCCAGTCCGGTCAGTGCTTCGTTTTTTGGCACCCAAACAGTGTATGATTGTGATTCATTCAGAATTTTGTCGTACCCTGATATTTCGAGCATTTTAGAAAAGGTGCTTAAATCGGGTTGTGCCTTAATGAGTTCAGTCACTGTTTTATCGGGCAGATTATAAGAACCTGTGTCGTAGTGATCGTCCCATTCTTTTGTACAGGCTGTTGCCAGCAATAAAGTGATGATTGCTGAAAGAGAAACAATGCCTTTTAAATGTTTATATCTCATGGTCAATGTCGTTATTGTTTTAATAAATATCCTCGCGTTCCAATACTTCCAGCGGAACAAACTCAAGGTAGTCGAACATAAATTCGCCTGATTTTACAGCTTTCACTGAAAAAGTATGGGTACTATATTTATCAAATGTATAAATCCCTAATATCCGCCGGAGAACCTGATCTTCCATCCGGGCGCTGGGGCCCTGGTACCACCACTCTGCCACCACCGTATAACTTGCAGGGCCTTTCATATAGCCACGGTTACGCATCGCCTTGTCGTTTTCGAACCCTTCGGGGTCGCGCGGATCAGAGCCGGGGGTTTGGTAACCAATATTTGGATTGGAGGCAGACAAGCGCAAATCGAGCGGAATGCCAGTCGGAACCCCGTCCCAATATAATTGCGCCACTCCGCGCAGAGCCGTAGGCTGATAACCAAACCGCACTTCGTATGTTCCAGGGGGAATATTGATGGTTGTTATCTCAAAATCGTACAAACCTGCCAGCCATAACTCGTCTCCCTGGTAATCATCAAACCGGTCATCGGCATTAAAATATCTGACCGAAGTTGAAGATGAAGCTTTAATACGGTCAACAAAACCGTTTTGAATAATCCAGTGTTCTGAATATAGGCCACCCCCGATTCGTGAATTTCCGATACGGATGTTGTTGTTTACAAACTCGGGAAAGAAACTGGAAACATCCATTCTCAGCCGTTTTGTCGTGAGCATTCGTTCCACATCGGCATTGTAAACAAGAATATTGTCAATTTCGTGATATACTCCATTTAGTGCGTCGTTGTCAAAATTGCTGGTTAACCGGATTGCTTTACCGGTTGATGGAATCATGTTAAAAATATTGTACTCGTTGGTTGTGCGCAGTGTGCGGACTTCTAACAGTGTGTTCGGGCAAAGGGTTTCAAGGTACTCGAACATATCCACCACTTTTATGGAATGAGTTTCACCGGTTGCCTCATAATTCATCCCGGTATTATCATATTTTTCAATAAAAAGCCTCATCGGTATCTTTTTATTGAGCAGGTGATAAGCCACAAAACGGTTCAGGCTGTTTTTACGGTTTGTAACATCGGTTATTGTTGCATCTTCAGGGTACATTTTATCATAAACCTGTTTTGCATAAGCTTTCAGGTCGTTTAAGTTATTGATGCCATTTTTTGCATAGGTTTCATTGCTTTCCATTAATGCCGTGAAGCCATATTTTCTTTCCCGGGGGACTTTCACTTTTGCATAGTTGTAAATTTCATTGGCATTTTCCCTTGCAACATATTCAGGATTAGGTGTATAGCTCTCGTCTTTGATAAGGCTGATGCTCTGATCGAGGCCTGTTGCCAGCAGTGCTTCGTAAAAAAGTGAAAAATCCGGGTCGTTGGATATTGCTTCCACCAATGTATTATCCGACGGTGATACTACTTTGTCAATCACATGAATAACGCCATTGTGTGCCTCAACATCTTTTTCTATAATTTTCGAAGTCGTGTTAATTGTATAAACTATGCCCGATACATCTGACGAAATACCAATATCAATGTATCTTCCGCTCATGGTTTGTTTATTTAAAAACCCTTCAACAAAATCCTCTGTCATTATTGTGAAGTCCTTAATGATATGATCATAAGCGATTTTCTTCAGTTCAGCGATTGAAAATTCCTTGTATGAATTTTTGCCTTTGCTTTTATAAAACCCGATCATTGCTTCGTTGCTGGGAAGGAAACAGGTATAATCGCCATAGGCATTCAATAATCCCATCACTCCGGTCGTATCAAGAACATGTTTGAATTCGGAGTAATTTTCAGGACGGTTCTTTATATATTGTCCTACGGTTTCACCAGTGAACGTGTAAAAGTTGTCGCCAACATCATCACTGTTACACGATGGCATCAGGAAAATCAAAACCGTAAACAATATGGCTGCCAATCTTATTCGTTTGTGTTTGAAGTGTAATTTTTCAAACCTGCTTTTACCTGGTTTCGTCATATTATCTTTCATTTTCAAGCTTTTACTATTTGTTTGCTCCTTCGCCGGTAACTTTATAAAATTCATTTTGCACGAGCGCCGAATTGGCCTTTAGTTCGTCAGTGTGTACCGGTAAATACAATGCATCCATTACCGACATTTTGGTTGACTGGTTTGAGCCACCACCCGTGAACTTCCGGGTAACATAGCTCAGCAACGGGGCAGGCGAATCAACCCGTCGTGCCAATCGCATCAGGTCGAACCAGCGTTTCCCTTCAAACATTAGCTCCCGTTGGCGTTCTCTCATGTATAGTTCGTCGAGTTTCAGTTTTGAAGTATAGTTGTCGGCTGATAAATCTTTTTCACCTTCCTCGATGTTAGATCTTTTATAAACCGTGTTAATAAGGTCAACGGCTTCTGCCGGATTGGCCTCCATCTGTATCAGGGCTTCCGCTTTCATCAGATATATTTCAGAGAGACGATAAACGATCCAGTTGGCTGTTACATTCCTGTAATAATAGGTACTGACTTTAGTTGTGTGATTTTCCTGTCGGAGGGCACCGGCATATTTGAATACATAATACCGGTCGCCGCCTGTTTCCTGGCGCAGAAAATCTTTCTCGCGCAGGTCTTCGGTACTTTCTTTGCTGCTCCCTGCATTAAAGTTGAACGGGCTGAATTTTCCGGTTACAAATATTCCCGGGAAACTCCACTGTCCTGCTTCGTTGCCATAAGCGCCAAAATAATCGCGCACTACCCAGTTGAACATCAAATCATCATCGAATTGTAATTCAAAAATGCTCTCTTTTGAATTGCCCTGGTAAAAAACCTTTGAAATTACATTTTCGCCCTTTTCAAGCTCCAGGGTTTTATCATTGAGGATTTGGTCACACATTTCAGAACATTTGCTGTATTCTTCGCGCCACAGGTAAATATCGGCCAGCAATGCCCTGACAGCATTTTTGGTAATCCTTCCTTTTGAGTAGGTATTGGTTTCATAATTGTCGCGTGCATATTTTAACGCAATTTGTAAATCGGCTACCAGCTTGTCGAGAATAAAATTTTCGGGCGACTGTGGAATTTTGTAATCCTGGGCATCGTCAACACTGGGTTTATCAACCCAGGGTACGTTTTCAAATGTGCGGACCAGGTAAAAATACATTAATGCACGCAGGGTAAGTACTTCGGCTTCCATCGAATGGAGTTTCGATTCTGTAAAGTTGGCATCCAGTTCAACAACGCCCGGAGCGTAATGCAAAAAGTTGTTGCAATTGTTGATTACTGTGTAAAAAGCTCCCCAATGGCAATACCCGTTATCTGCCGAGATATCAACATTCAGCATTTTGTACATGTCGGTTGGCATGTTTCGTCCAAAAGTTACATTATCAGAACGGAGTTCGCCCCAAACCAGCATCCTGCTCATTACATCGCCTTCGGTAATTGAGCGGTAGCAAGCGGCCAGCACCTGGTTTACCTGGCTTTCGTTTTGCCAGAAATCGTCAAGCACAATTTCACTCTCGGGTCTGATATCAAGCCAGCCATTACAACCCGACATTACAACCAAAAGGCCTGATATTGTTAATATTGAAATTATTTTCCTCATGTTCGTTCAATTAAAAAGTAACCGAAATCCCTAATGTGGCATCTTTTGACCGGGGGGTTGGAGAATTATCCGTACTTACGCCAAACGAGCCATAACCTACCTCCGGATCAACTCCGGTATATTTTGTCAACACAAAAAGGTTGTTTATAGTAAGATAAAAACTTACCTGTTGTAATTTATATCTTTCGAGTTTTGCTTTTGGTACCGAATAGTTGAAAGTCAGGTATTTCATGCGTAAAAACGAGCCGTCTTCAACGTAGCGGTCGCTGCCCAGCCAGTTGTATCCATAGTTATACAATGCGCGTGGCATATCGGTCACATCACCGTCTTTTCTCCAGCGCCAGTTCACCGAAACACTTTGGTTGTTCAGGTAGTACATGTTTTCGGCATTCATACGTGCCATATTTACAATCTTGTTACCATACCGGAAATTAAAAAACGCTGTTACAGAAAGGTTTTTGTAACGGATGGTGGAACCAAAACCACCGTTAATCTTGGGGTTTGAGTTGCCCAGGTAAACTATATCGAGTTCATCGATTGATCCATCTTTGTTGATATCTTCATAAATAGCATCACCGCCTCTGAACTGGTAAGCATTGCTCCTGCCATATGCAAAATACATCGGGAGCGGATTCCCTTCCTCATCGGTAAATACATAACCATTTTCGTCCCTGGCCACTGGTGCATTTTCCTGAACCCCGGGTATATATTTGTTGTATTGATAAACACCTTTGTACCTGAAACCATAAATCGAACCATAGGAATTTCCTTCCTGGATGCGCGACAAATAGGTGCCGTTTGTATAGTCATAATCGGCATTGTAGTTGGCAAGTATGTCATCGCGCAATTCAACAATCGTATTCACATAATTCGAGAGGTTGAAGTTAAAATCAACTGAAAAGTCGTTTCTTTTGATGGCCTTTGAACTGTAGAAATTTAACTCCCACCCGTTATTGTCCATGGTCCCAACATTTTGGACAGGCACACTGTTGAATCCTGATGAACTCGGAATGCTCAGGTTGGAGAACAATAAATCTTCTGTCCTTTTATTGTAGAAGTTGACATCGAAAACCAATTTATCTTTAAAAAATCCAAGGTCGAAACCAAAGTTGAACGAGGTTGATTTTTCCCATCTCAGGTCGGCCAAACGAAGCGTTGTCGGGCGGGTTGCCGGCATATCAATATAACTTCCGTAGGGCGAGTAGCGGCTGAAATGCAGGTATTCTTCGGTAGGCTGGTTCCCGGTGATTCCCCAGCTGGGCCGGATAGCCAGCATGCTCAACCAGTTTTTAGTGGATTGCATAAAATTTTCATCACTGATAATCCATTTGGCCGAAATACCGGGGAAGTTTCCGTATTTATATTTTTCACCGAATTTTGTGCTTCCGTCCCGGCGGAAAGTAGCTCCGAAAATGTAGCGGTTTTTGTAGGTATAATGGCCCCTGAAAGTAAGTGCATTTGAACGGTATGCATACCGGCTTGATGAGATTCCGGTTGGATAACCAAAAGCCGAGGCGTCAACAATATCGCCCGTGGGAAGATTGGTAACCGCCATTCCCTGCGAGGAGCTGTTTCCGGTAATGATCTGAAATGAGCCCTGCAACTGAAGAAAGTGCTCAGGATTGCCAAATTTGGGTTGCCAGTTGATACTGTTTTCTGCTAAAACAGTTGTACTTTCCGAATCGTAACTATCGGCTGCATTGATTGCATTGTCGTTCCAGGGGGCATTTGATACTTCGGCGGGAAGAAAGCGGCTTACTTTATCGTTATTAACATCAAACGAAACATCAAGGTTATACCTCAAAGTTTGAATTTCAGGGTCCAGCAGATCGTACTGTAGCCTGAAAATTGGCCTGATGCGGTAGTTTTTCAGGTTGTTGGTGGCCAATTTGGCCAGCGCCACCGGGTTACGCAAATCGCGCTGCGAACCATGAAGACTTGAAGAACGGGAGATGTTGTAATATACATCGGTATTATTTCCATTTAAATCCTGTTGATAAACGCTAACGTTTGGCATTTTGCGATAGGCTATGCCCAGGATATTATCATAATTCCGGTCATTGTCGGTATAAAAAAGCGATAATTCAGAAATGAACTTTATACGGTCAGAAACTGAATAATCGAGGTAAGCAGTTGAAGTTATCCTGCTCATTTGCTGCCCGATAACAATACCCGTCTGGTTCAGAAATCCGCTTGATACGCGGTACCTTGCCTTTTCTCCACCACCGGATACATTCAGGTAATGGTCATGTTTTAATCCAATCTGGGTTACTTCGTCCACCCAGTCGGTGTTATTGTTAAAATTCTCGTATTCCGAAAAGGTCTGGTCGTAAAGAAATTCCCGGACATTTGCCGCATTCTCGTCTTGCTGAGGATTAAAATAGGCTTGTTTGATCATCATTGTATAGTCGTCGCCATTCAGCATGTTCAGCCCTTTGGGTTGTTTAGCTGCTGTAAACCTGTATGAATATTGAACACGGGTTGGCCCCTGAACGCCTTTTTTTGTTTTGATGACCAAAACACCATTGGCTCCTTTTGATCCCCAAACGGCTGTGGATGCTGCATCTTTCAACACTGTAATTTCTTCAATATCATCGGGATTAATACTGAGCATATTTGCATATTGTTCCTGGTTGGCGGCTGCAAAATCAAAGGAAGGGTCGATGTTTACTTCGTAGGGGATGCCATTTACAACAATCAATGGTTGTGTGTTGGCATTAATTGAAGAGGTTCCCCTGATCCTCATGGTTGCCCCGGAACCCAGGTCACCCGAGTTGGAAACAATATCCAAACCGGCAATTCGTCCCTGCATGGCTTCATCAATCGAGGTAACCTGAATGCCTTCAAATTCTTTTGAACTGATGGTTTGAACTGCTGTGGTAATTTCCCGCTGAGGGACTTCAAAAGATCCGTCAGACACTTTCTTTTCGGCTGTGACTACGATGTCTTCAATCACCTTCAAATCTTCCTTCAGTGCAACATTGATAACAGTTTTATCCCCGATTTTCTGACCCTGCGTGATAAACCCGACAAAACTGAAAGCAATGTTATTTTCCGGATTTTTAATTTTCAGGACATATTGCCCGTTTATATCGGTTACTGTTGCACTGATAATTCTTTTTTTATCGTCAGCCTCAATAACTGTGGCTCCAACAAGGGTTTCTCCATCAGTGGCAGAGCTAACTGTTCCTCTGACCACCCGTTGAGTTTGGGGACTCTGCCCGGTTGATATAAACGGAACGAGTAAACAGAAAAACAGTATTGTTCCAACAATTTTAAATTTCATATCTGTTGTCATTTTATTCAAACCTCAAAATATTATCAATCTGGTGGATTACGGCTGTGGAAGAAGTAACAATGGATGAGTTCGAGAAATCGGAACCTGCACCGGTACCATCTATTTCGCGGTAAGACTGTGGGCTGCTGCTGAAAATGTAATCGCGTGTAAGAATGTTGTATAGCCCGTTGGTTCTAATCAGGTTCGCTGATCCCCAGTTTTCAGTATCCAGCTTAATATTGTAACCATCGCTGGTTATCCCCAGCCTGTAATATTTGTCTTTGTAGGTTTTGAATTGTGTTTCCTCATCATTGAGTTTGATGGTTGCGGTTTGATAAAGCCGGTGAAAGGCTTCCCCGTCAATGAATAACGAATTGTCCTGAAAATGATAGCGAAGGAAACGCTCAAGTTTTTCAATTTCCAGTGTTTTTTGCTGGTTGTCGGCAATCGCGTTAATCTGTTCCCAATTTTTGATAACTCCTTCATCAATGGCCTTCAGGATCGCTTCGTTTGTGGGAACATACACAGTGTAGTTAAAAGTATTAAAGAACTTGATATTGAAATCGATGCCATAATAATTGGTCTTTTTCACAAATATTTCTTTTGAAGCAGGGAACCCGTTCAGTAATGCAAAGAATTCACTGAATGCCGGATTTTCGCTCAGAACTTTATAAACCGACTGTAACGGGGTTTGAAGCGGTTTATCAATAAAATACGTTGTACCATTTTGCTGTCTGTATAGTCCGTTCGGCACTACATTGATTTTAGTCCCTGATTTTACATCGTAACCTGCCTGAATTTTCAGACCTGTTCCGGACCCTTCCACCAGTAAAATATTCCCGTTTTTGGTGAAATAATATTTTGCACCCGATTCTACATTGCCCACCACTACATGCGTATCGAGCAAATCGAGTAAACGTCGCCTGATAAAATCAGCATTGGTAATCGTGTTTACCGAATCGCCCACTGTTCCCGTAATTGGATCGAACCTGTAAACCGTTGCGTTTACAGTGGATGTTTTGGTATTGTACCAGTATTTCATCACGCCTTTAACATCTTTGGCATACGAAACCGGGTCGATGTAATTCGAGAAATACTTATCGGTTGGCACAAAGAAACTATAAGTACTTTTCAGGGCGTTCAGGTACAAATCAAATTCGTTTTGCGAAACAGCCCAGTTAAATACTTTGGTTTCTTCGCTTAACAATACCGGTGCATAAACCGAAATATAATCATCGGGCGGATATACCTGGTTTGTATTGTAAACAATTCCGTTCAGCCCTACAAATGAGCTTACAATATCGTCGGGTTTAATTGGTATTGGCGAGTTGTTTCCATCCACGAGTTTTGCGAAACGGCCCGGTACTGTTTCAAGAAACGATTCACGAAGGTGTCTTTTCAAGAGTTTAATTATGATGTTATCGGGTGTGTTTTCCCAGCTGCCAAAACGGTTTTTTAAAATAACGCCCGAGCCCGATTCGAAATATTTCGTCATTGCTTCATCGGTGGGTGCAAAAACGGCGGCCATGTCAGATTGCATGGAGCTGCCGGCTGCAGTTGAAACGTATGTATTTCTGCCCGGGTTGAACGGCAGTAAAAGTTCAGTCCTGATCTGGCTCCCGTTTGGATATCGTGTTTGTCCCTGGTAACTCGAAAAATAGATTTTTTCAAATATTGAATCGATCGGATTTCCCGGATGAATCTGGTTATAGGCGTTGGTTTGTGCAGAGCTGTAATAAGGAGCACAAAACCGGTCGAGCAAATCGGAAAATATGCGTGTATTGGGATTGGTTTTCACATATTCTGCAACATTTACAGGGGGTAAAAGCACTTTTTCCAACACGTGTATATAACCATTTTTACAGGTTATATCCCTTTCTTTTACTTTTATATTAAAAATGTGTGCATCGTTTGCAGTTCGCGTAACGCCTGTAATGAGGGTAAAATCATCATCACTGATTCCTGCACTTTTTAATGAACTCTCCAGGAAATGTACCATTGGCCACGAAGTGGCATCTTTTAACAGGTACAATCCCTTATTGCGGTACCAGTCCCAGTTCGACGATTTAGGAAGTTTATCGCCCGATTCGAAAGGTACCGTGTCAATCACAGAAACCGAAGTTGACCGCCTCAACGCGGTGCCTTCCTGCAGCGTACCATTGTAATAATTTGATAATGTTTCGATGAGGTAGGCATTATCGATCATCGAAAACTTGATAATCAGCTTTTTCTGTGTAAGACTCAGGTCTTCATAACGTTTTACATTCCAGGGGTTATTCCTGAAAAATTCTTCGAAAGCAGCATCGTCGGCAACAAAAAGGGTTTTGCTACCGGTTTTTGACAACACTTCTTTGAAATCTTCCACTTCTTCCACCAAACGCGTGTAATATTTGAAATTTTCCCCCGATTTCAGGTAATCGTAAATACTTTCCCCCAGCCATTCGGGCTCATTGTTATCGTATAAATATTCATCTTTGCATGAAACTGCCAACAATGTCACAATCAACAGAATTGCCTCTGCCAGAAGATATTTCCTAAACTGTTTCTGAACTGCTATTCTCATAGTTTGTCTTGATTTTTTAAAGCATTTTTGAAAAACACGTTAAACACGTTCATGGAGGCTAATGAATTCACAGGGCTAATTTCATAGCAATTTTTTGTGTAACTGCTAATTGTTATTGTGCTAAACCCGGGGTTATATTGGTTATCCTGGTTGTAAAAAAGAAGATGCTTCGCAAGCTGTTTGTATGCATGGATTATTTTTATGGAGGTGGTACTAAATACAGAGAAAGCGGGTATGGTTTCAAATGATGATAAAAAACTGCTAAAAAGGCTGGTTGATAAATCGGATAAACCACATCCAGGCTTTTTCCCCGCGTAATTTACCGGCACACTCCTCAACTGGTTATCAGTTTGAATCATTTTCATTGATTTAGTCAGTATCAGTTAGTACTAAAACTTATTTTCCACGGTGCTAAAATAGTTTCAGCTATAAAAAACAAGAATCTGAAATCCGTCAAAAAGTGTCACAATCTCACAAACTGGATTTAGGATGATTTCCTTTTATGAGGAGTGGCCATTTCAGGGGATGTGAAATTGATCTAAAAGCATAAGAATTTGGTTTTGCAAGAAAAATCGGGAACTGTTGAGGTTGTTGTGCCCGATGTATTATCGGGTTCTTAATTATGGTTACCTGTATTTTTCGGCCTTGTCTTTCTGCTCAAGCCGCACGTATGTATTAAAAAGGATTGGTTTGAGGTTGGGATACAAACCACTTTCGTATGCCTTTAACAAATAGGGCAATGCCTGCCGGTATAATGTTTTACCTTTTTCAATGCCTTTTTCATATTCCCAGTAATTCACCCGGTCGGGTTTTGCGATGGCTTCATACTCTTGTTTTCTTTTAAGAAATATGTCACTCCCATCGTTATATATCATTAACCCCAGGCTCATGTTTGCTCCCGTATGTTCCGGGTCAATTTTCAATACTTCTTCGTAAAATACTTTCGATTCTTCAACCTGACCCAGGTTTTGAAGGGATACTCCTTTGAAATACAGGAAATTAGCATCGTTGGGAGTTAAGTTTAAAAGTTCTTCAGAAACAGTTAATAATTTCTCATATTGTTTTGTGTTTAAATACTGATAGGCAAGACTTTTTTTTATCTCATCGTTATATTCCGGAAAAGCGTTCAGTTTCTCCAATAATGCAAATTCATAGATTGAATCATTCTTTTCCTTTTTTGATAAGTTAATCAGTTTATCGTAAACATCAAGCTGGGGCATTTGCAGTTCAACTGCTTTTTTATAATAAGCAAGGGCTTCGGTCTTTTTTTTCAGGGCTTCACTCGACAATCCTGCATAACCATAAACCATGGCCAGCTGAGTAGAGTCGCTGATGCCCGATTTTAGCAATTCTTCGCATGCTGTTAATCCGGCTTCATAATTGCCATCGATCAATGAGATTTTTATATCATTTATTTTTGATTCAACATCCTGCGCATTGACTGCCATCCCGAAGAATAGCAGGAAACTTGCGGTGATTAAAAATTTACTGACCATTTTATCCATTGTAAAAGTTAATTTTGAAAGTGACAACCCAGAAAAACCTGTTATGCAGGCAATTCCTTTTATATTTCAAATTAATAACTAACAAATATATCCGATTAAACGGGCATTCCTGATACACTTTTCAGTCAAAGTTAATACAGAAACTTGTCCGTTTTTGATGTATCTCAAAATTCTCCAATGGCGTGGAAAAAATCAGGCAACTAACGAATCCGGCTTAAAACATTTATTATCAATAAAACAATCAAAGTCTTCGGGGAATTTAACCTCTTGTCATAAAAAACGGGCTGCCGGAACTGGATTAAAATTCAGGTCCCGCAGCCCGTCAATTACACTTAGATGATAAATAATCCCAAACCTATATTTTACTCGTTATCTTTCAGTGAATTACAGATTTCAGTATTCACTTTTTTCAGTGCTTCCTCGTTGAGTTTGATAATTTTCCGGTCGTAGGTCATCAGCCCGTTTACTTCAATTTCAACATCGGTGGTTTGTGTATAAACTGCAGCCGAGTAACCAAACGGAATCAGTTTTTTCAGTTTTTCGGCAAACTCAACATACACTTTGGTGGCCTCGTCGGTGGTTTTATACTGAACGTATCCCCAGTTGCGGTTTTTCTCCCATAAATGGTCTTCAAACACCAGCCCGATTCCGCCATATTCGCCCAGTACATTTACACGTTTTGAGTCAAAAATTCCCATAGCCGGGTCGGGATAATGGTGCATATCCAGCATGTCGCCCACATCGTAATGGTTACCGCCACTGGCCGGGTTCACCAATCTTGAAGGATCGTAATTTTTCGTCCATTCAGCAATTTCGGCAGTTTTAAACTGACCCCAGGCTTCGTTAAACGGCACCCAAACCACAATACTCGGGAACGGGTAGCACAAATCCATGATTTCTTTCCATTCCTGCCGGTAGTTCTGTTCAGAAACGGCGCTGCGCACCAGTTCTTTACCGTCGAAATAGTTGCGTTGCTGCCATTGTGGCGAACGGTCGCCACTGGGCATGTCCTGCCAAACAAGGATTCCTTCTTTGTCGCAATGGTAATACCAGCGGGGCGGTTCCACCTTTACGTGTTTGCGAATCATATTGAAACCGAAATCTTTGGTTTTTACGATGTCGTATTTCAAAGCTTCGTCGGTAGGCGCTGTGTACAAACCATCGGGCCACCAGCCCTGGTCGAGCGGGCCAAACTGGAAATAATCCCTGTTGTTGAGTTGCATGCGGTAAATACCGTTTTTATCCCTGTTTGTCGAAATTTTCCGCATTCCGAAATAGCTGCCCACTTTGTCGAGCACTTCTTCTTTTCTCACAACAGCAACTTCGAGGTCATATAAAAATGGCGATTCGGGGCTCCAAAGTTTTGCATTTTTTACAGGCAGTAAAACTTTTTCACCGGCAACGGCTTTTCCTTCGGCAACCACTTTCCCGGCGTCGAGAATTTTTACCAAAACAAGGTCGCCTTTCGCCGTACCACAGGTTTCAGCCAAAACCGAAACGGTTCCGCCATCGATGTTGGGAACCGTTTTTAAGGCTGTAATGTAAGCTGGTTTCACGGGTTCCATCCACACGGTTTGCCAGATTCCGGTAACCGGGGTGTACCAGATTCCCTGCGGGTTTTTTACCTGTTTGCCGCGTGGCTGGTAACCTTCGTCGGAAGGGTCCCACACTTTCACAGTCAGCGTTTGGACACCATTTTTGGCCAGCAGCCCGGTAATGTTAAACGAAAATGGGGTGTAACCGCCTTTGTGGCTTCCGGCTTTGATGTTGTTCACCCAGACTTCGGCTTCCCAGTCAACTGCCCCGAAATGCAACAAAATATCCTGGTTTTTCCACGCGGCAGGTATTGTAAAAGTGCGCTGGTACCAAAGTTCGTTGTCAGCGCCAACTGTTTTCTGTACCCCTGAAAGGCTTGATTCGGCCGCAAACGGAACCAGGATTTTCCCATCGAATTTTTCGGGCAGCCAGCCACCTTTGGGTACGATGGCGTAATCCCACAAACCGTTCAGGTTTTGCCAGTCGGGACGGGTTAACTGCGGACGAGGGTATTCGGGCAGCGGATTTTCGGGGTTTACTTTTTCAGCCCACGGTGTTTTGATTTTATCGCCAGCCGGTTTCCAGGGCTGTGCAAAAACGTTTGCCGTCAAAAGTAAACTCAGGATAATTGTTGAAAGTGCTTTATTCATTTTATTAGATTTATTTAATTTATAATTAATAACTGTATTTTTTCACCCTAAACTCCTAAAAGGGACTTCAACTAGCAATCCACATTCGTCAGTCAATGAGCCAAAGTCCCCTTCAGCGGATTTAGGGGTGGCTTGTTATTCTCATTTTGCCAATGTCAGACTTTTTATTGTATCCACTTCAGCTTGTTTGTAAGGTGTCCCGTCGGGATGGAAAATTTCGTGGAACCAAAGTGGTGGCTCCGAACCATCCGGAATGGGCTCGTCCCAGGCATATTTTGTGTTCGATTTTCCGGCCACCAAACCCCAGTTGATGGCGCCCACATTTTCTTTTTTCAGGATAGGCATAATGTTAGTAAACAGACTGTTGTTGCGGCGTGCCATGTATTCGGTACAAACCAGCGGGCGGCCATATTTACGAAGCGAATCTATCACAGACTGGTGTTCTTCTGGTCCGTTGTAATTGTGGTAAGTAATAATGTCGGAGTTTTCGAGCTGAAATACATTAAACTCAGGCAATGCAGGAGTCCAAACACCAGCAGTGAGTGGTTGCGATGGACGAACCTGCCAGCCCCATTCAAAAACTTTCTGTAACAGCGGCATCGATTTCATTTCGTATTTAAAATTGCCGGGTTCATTGTACAAATCCCACATTACAATGCGTTTGTCATCTTTAAAGGTGTTGAGAATGTCTTTTGTGTATTCTTCCAACAACACAATCAGTGTTGAATCTTCGTGAATTAAATCGCCAGGATCGCGAATCCAGCCTGAATTGTGAACACCAGGTTTAGGGGCGGGTTGTTTGCCTGCCTGGTAAGTTGGGTTCCAGCAGTCGTCAAAAATCACAAAAATGGTTTTAATACCATGTTTATCTGCAATTTCGAGGTATTTTTTCATGCGGTTTTTAAACCCTTCTTTGTCAACTTCCCAGGCAACATGGTGGAGGTAAACGCGCATACAGTTCATCCCGATTTTCTGGGCCCAGCCCAGTTCGCGGTCGATGGTAAGTGTATCAAAAGTTTCGGCCTGCCAGGTTTCGAGCTGGTTGATGGCAGTACTCGGATTAAAATTGCAGCCCCGCAGCCAGCCGTTTTCGGCGGCCCAGGCATTGGCTTGTTCAACAGTCCATTTGGCCTTTTTTGCCTGCTTGGTTGCGGGTTCTTTTTGTGTTGGCTGACACGCTGAAAGTGCTGCCAAAGCTGACAGCAGATAAATTAAAATTTGTTTCTTCATAGTTTTTATATATCTTGATTTTAATGCTATTTGGTTGGCAAAATATCTTTCGTCTGAATTCAGTTTGACCGTTAATTTATGTTTTGTCGAAAACTGTTTATAATTATTTCAACACTATTTTCATTTTTTTGGCTCTTTTACTTCGGTTTGTACCATCCATTTTTCCCAGGCGGCATTCATTTCGCTTACTTTTTCAGGGTATTTTGTGGCAAGATTCACACTTTCGGTATGATCGGTGGAAAGGTCAAACAACTCCCAAGCTTGTTTTGGCAATGATACCATTTTCCAGTTGTCAATCCGGATGGCGCGCCCACCTTCATGTTCCCAATAAAGTGTGTCGTGAACCGATTCTGTTTCTCCAAAAATTAGCGGCAATAAGTTTTTCCCCGAAGGTTTTAATGTAATTTGACCGTTAAAATTTTCAGGATATTTAGCTCCCGAAAGTGCCAGACAGGTTGGCAAAACATCGATTACATGCGCAACACCGTGGTTGATGGTATTTTGTTGTTTGCTAAGTTTTGCCGGCCAGTGCACAATCAACGGGGTGGCGCTGCCGCCTTCGTACGACTCTTTTTTCCAGAACCTGAAAGGCGTGTTGGCTGCGCTCGCCCATGCATTGCCCAGGTAATTCCAGGTTGTTTCGGCACCAGGGTTTGGCGCATTGTATTCAATTATTGTTGAGTCGCGGGTAAAACCGGGCCTGTCGAATCCTGGTGGATAGCCACGTTCGTACGAAGCCCCGTTATCAGACAAAACAAAAATTACCGTGTTTTCAAATTGTCCCGTTTCTTTCAGTTTATCGATAATTTTCCCAATTCCCTGGTCAACCCGGTCAATCATGGCCGCATGAACTGCCATGCAGGCAGCTTCGTATGCTTTTTCTGTACAATCGTTCCATTTTTTCCCTGATGAATTTTCGGGAAGCGGGAAAGTTTCAGCATCAATTAAACCCATCTCAATCATTCGGTAGTAACGGTTTTTACGAATCACGTCCCAGCCTTCTGTGTAGGTATTTTTGTATTTTTCAATGTCTTCGGGCAAAGCGTGCAGCGGCCAGTGCGGTGCTGTGTGTGCAATATAGAGAAAAAACGGTTTGTCGTCTTTTCCATAGCTTTCAATTAAATCGATGGATTTTTGGGTGATGAAATCGGTCATATAAAAATCGTCGGGTACTTCTTTAATAGGTTCTTCGTTGTGCACCAAACTGAAAGGGTCGAAATAATTAACCACCCCCCAGATTACGCCCCAATGTTCTTCGAAACCCCTGTTGCACGGGTAGTTTTCGAGGGGAGAAAAAGGCCCGTAATCCGCACGATGTGCCATCCAGCGCAATTGTTCAACAGGGTTTTTAACCGGTTTTGTTTGCGAAAGGTGCCATTTGCCTGTCATGCCAGTGGCGTACCCATTTTCTTTCAGAATTTCGGCGATGGTAGCCGTATTTCTGCTGAGGTTTACCCCCATTCCGTTGATCCCGGCCTGCCGCGAATAATGCCCGGTTAAAAGCGCTGCACGCGTGGGACAGCAGCGTGCTTCGTTATGCATTTGTGTAAAACGGATTCCCTTAGCTGCCAGTTTGTCGATATTGGGCGTTTGAATTTCTCCTCCGTAGCAACCCAAATCAGAATAACCCATATCGTCAACCATAATGAGCAAAATGTTCGGACGCTCATCAACAGGTTTTTGTTTAATGATGCAAGCACTCAATAAGATTGCCAATGCACTTAAAATGAGTATAAACTTTATATCAACAAGGGGCTTCATTTTAACTGTTTTTCTTCAATTTCAACTTCACCCGAAGGGCGGTCGATTGCTTTTCCGGCAGCTACAGCATCTCCAAAATCAGGTGTTCCATCGGTATTCCAATGAAATGGCTGCATTCTGACATCACGGTCCCAACCGGGTGCAGTACTTTTTTTTGAATGATAAATAATCCAGTCTTCGGAGTTGTCGGGTGATTTTACAAACGAAACATGCCCCACACCAAAAACCGTTTCGTTTCCTTCGAAAACAGGGCCTTTTTTGGTCCAGTTCGATGGAACCAACGGATCGGCTTCAGGGTCTTTTAATTGCAGCATTCCCTGGCGGTATTCCTTGAGCCACGACTCGCGACACGAATAAATGATAAAAACTTTGTCACTGTATTTAAGCACTTCCGGGCCTTCCTGCAAATTCAGCGGGCCTCCGGTTTCCCAGCTTTCAACCGGCGACGACAGTAAAACCCGTTTCCCTTTTAAAATATAAGGATTTTCCATTTCCTGTATATACAAATGCTGAGGCGTTGCGTCGGTGTCCATTTGCTGCCGCCAGCCCGACCAGACTGCATATAGTTTTCCTTTGTGCTCAAAAACGGTCATATCAATTGCCCAGATATTTTGGGAAATATCGCCCGGATTATCACCTGTGTTCAGCATGCCCATGTCTTCGTATTCGCTGAAAACATCTTCGGTTTTTGAACGCAAAACACCAGTGCGCTGGTGAATAAATGGCGGCCCCGATTCGCCGGCTGCATAATAAACATACCAGTGGTTGCCAATAAAATGAATCTCGGGAGCCCACACACAGGCCTTGTTCCAGCCCTCTATCGGGGCTTTCCAGATTTGTTTGACTTCGCCTTTTTTAGTCATGAATTTTGAGCGCGAAACCGTGATGCCGTTGTTAGACGAGAAACAATAAATATAATTGTCGCCCTGCTTTACCATCCAGGGGTCAGCACCGTTCCAGACAGGATTTGTAAAGGTGGTTTTTACAGCATCCTCCGGTATCCGGGTTTCGCTTTTGCTGCATCCGGCTGATATCAGTATAAAAAATATTATCAGATTGATTTTAAAGTTCATTATTGCAATATTTCTGATTTCTAAAGGCAATTGGTTTAAAACTATTGGTTTTGAGTTACAGGACCAAACCCCAACTTTTATTTGTCAGCTATTCCAAATTTATTAACCAGGTTATCATATTCTTTGCGCGAAATGGTAATCATACAACCATGGCGCACCGAATCGGGCAGACTGTATTTGTCCCAATCGCTGAAAAATGTGTAACCCGAAGCCTGGTACCAGGGGCCGTTCATGTTATCGGCAATCGATAATCCGTAAGAAACTCCCGGGTACTGCTCGTAATACAGGTACCAGATTTTTCCGTCGGGCGAAGGAACCAGCATCGGAGCTTCCCTGAAATTCGGACTAATGGGTGTTGAAGGTTCTGAATAGGGTCCGGTTAACGAAGGAGCCCTCGAAATGCGGATGGTTTTTCCGGTTGGCCAATATAATGTTGGATAAGTTTCATCTTTTAAAACAGCAAAGTACTGGTTGCCAATTTTGCGGATAAAAACATCGATGGTTCCCATGTTCAAATCGAAAAGTTTTTCCGGATGCTCCGAAAACGTTTTCAAATCTTTTGAGAGTACATACAGTGTGCGTTGGCTTGCCCAATAACGCTCGGGATCTTCCTTTGTGCCTTCTTTATGTGGAGTGTGCCAGGTGAGAATGTAATCTTTTGTGCTTTCGTCGAAATAAATTTTTGGTGCACCTATGCGCTGCAAAGCTTCCGAATAACCCGGTGTGCTTTTGAGGTTGGGCGTGTAAGTGGAATATAAAGTCCATTCAATCAGGTTTTCAGAAACCCAGATGTTAATGTCAGGAGAAGCGTCGCTCCGGTTTCCGGCAATGTAGTAGCGTCCGTCGTGGCCTTTGGTGATATCGGGGTGACCTTTGTAATCTTCGAAAACCCGTTTTCTGTTGTTCAGGGCTTTCCAGTGCAGACCGTCGAGGCTCACCGAATAATACAGGCGACCATAATCCTGATGCGTCATATGGGCAAAAAGGTAGGCTTCGTTTACAGGTTTTTCGCCTTTTTTTACCTGCCCCGGCGGATCGGGTTGCTGCGAAAAGGCTGTGACACTGAGTAAACACAATGAAACCAGCAGACTATTGAATATCAGATTTGATTTTTTCATATCAATTGGTTTGATTTATTTTTCTTTCTGAACAGGCGTTATATAATTGGGGTCGATGACCAGGATTTCTTTTCCGTTTTTATTTTCGAACCCAACCGTACTGATGTACATATGGCGGGGATGAATTTTTGTTGTGCTGGCGTGGGCATGAAAAACAATTCTGAGATTACCTTCTTTATCGGTAAACATGGCGCTGTGGCCAACACCCACCAGTTCACCGGGTTTTTGCAGAACAGGGTTGTTTTCATATTTTGTCCAGGGGCCGGTTACCGAAGGGGCTGTAGCAAAGCCAACGCCGTAAAAAGGGCTTTCGTAACTGTTGGCCGAGTATGTCATGTAATACGTTCCGTTGTGTTTGACCACAAACGAACCCTCGTTTACGCGGGGCCAAACCTTTTCCCAGTCTTGCGAAACGTTGATGCACTTTTTTATGGTTCCGGGTTTGATGGTGATGAGGTCGGCTTCGAGTTCGGCCACACAAATATTTAAACCGTCATCAAAACGGTCGAAGTAAAGATACGGTTTGCCATCGTCGTCGATAAACAGCGAGTTATCAATGCACTTTTCGCCGGCGATCATGGGTTGCTGAACTTCCTGTTTAAAAGGGCCGAGCGGCGAATCGCTGGTTGCCACGCAAATATGCTCGTCGGCAGAATAATACATATAAAATTTACCGTTGATGTGGTACACTTCGGGTGCCCAGAACCATCGGTCGGCCCAAACATCGGCTTTGTGCAGTGCAAGTCCGCCGGCTTTTTCAGAAATGCTCCAGTTGAGCATATCGTCGGAAGTGTACACCACGATACCATCGGGCGATTGTGTTCCGTAAGCATAATAAGTATTTTCCCAAAGCATGATAAAAGGGTCGCCCAACGGAACTTTGGCAATGGGTTTTTCGTCGGGGACAACTGACTGGCCAGAGCAGGATATAGCTGAAAACATCAGTAAGATTACCGCCTGAAAGAATAAGTTTTTCATTCTCATGTTTAATTGGTTTTAAAAAATGCTGGTTATTTAATAAAAATATATATAATGAAGCATACTTTGAGAATTTTGAGAAAGGGGTCATTCATGATATTTTTATATCAAAATTGAATGACCCCTGAAATTTAATCTAACTAAACTAATAACCCGGATTTTGTGTTAATCCGCCAACGCTGTTGTCTATTTCTATTTGTGGGATTGGCAATCGTTTGTGTTTGCCAATCACGAAGTTGTTAAAATCTGCATCTCTCGATTTCAGTTCATCGATGCCAGCCTGGGTGTCGAGTAAACCCCAGCGTTTCAGGTCGGCCCATCTCCATCCTTCGAAACAAAGTTCAAGGGTGCGTTCCATCTGCAACCGTTTCATAAATGCTTCCGGCGAGTTCATCGCATCTTTGAAGGGGCTGTCTTCGAGTTTGCTGAGTTTGACCCTCTCTCTAACTTTATTTACGTATTGAACGGCTTCAGCAGGTGTTCCACCTGTTTTGATGATACATTCTGCATAATTCAGCAATACATCGGCGTACCTGATAACACGGTAATTGTTGGGTGCAAAATAATCTTCGCGCTGACGGAAATACGAAGTGTTGTATTTCCTGATAAAGCAGCTTCCTCTCCAGCCTCTTGGTCCCCAGGCAGTGCGGGTGTCAATGTAATAGTACATTGGGTCGCCATCCGGGAAATCTTCGAGATACTGTTCGTAAAGAATGCTGTGGTAAAGGCGGATATCGTTTTTACCGTCCACACGTTTTTCTTTCTTGTACTCATCAACCAGCCACTGGCGGGCTTTTCCATCGCCCCAGCCAATGCCGCCGGGCGCATAAAACTGTGTACGTTGAAAACCTGTGGCCATGCTGGCGTTATTGCCTGTACCACCTTTATTTGCATCGTTAAACTGGATTTCGAAAACACTTTCAATGTTGTTTTCATTCAGGTGAGTAAAATTGTCAACCCAATTGTCAACAAGGCCATAAATTGTACCTTCTTTACTGATTAACCATTGTAATTCAGTTTTGGCAAGGTCGTATTTATTTTGCTGCATGTAAACTTTTGCAAGCAGTGCTTTGGCAGCCCCCATGGTTGCCCTTCCCTTGTTGGCGGCATCCCATGATTCGGGTAATGCTGCAGCAGCTTCTTTCAGGTCTTTTTCAATTTGTGCGTATATCTGTACATCGGTTGCTTGTACAGGTGTGTACCCGGCCTCAACTGGTTCGAGCACCAGCGAACCTTTTTCCCAAAGCAATACAACCTGGAAATACCACAATGCACGCAGAAATTTAGCTTCTGCAAGCGCAGACTCCTTGCGGGCCGTATTGGTTGTAAATTCAATTTCAGGAACATATTTCAACACCTGGTTACAGCGGAAAATCCCCCTGTAAAAATGCTCCATGTGCACGTTATTGCCTTCATAAAAGTTGTAGTTTGCATATTGAAATTTTACCCAGTTTGCCAATTCGTTCCAGGGAGAAGAACTCCAGCCTTCGTCGGAAGTAAGATCGTAACGAAAAGATAACCAGCGCATCCACGTACCTTCTTTGTACAATTGACTATAGCAGGCATTTACGCCGGCAATGGCGTCGTCCTGTGTTTTCCAGAATGATTCTGTGGTTGCTTCATTCGGGTTGTCAATATCCAGCAGATCCTGATTACATGAATATCCCAGCAGAATCAGGAGCAATAAAATTGAAGTGTATTTTATATTTTTCATTGTCATTAGTTATTAAAAGGTGATATCCAATCCTGCCATAAACGAGCGGGTATTCGGGAAAGCAAAACTATCGGTTCCCCTGTTCCAGACATCGGTATTGATAAAATCAGGATCTAACCCTTTGTACTGAGTAAGCGTAATCAGGTTGTTTCCGCTGATATAAAGTCTCAGAGCTTCAATACCGGTTTTCTTGAGTGTTTCCGCCGGGAAAGTATAGCCAATCTGGAAGTTTTTCATTCTGAGGTAAGAGCCACTTTCGAGGTAACGATCGCTGGTTTGTGTATTTCGCGTGTCGTTATAAATAATTCTCGGGAAACTTGAATTCGGGTTTACCTGGTAAGGTTCTTCACCTGCTTCAAATTCAAGATAGTTGGAGTTGTCGGCAAAATAGCGACCCTGCCAGTATGCCACGTTGTACACATCGTTACCGAATTGACCGTTCCACATCATCGATGCATCGAAGTTTTTCCACGAAGCATTGAATAACAATGACATTTGCATTCCGGGCCATGGATTTCCGACAATCTGCCTGTCGTTTTGTGTGATCTGGCCATTATCATCAGTATCAATGTAACGTACATCGCCGAGTTTAGGCCTTTTACCATTAATAGTGATCGGTGTACCATTTGAAGTTACATAATTGTCGATTTCAGCCTGGGTTCTGAATAAATCATCCGTTTTCAGCATGTAAAACATCGACAATGGTTGGCCAACCATCGATTTGGTGGTACCCGTGTAATAAACATCTTTTCCGTAGCCTAACTCAAGAACTTCGTTTTTAAGCGTTGTGAAATTGGCTGTTACACTATATTTAAAATCGTTCACGGCATCTCTCCAGGTAAAGGTTCCTTCAATTCCTGTATTTTTTAAGCTGGCTGCATTGGCAACAGGAGCGCCCCCTTCGTTTCCGGTTGCAAGGGCAATCGGCATTCCGGTCAGTACATCTTTCGAGGTGGCATTGTAATATTCCATGCTCACACCTAAACGCTGGTCAAGGAAAGCAGCATCAAAACCAATGTTGTAGGTTTCTTTGGTTTCCCATCTTAAATCAGAGTTTACAATCCTTACCTGTGTTGCACCAGATTGAAGTGCCTGTGAAGCGCCGAAAACAGTTACAATGGTTTGGTTGATAGTTCCCAGATAGGCCCAGTTTCCAATGTCGGCAATACCCAGAATACCCCAGTTACCTCTTATTTTCAGGTCATCAATCCAGTTTACGCCAAAGAAGCTTTCGTTTGAAATTCTCCACGCACCTGAAACAGAAGGGAAATTCTGCCATCTGTTTTTGGTTGATAATCTCGAAGTGCCATCCCTTCTGAGCGTTGCTGAGAAAAGGTATTTATTGTCATAACTGTAATTAGCCCTTCCGAGGTATGAAATCAAAGCATTTTCAGCAATGTTGTTTGAGTTGGTCTGGTTGGCCTGGCCGGCATCAAGAACAGTCAGGTAGTCATCGCCCACTTTCGGGAATTTAAGGCGTGCACCATATAAACTTTCGCTGATAAATGTCTGGTAGGTAATACCGCCAAAGGCATCGATGTGATGTTTACCGAAGTCACGGCTGAAATTCAAAGTATTTTCAACCAGCCTGTTATAAGTATGCACCATTTGTTTTTGGCTTTCCGAATCACGGTATTCCTGGTTTAATGTCCAGTTGCCCACACCGCGGAACCAGTTTCTTTCGTACCAAAAGTAGTCAACGCCGGCGTTTAGTTTATAGGTAAGTCCTTTGAACAATTCAAGTTCGGCCCAGAAAGTTCCGTTAAATCTGTGCTGAATGATATTCTGGTATTCAAGGTCTTCGCGTGCAATCGGGTTGGTTCCGAATGTACGGGCATTTTGTTCACTTCCATAACCATACCCTCCCAGGTTGTTATTATCATAAACCGGAATGGTTGGCATCATTCTCAGGAAGTCGTTGTATGGATTGGTTTGAAGCGGATCGGTGTCCGTGTAGGTAAAAAACATGTTCTCCCCGAATTTTAACCTGCCCCTTTTACCTTCGCTGTTAATTCTGAATGAGAAACGGTCGAAAGAGTTGCCATAAACAACACCTTTATTGTTATGATAGCCTGCTCCGATCAGGTATTTGGCCTCTTTGCTCCCACCTGAAAGAGAAAGGTTGTAATCCTGAACGAGAGCAGTCTGAAGCACTTCGTCCTGCCAGTCGGTATCATTGTTCCAGTGGTCTTGTTTGCTCGAAGTCCAGACACCATCTTTGATCCCTTCCTCGTAAGCAAGGTCGTTGTAAAACTTGTAATCTTCAGCGCCCATCAAAGGATATCGAGGCGACCATTCCCATGATTCCTTTACATTCAGGCTCACTTTCATCGGGCCTTCCTTCCCGCTTTTTGTGGTGACAATAATTACACCGTTTGCAGCACGTGAACCATAAATAGCTGCAGTAGAAGCATCTTTCAGAATCTGGATTGATTCAACGTCAGCCGGGTTAAATTCAGCACCGGGAGTAGAAATCATTCCGTCGATAATCCAGAGAGGAGTGCGGTTGCTTAAAGTTCCCACACCACGGATTTCGATAAAAGCATCCGAACCGGCACGGCCTGTGCTTCTTACATTAACACCGGTTGCCAAACCCTGTAACTGGGTTCCAATGGTACCGGCATTTGATTTTTTCATGTCGTCAGATTTTACCACTGACACAGCGCCGGTTAAATCCGATTTTTTTACAGTTCCGTAACCGATGGCTACTACTTCATCAAGCCCGATGGATTCTTCTGCCAAAATAACATCCAATGAAGTTCTTCCCTGAACCGGAATTTCCTGAGATTTCATTCCCACAAAAGAAAAAACAATGGTTCCGTTTGCGGGAACATTAGTAAGCATGAAACTTCCTTCGTTATTGGTAACAGTCCCGTTTTGTGTTCCTTTTACCATTACAGTTACACCCGGAAGCGGATTGTTTCTCGTATCGGTTACTTTCCCGCTAAGTGATGTGTTTTGTGCGATTCCCCAAAAAGGAATCACAATAAGCATTAAAAACAGAAATTTTTTCATTATTCATAAGTTAATTGTGAAATTTTATTGATTTTATTTTATCACGAATAGGCTGATTAACAGCTTTGATCGTCAAAAAAAAATGCTGATAGTTTGCTGTGTAGTTGCACCTCCTTCCCTGTTTGTAAAACCATACTTTTATTATCTGACGGTTTATGCTACCATACCGCCTGAAAGTAAAGTAAAGGGCAATCCATTGCTTTTTGTAGAAATTTTTAGGCAAGAAATAACATCATTTAATCAATTAATGCGGGGAAAGTCCATTTTAAAGCGATTCTACCAATCTGTTTCATTTTATGAGCAGATTGTTTCATCGATTTTATCAATTCCCGGATCATTCAACCAGAAATGTGTTTTATTTTGATTTTTAAATGAATCACAAATTATTTGTCTGGATATGAAAAGGTTTCTGAATTTGATTGTTTGTTTACTTGCAAACCTTTTTATTGTTTCATTGCAATTGCCCGGAAATAATCTTACTTTCAGAAAGTACCAGGTGACCAATGGGCTGTCGGAGAATACTGTGCAGGCTATTTTACAGGACCGGCAGGGCTTTTTATGGTTTGGCACAAAAGATGGCTTAAACCGGTTCGACGGGAAAGAGTACCGGATTTTCAGAAACAATCCACGGAATCCGGGTTCAATCGGGAATAATTTTGTACGTTCAATCTTCGAAGACACTGATGGCAAACTTTGGATTGGGACCGACAACCGGATATTTATTTACAACCCTGTAACCGAGTATTTTTCTTCCTTCGAAGTAAAAACTGCAGCCGGAGTTTCAATAAACTCTGCCGTAACCGCTATCTGTGCCGAAAACGAAAATATCATCTGGATTGGAACAATGACACAAGGTGCGTTTTGTTACACAAAAGATTCGGGCAAGCTCGAACAGTTTACCGAAGATGATGATTTTAACTCGCTGAAATCAAACCTTGTGTGGAGGATTTATAAAGATTTGTCGGAAACAATCTGGATTGGTACCCGTGGCGGATTGAGCCGGTTTAACCGTGAAACCCGCAATTTTCAGAAATATACTCCCGCCGGAAGTTTAAATGTTGCAGGTGACAATGAAATTCTTTCCATTCATGAAGATGCCGACGGGGAGCTGTGGCTGGGAACCTGGTCGGGCGGATTGTTTAAAATGGACAAACAAACACAGACTTTTACAAACTTTTTCGATAAAAATAAAGCTCCCTATATTTCCAAAATCAGGGCTATCAGCGGGTACGAAAAAAACAGCCTGCTAATCGGGTCTGACGATGGTTTGTACCTGAAGGAAAAAACAACCGGCGCAGTTCAGCGGGTTGACGACCCCGGCGACCCCAGCAGCCTGAGCGACCAGAATGTATATTCGATATACAACGACAGGGAAGGCGGAATTTGGATCGGTACCTATTTTGGCGGCGTTAACTACCTGTCGGCCAACAGAAATACCATTGAGCATTATTATCCGGGTTGTTCCGACTCCTATTTATCAGGAAAAGCGGTGAGCCAGTTTTGCGAAGACGAAAAAGGAAACCTGTGGATTGCCACCGAAGATGGCGGACTCAATTATTTTGATGTTCAGAAAAAGCAATTCAGAAAAATAAAACCACAAAAAACGGGAAACGGGTTGAGTTATCACAATTTGCACTCGCTCGTTCTGGACGGAGATAACCTGTGGATTGGAACTTTTTCGAGCGGGATTGATGTACTGAACGTTAAAACAAACGCTTTCAGAAACTATCGTTTTGATTCCAATAACAAGAACTCAATCGACGACAACTGTGTTTTTTCGATTTACAAAAAAAAGAACTCCGACATTTTTGTAGGCACACCTTTCGGCCTCAGCAGGTTCAACAGAGCTGATAATAATTTCGAAAGAATTGCCGAAGTGCGCAGCTTTGTTTACGACATGCAGGAAGACAGTCACGGACTGTTTTGGGTGACTACTTATGGCGATGGAGTTTTTCAGTACAACCCGGTTACAAAACAGTGGAAAAATTATCTGCACGATGATAAATCTACAAAATCGCTGAATTTCAATAAAGTAATCGATGTTTTTGTGGACGATAAACAAAGACTTTGGTTTGCAACCGAAGGCCGTGGAATTTGTAAATACAATTACGAAACTGATGATTTCACCACAATCGACGAGTCAACAGGGTTGCCCAACAATGTGGCTTACGGTATTCTTGACGACAAATACGGGAATATCTGGGTGAGCACAAATATGGGAATTACAAAAATCAACCCCGAAACCCTCGAAATGAAAACCTATACCAAAGAAGATGGGTTGCAAAGCAACCAGTTTAATTACAGGTCGAGCTATAAGGCACGCAACGGTATGTTTTATTTTGGAGGAATCAACGGATTTAACGCTTTTCATCCTGATAACCTGAGAGAGAATAATTATATACCCCCGGTTGTTATTTCTGCTTTCGAGTTAATTGACAAGGAAAACCCTTTTGAACCCGATTCGTTGCTGAAAACAGCCATTAACCGCGACAAAAAAATTACCCTGAAATACAATCAGGCTTCTTTCCGGATTGGATTTGTCAGTATGAGCTACCAGGCAGTGGAGAAAAATCAGTATTCGTGTATTATGGAAGGGCTTGAAGAAAAATGGAGGTCGGTTGGCAACCAGAATTCGCTTATTTTCAGTAATCTTGAACCGGGAGAATATACTTTCAGGGTGAAAGGCTCCAACAATGATGGTGTGTGGAATGAAACCGGCGATTTCCTGCAAATCGAAATTCTGCCTCCTTTTTGGAAAAGCAACGTGGCTTTAATGTTTTATGGCTTGCTCTTTCTTTCGGGACTGTTTTTGGGGATCAGGATCATTGTGCGCAATTCGCAAAAGCGGCACAAACAAAAAATTGAAGAGATTAAAATTGAAAAAGAGAAAGAGTTGTACAACTCAAAGATCAGCTTTTTCACCAACATCGCACATGAAATCAGAACCCCAGTGAGTCTGATCAAAGCGCCGCTTGAAAATATTGTGAACAGTACACAATGCCCGCCTGAAGCAAAGGAAAATTTACAGGTAATTGAAAGAAACACCGAAAAACTGCTGGTACTCGTCAACCAGTTGCTCGATTTCAGAAAAATTGAGGAAAACCAGTACCGGATGAGTTTTGTGCACACAAACGTCAACGATTTATTGAACGATATCTACATGAGTTTTAAGGCTACCGGCAGTAAGAACAACATTGAGCTGATGCTGTTTTTGCCCTCCAAAAAAGTAGTTGCCAATATCGACAAAGATGCATTGAACAAGGTAATGAGTAACTTGCTGTCGAACGCCCTGAAATTTGCTTCGCAAAAAATCGAAATCCGTCTTTCAGAAAATAAAAAGGCAGGAATAATTGAAATCAGGGTTACCGACGATGGCCCGGGGATTGAAAAAGAAATGCAGGAAAAAGTATTTGAACCATTTTTTCAGATCACAAACAGCGAAACACAGGCAAAAACCAACGGAACTGGCATCGGGCTTTCGCTTGCCCGACAATTGGTCGACCGGCACTCGGGCAAAATCTTTATTGATGATAAAAGCGAAAACTGCTGCTTCGTTGTGCAGATTCCCACCAATTTGCCAGTTTCACCCGAAGAGCTGGTAATTGAAGATGAGCCGGCTGCTGCTGTAAAAACAGTTCATCAAAGTCAACATCACCCCGACAAAATGTATCTTCTGGTGGTTGAAGACAATGAGGAGCTGCAGAATTTTATTGAAAAAAACCTGAATAAAGACTTCAATGTTTTTGTAGCGAATAACGGTGAGGAAGCCATGAAAATTCTGGAAGAATCAACCGTCGACCTGGTAGTGAGCGATATTGTAATGCCGGGTATCGACGGGCTTGAACTCACCCGGCTTATCAAGCAAAACGAACAGTACAGCCATATCCCGGTGATTTTGCTGTCGGCAAAAACAAACATCAGCACAAAAATCGAAGGGCTCGAATATGGAGCGGATATTTATATTGAAAAGCCTTTTTCGCTGGTTTACCTGAAGGCGCAAATCAGCAGCCTGATTGAAAACAGGATGCGGGTGCTCGACAAATTTTCGAAATCGCCATTTATTTCCTACGGAACCATTGCCAATAACAAAAGAGACGAAGATTTCATTCAGCGTATCAACTCAGAAATTGAAAAGAACATTCTGGATGTTGATTTTTCGATTGAAAAATTAGCCCATAACCTTTCGATGAGCCGCTCGAACCTGCAACGAAAAATTAAAGGTATTTCGGGGATGGCACCCAACGATTACATCAGGGTTTACCGCCTGAAAAAAGCTGCCGACCTGATGATGAAAGAGGATTATCGCATCAACGAAATTTGTTACATCGTTGGATTTAACAGCGGATCTTATTTCGCAAAATGTTTCCAGAAACAATTTGGGGTTTTGCCAAAAGATTTTGTGAAATCAGCAGAACAGGAATCGAAAATCAGTAACGAAAGTTAGATTTCAAATTCTGTAAAAATGGGATGAGTAAGTAAAATTGCTGATATCTATATTCCTCTTATTGATTTTCAGGTGTAGTCAGCTTCTGTAACACCTGTTTAGCTTTTTGAAAAACAATCAAAAGTATTTTTCGTTAAAATAACCGGTGCTCTCGTTCTACTTTGAAATGCGAAAATTCAGAATTGAAATATTAATATCGGTACTTACAATTGCCATTGGACTGGTGGTGGGTACAATTGGTTATCTGGCTTATAAAAGTCTGGAAGATATTATAGTGGAAATCAGGGAAGGAACACAGCCCGACAATAAGGTTTTTTTTATTAAAGATATTGCTGCTGACCTTACAAATCTTGAACACACTGTCAGGTTTTATTTACTGACCGGCAGCAACCAGGATATTGAACAGTATTATCAGTTGGAAGACAGCATTCACCGGCAAATTGAAGCTTTGGGCAAACTCGGAATTGATGATGAAACAGATAAAATACTGATCGATTCGTTTATTACACTTTCGAATGATAAGTTGAAACTCTGGGATAAAATTCTGACGACACAACTTCCGAAACAGAGTTTTTTCCCTTCCTATTCCCAATTTTTTAAAGATGTCAGCGAACGGCAAGCCGATACAACGTCGGGCAGAAAAAGCAGCCGGGTACCCGATTATTTTTCAGGAAGCTTAAAGGTTGAAAAAGATTCATCACCACAAATGGGCCGGGTGGAAATTGATTTACGAAGAAAAATCAGGCAGATGGAGTGGGAGATGTATAAAAGTCAAAAACGCAAAAATGTAATTGAATCAAAACTGATTGAAGAAGATGCTATAATTAATGGGCTGATTGCCAAACTCATCAGGGATGTTGAAATCAAAAAGGCAGCCGACCTTGTAAAAAATACCGAAAAGGCCAATGTACTGGCCCAACAAACCATTGAAAGACTGTCGGTTTACACAGTTTCGGCAGTAGTCCTGTTGTTGCTCACGTTATTTGTGCTTTTTGTTTACCTGAGTAAATCGCGGGCAATGAGCAGGGCACTAACAAGTTCCCGCGAAAAAGCCGAAGCATTGGCCAAAGCCAAAGAGCAATTCGCCGCCAATGTCAGTCACGAACTCCGCACACCCGTTAATTCGATTTTTGGTTTGGCAGAACAGTTGCGGCAAAAAAAACTTGATCCGGATGCAGCCGAAATGGTAACCGTAATTTTTAATTCGGCTAACCATTTGCGGAATATTGTAAACGACACCCTCGATTTTTCCAAAATTCAATCACAAAAACTGGTACTCGATAAAGCCGGTTTTTCTCCGGATGCAGTTTTCACCGAAGTGATTTCGCTGTTTAAAAACGAGGCAATCAACAAGGGAATAACGCTCGGTTTTCAATGGGAAGGAGAAAAACCCGCCGTGCTTGTTGGCGATGCATTGCGTTTGAAACAAATAATCATCAACCTGGTGGGCAATGCAATTAAGTTTACCGAAAAGGGGGAAGTCGCGCTGAAAGCAAGCTCCCAAAACAAGGGTGATAACAAAGTTGAGCTGACAATCAAGGTGGTTGATACAGGAATAGGAATTGAAGCTGATAAAATCGGTTATATTTTTGATGAATACGTGCAAATCGACAATCCTGCCGGTAAAAAATACAAGGGAACCGGGCTTGGGCTATCGATTGTAAAAAAACTTGTTGAGTTGCACGAAGGACAAATTGAGTTTGAAAGCCAGCCCGGAAACGGAACCTGTGTAACCTTGAGATTAAATTACGAGGAAGGAAAAGAACTGGAGCCCGGAAACGCGGGCGTGATAATTTCTGACATTCCGGAATCGTTTAAAAAAATGACTGTTTTAATTGTTGATGATGAGGAATATAACCGGTTCCTGATAAGAAATATTTTCAGAAAATGGGGAATCCGGTGTGTGGAAGTCAAGGAAGGGAACGAGGCTGTTCTGGCTGCACGAAACGAACGCTTTGATTTTATCCTGATGGACTTGCACATGCCGGTAACCAACGGTATTAAGGCTGCCCGTCAAATCCTGAAAAATAATCCTGAACCAATTATTATCGCGGTTTCGGCAACAGTTGACGGGAAAGAACAACAAGCGTGCATTGATGCCGGAATGAAGGGGTTTCTTTTTAAACCGTTTTCCGAAAAAGAACTTTTTGATTTGTTGCTTTCATTTACCAAAACCGATTTGCTGAATCATCAGATTCAGCCTGATTATTCAGAATATATCAAACGGTTTTTGCATCTTGCCGGCGGTGATCAGAAATTTCTGGAAGAAATGATCCGGCTTTTTATACAGTCAATGGAAAAGGGCATTTCCGAAATCGACGTTGCAATTAAACAGGAAAAATGGGAGGAAGTTTACAACAGTGCCCACCGGATGGCGGCTCCTGTAAAGCACATTGCCGCGAGCGAACTGTACAGCCTGATCAAACAAATTGAGAAATTTGCACAACAAAAGGAAGCAAGCTGGGTTATATCAACCTATTCTGAATTAAAACCGGCGATTAAAGAATTGTTGGCTTTTTTGAAGTTATATGTCGAAGAAACCGGGAACGTAAGTCTTGATGATAACAAGGTTTGATTTATTATAATTTTGAACTGAAATCGCTTAAAACCGTATGGGGTAAAAACTTTCGTGTATGGATGAAAAACCATTTAAAATATTTGTTGTAGAGGATGATGAATGGTACAACAGGCTGCTGGTACACAACCTTTCGCTGAATCCTGATTATGTGATAGAATCGTTTACCAACGGAAAAGATTGTTTGAACAACCTGGATAAAAATCCGGATGTGGTGACACTCGATTACAGGCTGCCCGATATGCAGGGACTTGAGATTCTGAAAAGAATAAAAGCCGAAAACGAGGAAATCCACGTGATCCTGATCTCGGAGCAGGACGAAATTGACGTGGTGGTTGAACTGCTGAAATTCGGGGCCTATGATTATATCGTCAAATCACGCGATATCAGGGAGCGGTTGCTGAATACCATTCAGAATATCCGAAACGGGGTAAACCTGAAAAATGAAATCGTTTCGTTGCGAAAAGAAGTAAAAAACAAGTACAGTTACCAGAATACAATTATCGGGAACAGCCCGGCAACCAGAAAAATTTACGATCAGATTGAAAAGGCCACCCGCACCAACATTTCGGTGGCTATTACCGGCGAAACCGGAACCGGAAAAGAATTGGTTGCCAAAGCCATTCATTATAATTCGTCCCGTTCGGCAAAACCATTTATTGCGGTAAATATGGCGGCAATACCAAAAGACCTTGCCGAAAGTGAACTCTTCGGGCACGAAAAAGGTGCTTTTACGGGTGCCAATTACCGGCGGATCGGCAAATTTGAAGAGGCTAATGGCGGCACACTTTTTCTTGACGAAATAACCGAAATGGATATTTCGCTGCAGGCCAAATTATTACGGGCTTTGCAGGAAAAGGAGATTGTGAGGGTGGGAAATAACAAACCGGTAAAAACCGATTGCCGTATCATTGTTGCATCGAACCAGAATTTGCAGGAAAGTGTCAACTCCGGAAAATTCAGGCAGGATTTATATTATAGGCTTTATGGTTTTCCGGTGGAATTGCCGCCTCTCCGCGAAAGAGGAAACGACATCATCATTCTGGCAAAACATTTTATCAAAGCATTTTGCAACGAGAATAATCTTTCCCTAAAAACAATTACACAACCTGCCATCGATAAGCTGCTGTCCTATCCTTTCCCCGGGAATATCAGGGAGTTAAAATCTGTAATTGAACTTGCTATCACAATCACTGATACCGATGAAATTACCGATGAGGAAATTTACCTGGGTAAAAATGTGATGATGGGTGATTACATCGAGAAAGAAATCACACTCAGGGAATACAATATTAATATTGTAAAAAAATACCTCGAAAAATACGACAACAACATCAAACTGGTGGCCGATAAACTCGATATTGGTGTTGCCACTATTTACCGGATGTTAAAAGAAGATTCGGGAAATTAACCCGTAAAATTTTAACCCTTTTTATTATCAAATTGATTAGAATCAATCATTTTGATAGCTGAATTTTTTACTGTCGGACAATTAAATTTCAGATATTCAGCACAATATGCCAATATTTTAGGTTGGCATATTATTCGGTTTACAGTTTCCAGTCAAAAACAAAAATTAAACAGGAGGAAAAGTTATGGAAACTAAAGTAAAAACAATTGTGAGTTGGTCAACATTGGCAGTTTTAATGCTGGTTGTATTGATAGGTGGTGTAATGCTGGTAAACGACAAGAACCAGATTGAAATGCTGAATCAGCAAAACAGAAACCTGAATGCTGTGATTGAAACGCGTGATTCGCTGGTGAATGACATGGCTGGCACTTTCGATGAAATTGAACAAAACCTGACCTTTATTAAGGAAAAACGCGGTCAGCTTGTTCTTGCCCAAAAAGAAGGAAATAAAAGCCGGAAAGAAATGCTGGTTGCCGACATTAAACGCATGAACGAGATGCTGGCAGAAAGCAGCAAAAAAATTGAAGAACTTGAAAAAAAGCTGAAATCGTCAGGCGTTAATATAAAATCGTACAAAAACAAGATTGAACAGCTAACAAAAACAATCAGCGAGCAGGACGAAAGTATGAAACAACTGCAGGCCGAGTTGGACCAGCGTGATTTTACAATTGCCGAGAAGGATATGCAACTGGCAAAACTGAATGAAGACATTCTTTCCAAAGAAGACAGCCTTTTGAAAAAATCGGCAATCATTGCCGAAAAATCGCAGGTAATTGTTGAAAAGGACAACGAAATAAATAAAGCTTATTTTGCAGCCGGAACCCACCGCGAACTCATTGAAAAAGGCGTGTTAACCAAAGAAGGCGGTTTTCTGGGGATCGGGAAAAATATTTCAATCAAAGATGATCTGAACGAACGATTTTTTACACAGCTCGACATCAGAAATACAAGCCAGTTTCCGCTGAATGCAAAAAAGGCAAAACTGATTACCGAGCATCCGGCCAATTCTTACAAACTGGTTGAAGAAAATGATAAAATCGCGTATCTCGAAATTG
Source organism: Prolixibacteraceae bacterium (assembly GCA_029265875.1). Taxonomy (GTDB): domain Bacteria; phylum Bacteroidota; class Bacteroidia; order Bacteroidales; family Prolixibacteraceae; genus Draconibacterium. Next base: position 43,982 of record JAJUGS010000001.1, read on the forward strand.
AGAACCCGCGCGAATTCTGGAAACTTTCAAAATACGTAATTGTAGAAACAAGAAAATAACACAGAGGTTTTATTAGTCGCAAAACAAGGCATGTTTTGATTGCGGATAGTCAGTGAATGATGTTCAGGAACATGTTTGTAAAACAGGAGAAATGAGATACTTTCTCCTGTTCTTGTTTTTGCAACACAATCATCATTTTTCCAATCATCTTTAAACCGTGAATATTGGGATCCGGCTAATTTTTACTGAAACGACTAATTTGTAACTAAAAATTTTTGGTTATTTAGCCGTTCCAAGTAAAACAGAAAATGGAGAAAAGATCGTGCATTCTTTTTTGCCGGTGCAAGGCTGAAGTTATCAGTGCTGAATCGCTTGACCGCATTGCTTTTGGGTTGAAAAACCTGGCCGCCGATATTTTTGAAGTGCATGATTTGTGTGCACTGGCTTTGCATGAAAAAGATTTTCTGAATCAGCTCGGAAATAACTACCACCAAAAAATTGTGATTGCCTGTTATCCCCGTGCAATCAAAAATATATTCAGGCAAAACGCGATTGAAATGGGCGACTTCGAAGTGCTGAATTTTAAAGTACTTCAACCCGAACCCATTTTATCAAAACTCGAAACCGATTTTCAGGTTGAAAAAGGCGAAGCGCGTTACCAGGTTCAGATCACAGAACTTGATGTACCTGCCTGGTACCCGGTAATCGACGAGTCATTGTGCTCGCTTTGTGGGAAATGCGCCCGTTTCTGTTTATTTGGCGTTTACAGTTTCGATAAGAAAAACCTGAAAGTAGTCGATCCGCTGGCCTGCAAAAACAATTGTCCGGCTTGCGGAAGGACTTGCCCCACTTCAGCCATCATGTTTCCGAGACTTGCGGAAAACACAGTTTTGGCCGGTGACGAACCAAACGGCAGCAAAATTTCAATCGATCGGGGAAGTCTTTTTTCAGCATTGAATACACGAAACCAGACCCGCCGGAACATTTTCAGACAGGGAGTTGTTGAACAGGCGGAAGAGGAACGCCGGAAAGCACTGGAAGAATTGAAAACCAAAACCGGGGGATTTAATTTAGGATGATTGGACGAATTCTGAAAAATACCGACAAAAAGTGCCTTTACAAATTTTTGTACAACATGGGCGTAAAAGGCACACTCAGTTTTGCTCGTTACAAACAACGACTGAAAAAAGGGGATTTTTTCCCGGCTTTTCATTTTATTTCGGTAACCGACGATTGCAACCTGAATTGCCAGGGATGCTGGGTGACACACAAAAAAAAGAATGCCCGCATGTCGCCTGAAACACTCGACAGGATTATTAACGAAACCAAAGCAAAAGGTTCTTATTTCTTCGGAATTTTAGGAGGCGAGCCCCTGATGTACAAACCACTTTTTGAAGTTTTGCGAAAACATCCCGATTGCTATTTTCAGCTTTTTACCAACGGGACCCTGCTGACAAAAGAGGTGGCCGAAGAATTACGAAAACTTTCGAATGTAACACCGCTGATCAGTTTTGAAGGTGACGAAATGATTGCCGATGTGAGACGTCGCGGGAAAGATATTTACCGGCGTACTTTAGATGCGGTGGAAAATGCCACTGGTGCAGGATTGATCACCGGCGTGGCCATGAGCGTCTGCAAATCAAACATGCAACTGGCGCTTTCCGATGAATTTATCAATTCGCTGATTCAGAAAAATGTGGCCTACCTCTGGTACTACATTTACCGTCCGGTTGGTGCCGAATCAACGGTTGAACTGGCGCTCGATAAAGCCGAAATTCAGCAACTCCGGCAATTTATGGTTGACGCCCGTTCACGATTCGATATGGCTATAATTGATGCTTATTGGGATCAGGATGGAAACGGACTTTGCCCGGCTGCAACGGGTTTGAGCCACCATATCAACGCATCGGGTTTTATCGAACCCTGCCCGGTTATCCAGTTTGCAACCGACAATGTTTCCGACAAACCGCTTGAAAATATTTATCGTGAATCTGTTTTTCTGAAACAGTTGAAAAATGAGATTCTGAAGAAAACCAACGGGTGTATTATCATGGAAGACCCGCAGTGGCTGGTGGAAATGGTGGAAAAACACCATGCAGCCGATACTTCGGGCCGGGAAAATGAAATTTCGAGATTGAAATCAATGCCGCTGGTACCCAGTCACGGTTCGGGTGTTCCGGTGCCTGAAAAAGGCTGGATTTACAGGTTTGCCAAAAAAAGAGCTTTCTTTGGGTTGGGAGCTTACGGATAGCATGAAGTTGAAAAAACGCATATTGAAGGTTCCGAAAGACCGGAAAATCCGTGATTTGTTGCGGAAAGAAGTGGGGGTTTATGCAGCCGGGAACAAAATTCTGCCTCCGGCTTCTTTTGATATTCTTGAAAAACATGCTGCAATAATACTGGACCAATCAGGCATCAGTAGTGATTACCTCGATTTTACGATCGTTCTTTTGGGAAACGAAACCTGGCGCGACGTGGTGAATGCGACTCCTTTTAACCGCCGGTTGCTTTTGCTGCCGCAGTGTTTGCGAAACAACCTGGAATGTAAGGCAGAATTCGATCACCTCGGACTTATTTGTGCAGGATGCAAAAGTTGCCAGATTGATGGCATTCTTACCAAAGCTGAAAAACTGGGTTACGCCACACTGGTAGCCGAAGGAACAACCGTTGCCACCGGGCTGGTGGAAGAAGGGTCGATTGACGCGGTGATTGGTGTGAGTTGCATGCCGGTTTTGCAAAATTCTTTTGACGCGGTTTCACACGCGGCGGTTCCGGTAATTGGATTACCACTGCTTTTTGATGGCTGCTCCAACACGTCCATCGATTACAACTGGCTTTTTGCGGAAATTGAACAAATCTCAGAAAATGAAGAAGTCAGGCCGCTTTCAGTTTCGTTACTAAAAAGTAAAGTGGAGGATTATTTCACGGCTGAAAATCTGAAAAAGTTCTTTCCCGGAAACTCGGAAACAGAAAAACTGGCTTTGAAAACCATGACTTTGGGCGGTCAGCGGATGCGGCCGCTGTTAACAGTACTTGCTATCCAATCTTATTCCCGCCATATTTCAGAAGAAGTGCAATCTGCTCTGGCCGTGATTATTGAGTGTTGTCACAAAGCATCACTGGTGCATGATGATATTCAGGATGATGAGGATTTCCGGTACAATCAGCCGGCATTGCACAGAACGGCGGGAATTCCTGTCGCCATCAACATTGGAGATTATCTCACCGGGAAAGGCTACAAACTGCTGTCGGCTATTGATTGCGATCCGGTTGTGAAAGCCGAATGCCTGAAAGTGGTTGCTTCATCGCATCTCAATCTTTCCGAAGGACAGGGTGCTGACATACTTTTGCAGCAAAACATGGCACAGCAAC
>JAJUGS010000207.1 GCA_029265875.1 Prolixibacteraceae bacterium
AGATCGGGTCGTTGGAAACGACTTTAAACCAGGTTGTTACCTGTTCGTGATTGGTTATGCACTTGGGATTGAAACATTTTACAATGCCCGAAATTGAATCGGGAATTTCAACCACCTTTTTCTCAACCACCTCGTAATCGCGGATAATATTCAGTTTTGCATGGGGTGCAATCAGCGCTATTTTATTGATTTCATCGTCCTCGAAAAATTTATCCGATACTTTGATGATGGCTTTTGCACCGAGTTTTTCACTTTCGAGATTGGTCCCGAATGTTATCTGGTTTTCTATTGCATCGAGCCCTAAAATCGTTATAACTTTAAACAGATTTTTGGCAGGAATATGGTCAATAACAGTTCCTTCTTTGATCGCGCTGACTTTCAGCTTCAGTTTTTTCTTATGGTCGTCTTGCATGGCTTTTTATTTAAGGTTCATAATGTGAGAGATAATGGCTTCGCGGGTAAAAACCCCGTTTCTGGCTTGTTCAAAATAGTAGGCTTTTTCGTTGGTGTCAACATCGGTATGAATTTCGTTAACCCGGGGCAGGGGATGTAATACTTTAACAGTTGGTTTTGTTTTTTCCAACATCGCATTCCGGAGAATGTAAACATTTTTGACTTGTTCGTATTCAATCGGGTCAGAAAATCTTTCCTTTTGCACCCGCGTCATGTAAATAATATCGGCTGCGCTTACAATGTCGGTGAATTCCTTGTGTTCGTAATATTTGATTCCTTTTTCACGAAGGAAAAGTTTGTATTCTTCGGGCATTTCAAGAATTTGAGGTGCTATAAAATTAAACACCGGATTTTCAAATTCCGACATGGCCATTAACAGCGAATGCACTGTTCGTCCATATTTCAGGTCGCCTACCATAAAAATATTCAGGTTGTCAAGCCTTTTCTGAGTTTTCAGAATTGAATACATGTCGAGGAGCGTTTGTGTAGGGTGCTGGTTGGAGCCATCGCCTGCATTGATAACCGGTACCGGCGAAATTTCGGCAGCATAACGGGCGGCACCTTCCAGCGGATGACGCATAACAATCAGATCGGCATAATTGCTGACCATTTTAATGGTGTCGTGCAGTGTTTCACCTTTTGTGGCGCTTGAACTGTCAGGGTCAGCAAAACCAATAATTCTCCCGCCCAACCGGCTGATAGCGGTTTCAAAACTTAGCCTTGTGCGGGTTGATGGCTCAAAAAACAACGATGCGATAACCTTGCCCTTTAATAGCTCCTGGTTAGGATTGGCTTCAAATTCGGCAGCCAATTTCATAATTTTCAGGTATTCATCTTTTGTAAAATCGGTAATAGAAATTAGATCTTTCTTCATATTTTAAGATTTTGTTGATCGGTTTGTAAAAACAAAAAAAAACCAACATCTAATATAAAATGTTGGTTTTCAATGGAATGAAATTCTTTATTTCGGAAATGAAATAGTCTGATGTTTTTCCTGGTGAACAATCCGGTATTGACCGAAGTTTCAAAAGGCCGGAGATTTTGTTGATTCCGCATTGCCATATCCTCACAAAAGTAATTTCTTTCCATGGTATTGAAAGTAGGTTTCAAATTGTATTTTTTACCGTTTTATTAACATTTTAAACTGACAATGACTTTGTTTTAACTCCGTAAATATTGCCGAAACTGGCAGCAATTCTTTGTTCATTATTTTTTCTGACAGAATAAACTAATTCGCATTTTTCTTCGAATCGGGTTGAAAGTACTGTCAGGTTTTCCTGTTTTACAAGGTTCATTACTTCAGAGAGTTCATTGTAAGTGAAATTCAGTTGCCATTTCTTTTCAATTGGGCGGCATATAATTTTTGCATTTTTCAAAGCCTCGGCTGCCGCATTTTTGTAGGCATTAATCAATCCGCTAACACCCAGAAGTGTACCTCCGAAATACCGCACCACAACCACCAACGTGTTAGTAACGTTAAAACTTAGTAATTGCCCCAGAATTGGCTTTCCAGCCGTTGAAGAGGGTTCGCCATCATCATTTGCCCTGTGTTGTATGGTTTCGGTGCCAATTCGCCAGGCATAACAATGATGCCGGGCACTGTGGTGATCTTTTTTGATTCGCAATAGGATTTCTTTTACCGCAGTTTCGGTTTCAACCGGAAATGCATAAGCTATAAACTTGCTTCCCTTGTCTTTAAAAAGGCCTTCGCTTGCTGATTCTATGGTCTGATAAATATCTTTTTCCATTTTCCATTTCAGGATAGTTCCTGAAGTTCATTTTCGGGCAAAAAAAAAGCACCCTTTCGGATGCTTTTTCAATATTACATTTTCAGTTTCTTTTCAATTTCTTCGACATAAACCCTGAAGTTTTTGTCAGTGTCCTTCAGGTTATTGACTGTTTTACATGCGTGGAGTACAGTTGCATGGTCTTTTGCCCCAATCTGTGCACCAATACTGGTAAGCGAGTATTTCGTAAGGCTTTTCGAGAAATACATGGCAATTTGCCTTGCCTGCACCACTTCGCGTTTGCGGGTTTTTGTCTGCAACGAATCGACAGGCATATTGAAATAATCGCAAACCACTTTTGAAATATATTCGATAGAAAGCTCTCGTTTTGAGTTTTTTACCAGTTTATTGATGAGTTTGGATGCCAGGTCGAGTGTAATTTCCCTTTTATTCAGCATCGACTGTGCCAGCAATGAAACAAGTGCACCCTCCAGTTCGCGAACGTTATTTGAAACATGCGAGGCGATATATTCAAGAACATCTTCCGAGAAAGTAATTCCATCTTTATAAACCTTGTGTTTCAGTATCTGCATCCTGGTGTCAAAATCCGGAATCTGCAAATCGGCTGTCAAACCCCATTTGAAACGCGAAAGTAACCGTTGTTCCATTCCTTTCAGCTCGATGGGGGGTTTGTCAGAAGTGAGGATGAGTTGTTTCCCCATCTGGTGCAGATGGTTGAAAATATGGAAAAAAGTCTCCTGTGTTTTTTCCTTGCCTGCAAATTCCTGAACATCATCCAGAATCAACACATCAATCATCTGGTAGAAATTCAGAAAATCGTTTCGGTTGTTGTTTCTGGTAGCTTCGGTAAACTGTGTCTGAAATTTATTGGCGTTTACATAGAGTACTGTTTTATCCGGATAACGTTCTTTCACTTCGATACCGATTGCCTGGGCGAGGTGTGTTTTTCCAAGTCCTGAGTTTCCGTAAATCATTAACGGATTGAAAGCTGTTCCACCGGGATTCTGTGCGACGGCATAGCCTGCACTGCGTGCCAGTCTGTTGCAATCGCCTTCAATAAAGTTCTCAAAAGTATTGTCGGGTTTCAATTGCGGATCGATTTGCAATTTCTGAATCCCGGGAATGATAAAAGGATTCCGGATGGCGGTTTTTTCTTCCGATTTCAGTGGAATCGTCAGCGGATTGTTAACAATCTTGACATTATTATTAGTAGGGTAAGATACTGTATAAGGCGCATTTCCATTCTTGTCGCCCATTACAACATTGTATTCAAGTTTGGCTCCGTTACCCAGCACCATCCGCAGGGTTCGCCTCAAAATGTCGATGAATTGCTCTTCAAGGTATTCATAAAAAAACGCGCTGGGTACCTGAATGGTAAGGACCTTATCCGTTAATTTAATCGGTTCAATTGGCTCGAACCACGTTTTAAAACTACTGCCGGGTACATTGTCTTTGATAACGTTCAGACATTTTTCCCACACAGCCTTATGTTCTTCGTTCATCGATTAATTTGGTTTTTCGAGGTTCTACAATTTTTTTTTCAACATTATTCCCAAAAGCAAAAGTTGCGAAAAAAAAGTTATAAAAAAAATCAAAAACGGCTTGTAATTTTCTGTATTACCGTATTGTTTTCGTTTTCAGTATTTTAAAATTTCAATTTTTTATAAAAAAATTAACTAACTGATTATCAGTTATTTTGAATTAATAGATTGATTCTTAGATTGCTAACTGGTAGGTACTGGCAGGTGTTGAAAACTGACCCGAAAAGTTATTAACACCGGCGTGTTGTTACCTGCCCGATCTGAGCACTTTTTCGAGCTTGATCAGCTTGCCGTTTTTGAAAGCAACAATCGTAGCTTCCGGAAATTTCTTTCTTGCCAGGTCGTGTATTTTTACAATCTCTGAATAGATAGAGGTGTTTCCGGTTAAATATGAATAGGCACCATTTGCCTGGTATTCTTCAATTTCGCCCAGCCCTTCGAAATATTTCGAAGTGGTGGCAACCTGGTTTTCCGATGAAACAAGCAATACTTTAAAAACAACGTTTTTATCAGAAACATCGCCTGAAGTATTTATGTAATATTCTTTGCCAAAGTCAATTGCCGAAAATTCGAGATATCGTTTCGGATTTGTCTGAATATCTTTTATTAAAGTTGACAGATTTTCAGAAAGCCCGGTTATTGAATGATATAATTGATCATCGTTCAGCAGCAGCCCGGCTGTACTTTCATTGCTGTTCAATTTGTCGATCAGGCTCAAAAGCTGTTCCGAAGCCCGTGCGATATTTTCCACTACCGGGGTAATTGGCAAACGTGCCAGCGTATCGCTGAAACTCGACATATTTTTAATTGTGTTTTCGAGTTCTTTCGAGTTTTTACTTAATGCCAAAGTAATATCCCTTACGTTTTCCATGGTAAGCTGAATATTTCCTTTTTGTGCCGATACAATTTGCTGCAAATCGGAAGTTGTTTTTTCGATATTATTGATACTGCGGTTGATGTTGGCAAAACTTTGCGACAGGTTTTTCCGCGCGTCTTCGTTCAGGATCACCGTGAGCGCCACAATGGCCGAATCAACAGTGCCCAAAAGCTGTTCAGCCTTGTTTTTAAGTGGTAAAACCTGCATGCTTACCTGTTCTTTCAGGTCGCTTTCAATAGCTCCCGGTATGGTGTCGCCTGATTGGTAAAAAGTATTTTCCTGGCTGAATATCAGTTTAATGGTGCGGGTTCCCATAATATCGCTGCTGACAATCTGTGCCACCGAATTAACAGGTACTTTAAAATTCTGGTCCATCATCAGTGTAACAACCAGGCGCCCACTGTTGTCGGGCATAAATTTTATCTCATAAACCTGCCCCACCTGGTAACCGTTCATGGTGATTTTGTTGGATTCCTGCAGCCCGTCGATCCTTTCGTAAACAACAAAATAGTTATTGCTTTTTTTGAAAACATCTTTTCCTTTCAGGTAACTGAGACCCCAGATCAGTATGGCAAGGGTTATTACTATCAATAAACCCAATTTTACATATTTTGAGTATTTCATAGATTTCCGGATTAATGAACATTTTTATCAAGTCAACTAATAATAATAGTTTGATTTGTTTGTAAAATTAGCCAATCGAAGGTTGATTTACATTTTTTCGAGCGCCTTTTTTACGGATATTACCTGATTGTTTTCGATGGCCACAACAAATGCATCGGGATATTTTGCTTTTATACTTTTTTGGTGCTTGTTTGCCTCGGTAACCGTTCCGAACTTTCCGGCATAATACCTGTAGGTATTTCCACTTCTGATTGAAAATACATTTTTCAGCCCTTTAAAATTTGAAGAAACCGTTTCCAGCTTTTTGTTGGAAGCAGCAATCTGAACTGTAAAATAGATGTCGGCATTTTTTTGCACTGATTTTTGGGACACTGGAGCAACCACATTACTCTCAGTTTCACTGGTGACTTCAATTTCTGAATTTTCCTGAGCCTGATATTCAGTGTTTTCCGATTTTACTGCAAAGCTGCTTTTATTTTCAATTTTTCGCTTGTAGCTTTCAAATGCTTTGAAAATTGCTTCTGAAAGAATGGCTTTCCCATTGGAACTTACCAGGTAGTTGCGTTCGTCGGGGTGAGAAATGAATCCGGCTTCGATGAGGACGCTGGGCATGGCTGCCTGTCGCAAAACCAGAAAACCGGCTTGTTTTACACTTCTGTCAACACGCCCGATGCTTCTGAATTGTGACTGTATTTCTGACGCAAACATCACACTCTGATCAAGATATTCATCCTGAACCAACTCGAACATGATATAGGATTCTGGGGAATTCGGGTCAAATCCCTCGTAAGTGGTTTCATAATCGTCTTCAAGAAGAATTACAGCGTTCTCTTTTTTTGCCACATCCAGGTTTTCCTTGCTGCGGTGTTGACCGAGCACAAATGTTTCGGTACCTCTTGCATAACTATTATCAGTTCCGTTAATGTGGATCGAAATAAATAAATCGGCTTTGCTTTTATTGGCAATTCTGGCCCTTTCGTGCAGGGGAATAAAAACATCGGTTTTGCGGGTGTAAATTACCTTAATCTCCGGGTATTTCTTTTGTATCGACTCCCCCAGACGCAAAGCCAGATCAAGGACAATGTCTTTTTCCATTGCTTTCCCTACTGCTGCACCGGCATCTTTTCCACCATGCCCCGGATCGATCACCACCACCGAAACATGGGTTTCATCGTTTTGCTTTACCGGAATCGACAGGACAGAATTCACAAAACTGACAGGTAAAAAACAGATTAAGAAATACTTGATAATCTTATTTAACATGACACATTACAAGGTTTCAACACAAAAATAGAAATATTAGATTTATTTTGCATTTGGAAAGATTTTTCAATACCCCTTATTTTTATTTTTGTCGGGCCAAATTGATGGTAATTCAGAAAACAACGCGTTGTACAGGATAATTGTAACATATATTCTTTTTTTGTTCCCAATATTTTTATTTGCACAGGAACCGGGAACCCCACTAATGGGGAGCATGAATATTGATACCATTCAGCATATTCAACCAACTATGAACGACACTCTGGTGGCTGATCCGATAGTTGTTGACACGCTTGCTGCTGACAGTATCAAAAAGCCATTGATTGAAGACCCGATTGTTTACAGTGCCGAAGATTCGATTGTGGTTTCTTTCGATGGGCAGCGGGTGTACCTTTATAAAAATGCGAAAGTAACTTACCAGCAGATCGAACTCACAGCATATTATATCGAACTGGATCTTGAATCGAAACAGATTTATGCCGAAGGTTTGAGAGACAGCACGGGTAAAATGGACAGCAAACCCATATTTAAACAAGGTAGCGAGGAGTATGAATCGGAAACGATGCGTTATAATTTCGAAACCGAGAAAGCCTTTATTACCAAAGTGATTACTAAACAGGGCGAGGGAAGAATTCTGAGCGACCGGACCAAGAAAGTTGGAAAAGATGTTTTCATTACCGAAAAAGCAAAATATACAACCTGCGAGGCCGATCATCCGCATTTTTACCTCCAGCTTACAAAGGCCAAAGTAATTTCGAATAATAAAATAGTGACAGGCCCGGCTTATATGGTTTTGGAAGATTTTCCGATTTATTTCCCGATGATTCCTTTTGGCTACTTTCCAAGTACACCCACTTATTCTTCCGGAATCATCATGCCCATGTATGGCGAAGAGGCAAACCGTGGTTTCTTTTTACGCGATGGGGGTTACTATTGGGCAGCCAGCAAATATTTCGACCTGGCAGTAAGGGGCGAAATTTATTCGAAAGGATCATGGGGGGTGCAAACCCATACAAATTATAAGGTTCTTTACAAATTTTC